>NZ_JBICUN010000023.1:0-94120 GCF_043198195.1 Micromonospora sp. NPDC048868
GGGGGGGCCCCCCCGGCATCGCCCCCCCCCCCCAGCTTCCCCCCCCCCCGGCGGCTAAAACCGCCCCCCATCGTACGAACGGTGCGCTTTTCCCCCCCCCCGCGGGGGGCGCGGGGCGGGGGGCCCGGCCCCCGACGGGAGAGCGGAACGCGGAGGGGTTGGTCAGGAGGCGTGCGGGGTGCGGGGGCGGCGCGAGCGGCGGGGCCGCCCCGAGGCGCGGTGCGGAGCCCGGGCGCCCTCACCGGCGCGGCCGGCCGACCGGCCGCCGGCAGACCCGGCGGAGGCGGCCTGCGGCGCGGGCGGCGCGATCGTCACCGGCACGCCGGACGGCTCCCGGGCGCCGGTCACCCGGGCCAGGGCCTCGTCGCCGGGGCGCACCTGGACGGACTCGGGACGGATGCCGGCGGTCGACATCAGCCGGGACACGTCCCGGCGCTGCTCCGGCAGGACCAGGGTGACGACCGTGCCGGACTCCCCCGCCCGGGCGGTACGCCCACCACGGTGCAGGTAGTCCTTCGCCTCGGTGGGCGGGTCCACGTTGACCACCATGTCGAGCCCGTCGACGTGGATGCCCCGGGCCGCCACGTCGGTGGCGACCAGCGCCGTCACCTGCCCGGTGCGGAACTGCTCCAGGATCCGGGTGCGCTGCGGCTGCGACTTGCCGCCGTGCAGCGCGGCCGCGCGTACCCCCTTGGCCAGCAACTGGCGGGCGAGCCGGTCGGCGCGGTGCTTGGTGCCCATGAACAGGATGGTGCGGCCCTCGCGGGCGGCGATCCAGGTCAGCGCGGTGGGCTTGTCCACCGCGTCGACGTGCAGCACGTGGTGGGTCATCGCGGTCACCGTGGCGGTGCCCGGGTCGACCGAGTGCGAGACCGGGTTGCTGAGGAAGCGGCGCACCAGCTTGTCCACGCCGCCGTCGAGGGTGGCCGAGAAGAGCATCCGCTGCCCGTTCGGGGCGACCTGCTCCAGCAGCTTGGTGACCTGCGGCAGGAAGCCCATGTCGGCCATCTGGTCGGCCTCGTCGAGCACGGTGATGCCGACCTGGTCCAGCCGGGCGTCGCCGCGGTTGATCAGGTCGTGCAGCCGGCCGGGGGTGGCCACGACCAGTTCGGCGCCGGCGCGCAGGGCGTCCGCCTGGCGTTGCAGGGAGAGCCCGCCGACGACGGTGGCGCAGCGCAGCCCGACGGCGCGGGCGTACGGGTCGAGCGCGGTGGTGACCTGCTGGGCCAGCTCACGGGTGGGCACCAGCACCAGGGCCAGCGGTCGGCCCGGGCGGGCCCGGCGGCCGGCGATGCGGGACAGCAGGGGAAGCCCGAAGGCGAGCGTCTTGCCGGAGCCGGTGCGGCCCCGGCCGAGCACGTCCCGGCCGGCGAGCGAGTCCGGCAGGGTCGCCGACTGGATCGGGAACGGCTCGGTGATGCCCTGGGCGGTCAGCTCGGCGAGCAGCGCCGGGGCCAGCCCGGTGAGGGCGAAAGAGGGTACGACAGTGGTCATGCGGAAGCCTTCCTCGACGCGGCACGTGTCGAGGGAGGGCGCCGGAGGCGGCGCTGTCACCGGCGGACCAGCCGCGGGTGACTCACAAGCACGAACCGAAAGGGGTACGGGCCCCGGCCCGCCGCCGTTCGCCGCCTGCTCACGCAGGTCGACGGTGCGGCGGGCCGGTCCCGTCACCACACCCGGAGGGCGCGATGGGTGTTACTGGACGATCCGAAGATCAGAGCGGGCGGATGTTCTCCGCCTGCGGGCCCTTCTGGCCCTGGGTCACCTCGAACTCGACCCGCTGGTTCTCGTCCAGGCTCCGGTAGCCGGAGGACTGGATCGCCGAGAAGTGGGCGAAGACGTCGGCGCCGCCGCCGTCCGGGGTGATGAAGCCGAAGCCCTTGTCAGCGTTGAACCACTTGACGGTGCCAATAGCCATTTTTGTTTCGTCTCCTTGACGGAACGTCGAACCCGCACTTGTTGCGGGCTCGAAGAGGAGCGCGCCACGCGGAACTGCCTGGCTCGCTTGTCGCTTCTGGTCGCCCCGCCCGGAGAACTCCGGACACAACAAAGAGCGCCTGGGCCACAATCCTCCAGGCGCACACAGAGTCTCTGGGAACCATAACTGCAACGCGACCAACCTATCACGGATTCGTCCCGGCACCACCGTCTGCCGGGATTTCCGGTACGGAGGCGATCAGCGCGGTCAGCCCGTCCGCGTCGAGCAGGTCCGTCGGGCGGACCGTGACCCCGTCCCGCACGTAGTGGAACGCCGCGCCGACCCGCTCCACCGGCACGCCGGCCAGCTCCGCCCAGGCCAGCCGGTAGACCGCGAGCTGCACGGCGGCCACCTCGGCGGCGGCGCCGTCGGGCTGCCGGCCGGTCTTCCAGTCGACCACGTCGAACCGCCCGCCCGGCCGGGCGAAGACGGCGTCCATCCGCCCCCGGACCACCACTGCGGCGATCGCTGTGGCGAAGGGCACCTCCACCTCGACCGGCACCCGCTCGGCCCACTCGCTGGCCAGGAAGCGCTCCTGGAGCTCGGCCAACGCCTCGTCCGGCGCCGCGTCCGCGTCCGCCGCACCCGGCAGCTCGTCCAGGTCGAGCAGCCGGTCGGCGCCGAACCGCTGCTCCAGCCAGGTGTGGAAGGCGGTGCCCCGGCGGGCGTACGGATTGGGTTCGGTGGGCACCGGGCGGCGCAGCGCGCGGGCCAGCGCCGCCGGATCCCGGCGCAGCGCCACCAACTGGGTCACCGACAGCTGGCCGGGCAGGGCCACCTCGACGGCGCCGGACTGCCGGGTCAGCTCGGCCCGCTCGGCGAGCAGCAGGTCGGCCTCCCGCCGCCACCGCGCCACGTCCGCGTCGTCGGCCGTCGGGTCCGCGCCCACCCCGGCGGTGTCGTCGTCGCCGGACGGCGCCCGTTCGGCGGTCTCGCCGTCGGACAGCGGGCGGGCGGCCGGGTCGCCGTCGGTGAGGAAGCGGCGGACCAGGGCCGCCGCCTCGGCCAGCGCCGGCCGGCGGGCGCCCAGCGGGTCGGCCGGCCACTCGGCGCGCAGCACCACCTCGGTCGTCGGGTTGACCGCGTCGCCCGGCGGCTCCGGCGCCCACTCGTCCACCAGGTGCCCGGCGCGGGCGTCCAGGCAGGCGTCGTGCACCTCCCGCAGCAGCACCGACGGGCCGCGCGGCCGTTTGGTGCCCTCCCCCCACCAGTAGCCGGAGCAGAGCAGCAGCCGCCGGGGGCGGGTCACCGCCACGTACGCCAGCCGGCGCTCCTCCCGCTCGTCGTGCGCCCGCCAGGCGTCGGTGAAGTCCTCCAGCGCCCGGGCCACGCCCCGCTGGTCCTCGGCCTCGTCGAGGCCCAGCTCCGGCAGCCCGTCGGCGTCGCCGCGCAACGGGAACGGCAGCACGCCCAGCCCGCCGAGCCAGTGGTCGGAGTTGCGCACCGGCCCCGGCCAGACGCCCCGGCTCAGCCCGGCCACCGCGACCACGTCCCACTCCAGGCCCTTCGCGGCGTGCGCGGTGAGGATCTGCACCGCCCCCTCGACCACCTCCACCTCGCCCGGCGTGAGGCCGCGCTCCTCGTCCTCGGCGGCGGCCAGGTAGGCCAGGAACCCCGACAGGGTGGCGCCCGGCGTCTCCCCGCTGAACCGGGCGGCGACGTCGCCGAGCGCGTCCAGGTGGCCCCGCGCCAGGCCGGCGTCCCCGGCCCCGTCCCGGCCGGCCCGCACCGCCACCTCCACGTCCAGGCCGATCGTCCGCTCGATGTCCGCGATCAGCTCCGGCAGGGACTGGTCCAGCCGGTAGCGCAGCAGGCCCAGCTCCCGGGCGTACGCCCGCAGCCGCGCGTAGCCCTCCGCCGAGTACGCCTGCGCCGGGCCCAGGTCGGCCAGCGCCTCCACCAGGGTCGCCTCGTCGAGCAGGTCCGGGCTGATCTCCGGGGTGCCGTCGTCGGCGAGCCTGCGCCGGGCCGCCGCGATGGACTTCGCCCGGCGGTGCAGGGCCACCAGGTCACGGGGCCCGATCCGCCAGCGCGCGCCGGTCAGCAGCCGCAGCAGCGCGGCCCCGTCCGTCGGGTCGGCCAACACCCGCAGCGTGCACACCACGTCCCGCACCTCGGGGGTGTCCAGCAGACCGCCCAGGCCCACCACCTCGACCGGCAGGCCGCGCTCACGCAGCGCCGACTCGATCGCCGGGATCTGGCTGCGCAGCCGCACGAGCACGGCGGTCGTGGGCCGCAGCGGCACCGGGATGTGCTCGGGCAGCACGCCGGGCATCCCGGCCGCGCCGCGCCAGGCGTGCAGCACGCTGTCGGCGATCCAGTCGGCCTCGTCGGCGTACGTCCGCAGCAGGGCGCAGTGGACGGTGCCGCCGGCGGCGCCGCGGGCGCTGCGGTGCGGGACCGGCTCCTTGACGCTCATCGCCGCGCGCAGCTCCGGCACCCGGGCGCCGGCGGCCCGCAGCGGGGTGGCCAGCGCGTTGGCGACACCGAGGATCTCGGGCCGGTTGCGCCAGCTCGTGGTGAGGCCGAGCACCTCGGCCGGCGCACCGCCCGCGCGGGCGAACTCCGTGGGGAACCGGTCCAGGGTGCCGGCGCTCGCCCCGCGCCAGCCGTAGATCGACTGGCAGGGGTCGCCGACCGCCGTCACCGGGTGCCCGCCGCCGAAGAGCGCGTTGAGCAGCACCACCTGGGCGTGGCTGGTGTCCTGGTACTCGTCCAGCAGCACCACCCGGAACCGGTCCCGCTCGATCTCGCCGACGCCCGGATGGTCGCGGGCGACCCGGGCCGCCCGCGCGAGCTGGTCGGCGAAGTCCATCGCCTCGAAGTCCTCCTTGCGCCGGGCGTACGCGCGCACCAGCGGAAGCAGCTTCAGGCGGATCTGCTGGAGTTGCAGCGCCTTGCGCACGTCGGCGTAGACCCGGCCGGGACGCGCCTGCACCTCGGCGAAGAAGCGGCCCGTCCACGCGGCCAGCGCGTCGGGGTCGACCAGGTGCTCGTCGAGTTCCCCGGCGAGCGCCAGCACCGCGTCGGTGACGGTGCTCGGCATCCGGTCCACCTCGGACATGTCGCCGTCGTAGTTGCGCACCAGCAGGTCGACCAACTGCCAGCGGGACGCCTCGGTGAGCAGCCGGGTGGACGGCTCGTAACCGGCCCGCAGCCCGTGCTCGGTAACGATCCGGCCCGCGTACGAGTGGTAGGTGGAGACCGTCGGCTCCCCCGCCAGCGGATCGTCGAGCGGGTCGCGCCCCCGCCGCCCGAGCCGCCGCACCAACTGGTCCAGCCGCGTACGCACCCGGTGCGCCAGCTCTCCGGCGGCCTTGCGGGTGAAGGTGAGCCCGAGCACCTGCTCCGGCCGCACGTGCGAGTTGGCGACCAGCCAGACCACCCGGGCGGCCATCGTCTCCGTCTTGCCCGACCCGGCGCCCGCGACCACCAGCAGCGGCTCGACGGGCGCGGCGATGATCGCGGCCTGTTCCCGGGTCGGCGCGGGCAGCCGCAGCAGCTTCGCCAGCTCCACCGGCGTGTAGCGGGGGCCGGCGTCGGCGACCCGGGGCGTCGGGGTCGCGCTGCTGAACAGGGCGGGCTGCGTCACTGAGTGATCTCAGTTCGCGACTGCGGGGCTCGCAAGCTCACTCCTCACGCTCACGGGCGCTCCGGACGACGGGTGGTCGGCGGCTCGACCACCTGGCGGCCCTGCCCGGACACCGGGCAGCTCGTACGCACCGGGCAGACCCGGCACTTGGAGTTGGCGACCGCGGCGAAGGTGGCGGCGGCCATCGTATCCGCGGTGCGTCGCACCAGCGCGGTCGCCCAGCCGGCCTCCGGGCCCTCCCCCGCCGGCGCCTGGCTCTGCTCCTTCGCGTCCTTCGCGCCGGTGCCGAGCTGCACCAGGGCCGCGCCGCCGGACTCCTCGCCGAAGTCGGCGAAGGCCCCCGCCTCCACCGCCGCCTGGTAGGCGCCGAGCTGCGGGTGCTCGGCGAGGTCGTTGGCCGTGACGGCGGTGGACTTGCCGGTCTTCAGGTCGATGACGACCAGCCGGCCGTCCTCGTCGACCTCCAGCCGGTCCACCCGGCCGACCAGCTCGACCGGCCGGTGCGGGTCGTCGAGGCGTACCGCGAACTCGTGCTCGATGGCGAGCAGCCGGCGCGGATTCGCGGCCAGCCAGCGGAGCAGCTTGTCCACCATCGCCTCGGCGCGGCTGTGCTCCGGACCGACCATCCAGCGGGCGGCCAGCTCGATGACGTCGAACCGGGCGGCGACGTAGTCCAGCAGCGCGCCCCGGTCCGCACTGGCGTCCTCGGCGAGCATCGCGGCGGCGTGCACCAGGTTGCCGACGCCCTGGGCGGCGCTGGCCGGCGGGCTGCCGCCGTGCCGCTCCAGCAGCCAGCGCAGGCTGCACCGCAGCGCGCTCTCCATCGCCGACGGGGTGACCCGGACCGGTTCCCCCTCGTCGACCAGCGGGCGGTCGTCGGAGAGCTGCCGCAGCCCCCACCAGTCGTCCGGGTGCGCGCCGGCCACCCCGGCGGCGGCGAGCCGGGCCAGCTCGGCAGCCGCCGCCTGCCGCCGGGCGTAGGACACGGCCGGGTCGCTGACGGCGGTACGCAGCTCCGCCACCAGCGCCGGCAGGGTCAGCGCCCGGGGCGGCCGGCTCACCGGCAGGGCCCCCGGCCGATCCGGCTCCTCCTCGGCGGAGGGACCACCTTCCTCCGGACGCTGCGGCGCGTTCCCGTCCGGCCGCGCTGCGACGCCGGCCGGGCGTCGGCTCCCCGGAGGCGGTGGACCGTCACCCGGCACGGAAGGCGCGGTGGAGCCGGCGCGGCCGGTCGGGGCGGTGGGATCCGGCGGACCGGACGGGTCCGGCGGACCGGACGGGTCCGGCGGGCCGGACGGGTCGGTGGGGTCGGTGGGGTCGGTGGGGCCCAGCTCGTAGAGGAAGCGGCTCGGCTGCTCCTCGTGGTCGTCGCCGCCCACCGCGGCGGAGGCGACCGCGCTGACCAGCAGCCATCGCCGGGCCCGGGTGACCGCGACGTGGAACAGCCGGCGCTCCTCGTCGAGCAGCGCCGAGGTCTGCCCGACCAGGGCCGCCACCACGCCCGCGCCGGCCGTCCGGCCGGCGAGCACGTCGACCAGGCGCTCCGAGCCGAGCAGGCTGCCGCGCAGGCGCAGGTCGGGCCAGACGCCCTCCTGCACCCCGGCGACCGCCACGAGATCCCACTCCAGCCCCTTCGCGGCGTGGGCGGTGAGCAGCCGTACCGCCTCCCCCCGGTCGGCGGTCGGGGCGAGGGTGTCGGCCGGCAGGTCCTGGCCGAGGACGTGGTCGAGGAAGACCTCCGTACGCGCGCCGGGCAGCCGGTCGGTGAACCGGGCCGCCGCGTCGAAGAGGACCATCACGGCGTCGAGGTCGCGGTCGGCCGCCTCGGCGCGGCGGCGCCGCGCGACGTCGCCCTCGCCGGTCACCGTCTGGCCGCGGCCGGTCGCCGCGGACCACAGCTCGGCGAGCCCGCTGGCCCGCCACACCGCCCAGAGGACGTCCTCCGCCGTGGCGCCGGGCCGCGCGGCGGACTCCCGGGCCACGGCAAGCAGACCGGCCACCGTCTGCGCCGGCTCCGCCCAGTGCCGCTCGATCCCGGCCAACCCGGCCGGGTCGCGCAGCGCCTCCACGATCAGCTCGCCCGAGGGCCGGCGGTCGCCGCCGGCCAGCGCCAGCGCGCGCAGCCCCTGCCGCAGCCGCCGCTCGGCCAGCGGATCGGCGCCGCCGAGCGGCGAGTGCAGCAGCGCCACGGCGGCCTCCTCGTCGAGCCGCTCGGGCTCCAGGGCGCAGCGCAGCAGGAGCAGCAGCGGCGCGACCGCCGGTTGCAGGTGCAGCGGCAGGTCCTCGCCGTGCACGACGGTGGGCACCCCGGCGGCGTGCAGGGCACGTTGCAGCGAGGGCAGCTGCCGCCCGGTGGAGCGCACCAGCACGGCCATCTCCGACCAGGGCACGCCGCCGAGCAGGTGCGCCTCGCGCAGGGCGTGCGCCAGCCAGGCCGCCTCGCTGGTGGCCGAGCGGAAGGTGCGTACCTCGACCGCGCCGGGGGGCGCGTCGGGCAGCGGGTGCAGCCAACGGTGCGCCGCCGGGCCGCGCAGCCGCCGCGCCAGCCGGCCGGACGCGGCGAGCAGCCGGGCACCGGCCCGGTAGGACGTGGTGAGCACCACCTGCGCCGCGGGCGCACCCGAGGCGGTGCGGAAGCGGTGCGGGAACGTCGCCACCCCCGCCGGGTCGGCGCCCCGGAACGCGTACGTGGACGAATCCGGGTCGGCGAACGCGACCAGGGGCTTGCCACCCCCGGCCACCGTCGCGAGCAGGTCCTGCTGGGCCGGGTCGGTGTCGGCCAACTCGTCGACGTAGACGTACGCCAGCCGCCGGCGCTCGGCCGCGAGCAGCTCGGGGTCGTCGAGCAGCATCCCGGTGGCGGCGCGGACCAGCTCGGCCGGGTCGTACGCGACGGAGCCGCGGTTGCTGACGTCGCGCAGGGCGAGCACGGCCACGTACTCCCGCAGGAAACGCGCGGCGGCGGGCCAGTCGGCGCGGCCGAGCTTCTCGCCCAGCCGGGCCAGCTCGACGGGGCCGACGCCCCGCTCGGCGGCGCGCATCAGCAGGTCGCGCAGCTGCGCCGCGAAGGCCCGGGTGCGCAACGCGGGGCGCAGGTCCTCCGGCCAGCCGACCGGGTCGTCGTCGGGCGCCTCGCCGACCACGTCGAGCAGCTCGCGGATGATCAGATCCTGCTCCGGCCCGGTGAGCAGCCGGGGGGACGGCTCGCCGCGCTCGGCCGCCGCCCGCCGCAGCAGCCCGAAGGCGTACGCCGGAAGGGTGCGCACCAGCGGCTCGCGCAGCACGCGGTGCCCGCCCTCGGCGACGCGGGCCTCGATCCGCTGACGCAGCGCGGTGGCGCCCCGGCGGCCGAAGGTGAGCACCAGGATCCGCTCCGGGTCGACGCCCTCGGCCACCCGCGCGGCGACGGCCTCGACCAGCGTGGCGGTCTTGCCCGTGCCGGGACCGCCGAGCACCAGCATCGGCCCGTCGGTGTGCGCCACGATCTCGACCTGGCGCGGATCGGCCAGCCGCGCCGCCCCAGGGTGCGCGTCCCCGTCGGCCGGCCCCCCGGACCGCCGCTCACCCCCGGTCGGCCCCCCGGACCGACCGTCCCCCCGGGCCGGCCCGCCGGGCCGGTGGTCCCCCCGGACCGCCTCGGCAGGCCGGCGCACCAGCCGGTACGCCTGCATCCGTCCATCCCACCACGCCGGTACGACACCCCCGCCCCGCCACCCCGCCGGGGACCAACCCACACTCCCCCGTCAGAGGAGCTGGAGTTCCAGGGTGTCCAGGGCGGCGGGGACCGTGTCGGTCACGGTGAGCAGGCCCAGGCCGGCGGGCTTGAGGAAGGTCTGGTCGGCCAGCGCGCCCAGCCAGTCGAGCACCGGACGGTAGAAGCCGTCGGTGTCGACCAGCACCATCGGCTTGGCGTGCAGGGCCAGGGTGGCGGTCGTCCAGACCTCGAACAGCTCGTCGAGGGTGCCGAGCCCGCCCGGCAGGGTGAGGAACGCGTCCGACTTGTCGATCATGAGGGTCTTGCGGCTGGCCATCGAGTCGGTGACGAGCAACTCGTCCGACGCCAGGTCGGCGACCTCCAGGTCGACAAGCGACTGCGGGATCACCCCGACCGTCCGGCCGCCGGCCGCCCGCGCCCCGTCCGCCAGCGCGCCCATCATGCCGACGCACCCGCCGCCGCTGACGAGGGTGTGCCCGCGCCGGGCGATCTCCGCGCCCGTCTCGGCCGCGAGGTCCAGCCAGCGCTGGTCGAGGGTACGGGAGGAGGCGCAGAACACGCAGATCGCCGCCATGTCAGCGCTTCCGGTTCTCGTCGCCCGCCTCGGCGGCGGCCTGCTGGTCGGCGGCGGTGACGGCGACCGCCTCCTCGCGGACGGCCTCCTGCTCGACGTTGAGGGCGGCCTCGGCCTCCACGATGTGCCGGACCGCCGCGTCGACGTCGTCGGTCACGCAGATCAGCTCCAGGTCGACGGGGCCGATCTTCCCGTCGGCGGCCATCGTGTCGCGCAGCCAGTCGAGCAGGCCGCTCCAGTAGTCGGCGCCCATCAGCACCACGGGGAACCGGGTCACCTTGCCGGTCTGCACCAGGGTGAGCGCCTCGAAGAGCTCGTCCATGGTGCCGAACCCGCCGGGCAGCACGACGAACGCCTGGGCGTACTTGACGAACATGGTCTTGCGGGCGAAGAAGTAGCGGAAGTCGATGGCCAGGTCGACCCAGTCGTTGAGCCCCTGTTCGAAGGGGAGCTCGATGCCGAGGCCGACCGACAGCCCACCGGCCTCGCTGGCGCCCCGGTTGGCCGCCTCCATCACGCCCGGCCCGCCGCCGGTGATCACCGCGTAGCCGGCCCGGGCCAGGGCAGCGCCCACCGCCTCGGCCAGCTGGCACTCGGGGCTCTCCGGGTGGCTGCGGGCGGAACCGAACACGCTGACCGCCGAGGGCAGGTCGGCGAGGGTGTCGAAGCCCTCGACGAACTCGGAGAGGATGCGCAGCGCCCGCCAGGCGTCCTTGGTCTTCCAGTCCTCACGCCCCCGCGAATCGAGCAGGCGCTGGTCGGCGGTGCTGCCCGTCAACGCCTGCCGACGCAGCGTCACGGCCCCCCGGTGCCGTTCCTGTCCCGGCTCGCGGCCGGCCTCCCGCCCGTTGCTCTGACCCATGGGAGCAACCGTAGTGGAGCCGCACCCGCCAGGTGCACGCACCGTTAGCCGGGCCGCCGCAGGTGACGGCCAAGGCGACGAACGACACGCCCCCGGGCGGCGGAGGACGCGGCCCCGGGCGGCGGACGGCACGGCCTCGGGCGGCGGGCGGAGACGGGCCGGGCGACGATCGGAAATATTTTTCCGGATCTTGGGCAACTAATTCGGTCGCACGGGCGTCTTACTATTCACATACCGGGTATGCCCCGGCGCGCGCCTTCGGGGGAGGAGTCAGCGTGATCAGCAACAGCGAGATGATCCGGATCCGGCGGCAGATGCAGCGCCGCATCCGCGACGTGGTGGCCGAGCGCCGCCGCGCCCGCCTGATGGAACCGTCCACCGACCAGGGCAGCCAGACCGACGCCCGGCCCGCCGCCGACGCGTCCACCACCGTCTGACCGCACCGACGACACCGGGAACACCGGAAGGTCCGCGTCGTCCGACGCGGACCTTCCGTCATGCGGGGGGCGCCCCGCGCGGGAGCGTCAGGAGGAGGCGAGCCAGCGGCGCAGGGTGACGGCGCCCTCCCGGATCTTGCTGATCTCCACGTGCTCGTCCGGGTGGTGGGCCAGGTTGGGGTCGCCGGGGCCGAAGTTCAGCGCCGGGATGCCCATCGCGGCGAACCGGGCCACGTCCGTCCAGCCCAGCTTGCCGATCGGCGCGGCACCGACCGCGGCGAGGAACTCCTTGGCGGGTGCCGCGTCCAGCCCGGGCGGGGCGCCGGCGGCCGAATCGGTGACCCGCACGTCGAAGCCGGCGAAGACCTCGCGCAGGTGCGCCTCGGCCTCGGCCGGGGTCCGGTCCGGCGCGAACCGGTAGTTGACCTCGACCTCGCACCGGTCGGGCACCACGTTGCCGGCCACGCCGCCGTGGATACGGACCGCGTTCATCCCCTCCCGGTAGTCGCAGCCGTCGATGGTCACCCGCCGCGCCTCGTAGTTGGTCAGCCGGTCGAGCACCTCGCCGGCCGCGTGGATCGCGTTCACCCCGTGCCAGGAACGGGCCGAGTGGGCGCGTACGCCGGTGGTGGTCACGACCCCGCGCATGGTGCCCTGGCACCCCGCCTCGACGATGCCGTGCGTCGGCTCCAGCAGCAGCGCGAAGTCGGCCTCCAGCCACTGCGGGTACGCGTCGGCGACCAGGAAGAGGCCGTTGTACTTCGACTCGATCTCCTCCGCCTCGTAGAAGAAGTACGTCACGTCGTAGCGCGGGTCCGGCAGGCTCACCGCCAGGTTCAGCGCGAAGGCCACCCCGGACTTCATGTCCGAGGTGCCGCAGCCGTACATCAGGTCGCCGCGCATTGTCGACGGGAAGTTGTTGTTCAGCGGCACCGTGTCCAGGTGACCGGCGAGCACCACCCGCTGGTCGCGGCCCAGGTCCGTCCGCGCCATCACCGTGTTGCCGTGCCGGTACGTGGTCAGGTGCGGTACGCCCCTCAGCACCTCCTCCACGCAGTCGGCGATCGCCTTCTCGTTGAGGGACACGGACTCCATGTCGACCAGTGCGCGGGTCAGCGCCACCGGATCGGCCAGGACCTCGGGGGTCAGCGGGTTCTCCATGGTTCGCACGGTACCGTCAGATCCGGCGAGCGCGTGGAGCGAGCGTTCCGGGGCGGCCCGCGCGGGACGCGGGACGCGGAGGGCTCGCCGGCCCGCAGCACGAACGAGAGGTAGATCAGTGACGTCCGAATCCGCCTGGGGCATCGGCCTGGCCACCGTTACCGCTGACGACCAGGTGCTCGACACCTGGTATCCGACGGGCAAGCTGGGCCTCGGCGAGCTGCCGCTGGTCGCCGGCGAGGACGAGGCGGACGTGCTGGACCTGCCCCCGGGGGCGGTCGGCGACCGGGCGCTGCCCGGGCTGCGTACCGTCCAGGTGGTCACCGTGATCGGCTCGCTGGACGAGCCGATCAAGGACGCCGCCGACGCGTACCTGCGGCTGCACCTGCTCTCCCACCGCCTGGTGCGCCCCAACGAGCTCAACCTCGACGGCATCTTCGGCAAGCTGGCGAACGTGGCCTGGACCTCGGCCGGGCCGTGCCCCCCGGAGCGGGTCGACGAGCTGCGGGTCATCGAGCGGGCCGCCGGCCGCCACCTGGCCGTCTACGGGGTGGACAAGTTCCCCCGGATGACCGACTACGTGGTGCCGTCGGGCGTGCGGATCGCCGACGCCGACCGGGTGCGCCTCGGCGCGCACCTGGCGGCCGGCACCACCGTCATGCACGAGGGCTTCGTCAACTTCAACGCCGGCACGCTCGGCACCTCGATGGTCGAGGGCCGGATCGTGCAGGGCGTGGTCGTCGGCGACGGCTCCGACATCGGCGGCGGCGCCTCGATCATGGGCACCCTCTCCGGCGGTGGCACCGACCGGGTCCGCATCGGCGAGCGCAGCCTGGTCGGCGCGAACGCCGGTGTGGGCATCTCGCTCGGCGACGACTGCGTGGTGGAGGCCGGCTGCTACATCACCGCCGCCTCCAAGATCACCTTGCCGGACGGCCGGGTGGTCAAGGCCCGCGAGCTGTCCGGGGTGGACAACCTGCTGTTCTGGCGCAACTCGGTCACCGGTGCGCTGGAGGCGAAGCAGCGCAGCGGCAGGGGCATCGAGCTGAACGCCGCGCTGCACGCCAACGACTGACGGTCGCCCCGCCGGGCCCGCGGTCGGCCGCGGACCCGGCGGGGGTACGCCTCAGCGCAGGCGGTACGCCTGGATGACGCGCTGGGTGACCGTGTTACCGGCGGTGTCCCGGGCGGTGGCCCGCAGCGAGACGTGTCCGGTGCCGGCCGGGTGCTGCACGGTGGCCGTCCAGCCGTCCCCGCCGCCACGGATCCGAGCCCGCTGCCAGGTCTTCCCGCCGTCGTAGGAGACGTCGACGGTCAACGCGGCGACCCGGGCCGGGGGCGCGCCCGGCTGCCGCTGCACCGCCACCGGGATCACGAAGCTCCGGCCCGCCGGGGCGGCGTTGTCCCGGTCCAGTCGGGGCGCGAACCGGATCGCCGACGCCGGCAGCGCGGCCGGGTCGTCCCCGGCGACGTGCCGGGACCGGAACGTCCAGGTGGCCGACACCTCGGTCGAGAGGTCGGTGAAGCTCCGCTTCGACGAGGTCTCCAGCCGGTAGTCGGCCGCGCCCGGCGGCACGTCGAACCCGCCGTACGCCGGCTCCTCGTGCTCCCCTACCAGCTTCCCGTTTCGGTAGAGGGCGGTGCGGGCGGTGTCGGCGACCGAGCCGCCGGGGTGCCCCTCGGCGTCACTGTGCAGCGGCAGGCCCACCTCGATGCGGTCGCCCCGGCGGACGATCCCCGCCTCCGGGAACGACGGCCCGTACGGCGCGCTGTTCCAGCTCTCCCGGTAGTGCCGCCCGGCGCGCAGGCTCCGCTCCTCGGAGAACAGGATCGCCTTGGTGTCGAGCCAGCCGTCGTCGGTCGGCACCCCGAAGTCCAGCTCGGAGGACCAGCGCACGCCCCGGGTGTTGTAGTGCTCGACCCGTTGCCCGGGGGTGGCGGTGCGCAGGCCGACCGCCCAGCCGCCGAGGTCGGGTTCCCGGTGCGCGAAGACCAGGCGATCGGTGGCCAGCCCCGGGCTGCCGCCGTTGAACCGGTGGGTGACGGTGGCCAGGTCGCTCGCCCGGTAGTGCCGGACGAAGCCGGTCGGCATCCGGCCCGGCACGCCCTCACTCAAGGCGTAGAGGTAGGGGCTGCTCGCCGCCTTCAGGTCGGCCCACTGGCCGCTGACCGTGGCGACGAACCGCTCTGCGGGCACCGGCTTCCCGAGCCCTGCGGTGAAGAGACCGTCGAAGTCGGAGTCCAGCAGGCCGAAGGTGTAGCTGCCGTTCTCGGCGATGAAGCCGGCGTCGATGACGGCGAGCGCCGGGGTGGCCGAGCGCTGCGGGACGCTCATCCTGACCGGCTTGCCCCGTCGGGCGTCGAGGGTGATCCGCGTGTCCCCGCCGACCACCAACTCCGGCTGGACGAGCTGGGTGGCCGCGGTGTACTCGTCGCCGTCCACCTCGAACACGTAACTGACCAGCCCGTACCGGCCCTTGGGGACCCGCAGCTCGGCGGTGCCGTCCGGGTCGTACAGGTCGTACGGGTTCAGCTCGTCGAGGGAGACCAGCGTGGTGCTGTGCTCGCCGGCGGGCGCGCCGGCGCGGTTCAGGTGCCGGGCGGTCACCGTGTAGCTCTCCACCTCCCGGTGCACCGCCAGCGGGATGCCCGCCGGGAAGTTGTCGCCGCGGACCACGATCCGGCCGGTGTAGTGGCCGTCCGGGCCGTCGACACGGGTGTTGGCGGTGACGGTGGTGCTCGCCGTGCCGCCGGCCGGCACGCTGAGCCGGGTCGCGCCGAGAGTGAACATGCCGGCCGGGGCCGGCCTGCCGTCCGGGCCGGTCGCCTCGACGGCCAGCTCCAGGTCGGTCGCGGTCCCGCTGTCGTTACGCCAGGTCACCGTGCGGGTGACCGGGGCGTCGTCGCCGTGCGGCCAGAGCGTCCGCCCGAACGACACGCTCGGCGGGTCGTTGGTCAGCGACTGCCAGGTCGCCTTGGCCAGGTCGACCCGCCCGGCTCCCTGCTCGTATGCGGTCAGCTCGGGATCCGGCTTCGCCGAGGACATCAGGAGTGCCTTGATCTCGCCGGCCTTCGAGCCGGGCCGCATCTGGGCCATCAGTGCCGCCGCGCCGCTGACGTGCGGGGCCGCCATCGAGGTGCCCGACATCGCCACGTACCCGGTCCCGGCCGGGTCGCCGATCACCCCGTCGCGGCTGCGCGCCGCCACGATCCCCACCCCCGGGGCGGTGATGTCCGGCTTCAGCGCGTCGTCACCGGTGCGGGGACCACGGCTGGAGAAGTCGGCGAGGCTGTCGTCCCGGTCGACGGCGCCCACTGAGAGGGCGGCGTCGGCCGTGCTGGGGGAACTGACAGGCGCGAACCTGCCGGAGTTGCCGGCGCTGATCACGAACAGGGCGCCGGTCTGCGCGGTGAGCGTGTTGACGGCCGCCTCCAGCGGGTCGACCTCCGGGGTGTCGAAGCCGCCGAGACTGAGGTTGATCACGTGGGCCCGCTGCTCGACCGCGGCCCACTGCATGCCGGCGAGGATCGCCGACTCCGGGCAGCCGTACGTCTCGCAGACCTTGCCGTCGAGAAGTGTCGCGTCCGGGGCCACGCCCCGCATCCGGCCGCCGGAGCCGGCGCCGCTGCCGGCGATGGTCGAGGCGACGTGGGTGCCGTGCCCGACGACGTCGCCCGGCGCGGACTCCTCGGTGAAGTTGCGCACCTGCGCCACCCGACCGGCCAGGTCCGGGTGGGTCGCGTCGATCCCCGTGTCCAGCACGGCGACCCGGATGCCCCGGCCGGTCCAGCCGTTCCGGTGCGCCTCCGGCGCGCCGATCTGCGGCACGCTGCGGTCGAGCGTGAGCTGCCGCCGGCCGTCGAGCCAGATCCGGTCGGCGCCCCCTGCCGCGCCGACCCTCGCACCGGCGGCGGTGACCGCCGCCCAGACCTCGGCGGCCCGCCGCTTGCTCGCCGTGGCGGCGAGCCCGCCGGCGGCGGGCAGCTCACGGGTGACCGTCACCCCGGCGGGCACGGCGGAGCGCCGGGCCGCGCCGGCGCTGCCGGTGATCAGCAGGGGCAGGTCGTCGCGCCGGGCGTCGTCGTAGCCGGCGGCGACCAGTTCGGTGACGTCGAACAGCCGCCGGTCGATCCGCCCGTCCCGGATGGGCGCCACGGCGTCCTCGGGCACGACGGAGACGTGCCCCCGCTCCCGTCGGGTCAGGAAGCGGACGTCCTCGCGCCCGGGTGCGGGTCGCACACTGGCCCGGGTCCCGCTGACGGTGACCCGGTCGCCGGTGAGCAGGGTGACGGTGACCGGGCGGCTGACGTCACCCACCCGGGACGGCGGGGCCGCGTCGGGACGGACTGTCGGTTCGGTGGGCTTCTGGGCGACGGCCATGCCGGGGGCGCCGAGCACCATGCCGAGCACCAGACCGAGACCAACCAGTTTTCTTCTTCGCTGCAACGGATCCTCCTCGTCGGGCGTTACTACCTGTAGGGAGAGACGCATTGACAGTCATCAGAGTTGCATACCGAGTATGCAAAATGAAGTCCTAAAATTGACGGACCAGCCAACGAACGGGCCCGATCGTCGGCGATGATCGACCGGTGACATCCATGAAGGAACGCATGCTCGCCGGCGAGCCCTACATCGCCGACGATCCGGAGATCGCCGCCGACCTGGACCGGGCCGCGCGGCTGATGGAAGCCTTCAACACCAGTCCGGCCGCCGACCCCGAGGCCCGGCTCGCGGCCCTGCGCGACCTGCTCGGCGAGCTGGGCGAGGGCGCCTACGTCCGGCCACCGCTCTACGTCGACTACGGCTGGCAGGTCCGGATCGGGCCGCGCAGCTTCGTCAACTTCAACGCGGTCCTCCTCGACGTCGCCCCGATCACCATCGGCGCCGACGTCCAGATCGGACCGAACGTGCAGCTGCTCACCCCCACCCACCCCGTCGAACCCGGGCCCCGCCGCGACAAGTGGGAGGGGGCCAAGCCGATCACGATCGGCGACAACGTCTGGCTCGGCGGTGGGGCCATCGTGCTCGCCGGCGTCACCGTCGGGGAGAACACGGTCGTCGGCGCAGGCGCCGTGGTGACGAAGGACCTGCCGGCGAACGTGGTCGCCGTGGGCAACCCGGCCCGCGTCGTACGCCAGCTCGGCTGACAGCGTCAGTCCGCCGGACAGCCTGCCGAGGGCCGACCCCTCAGAGCGGCGGCGGCTCGGCGAGCCGGACGACCAGGTCGGCGCGGTGCGCGGTGGGGGCCACCAGGGTGGCGTTGGCCTCGTCGCTGCCCGTCGCCCACGCCCGGGCCTGTTCCGCCGACCGCCCGTACGACTCGTGCCGGGCGGTCAGCCGGCGCAGCCGCAGCTCGGCGTCCAGGTCGAGGAACCACGCCTCGTGCAGCAGCGGCCGTATCTCGTCCCAGGGCGTGGCGGCCACCAGCAGGTAGTTGCCCTCGGTGACCACCAGCCGCACCGACGGCGGCACCTCGATCGACCCGGCCACCGGCTCCTCCAGGTCCCGGCGGAACGCCGGCGCGTAGACCGCCGTCGGTTCCAGCCGGTGCAGGCGGCGCAGCAGCGAGACGTAGCCGTTGGCGTCGAAGGTGTCGACGGCACCCTTGCGCTCCGCCCGGCCCAACCGGCGCAGCTCGGCCTGCGCGAGGTGGAAGCCGTCCATCGGCACCAGCCGGGCGGTGGGGCCGACCGCCTCGACGATCCGCTCCGCCAGCGTCGACTTGCCCGCGCCGGGCGCCCCGGCGATGCCGAGCAGCTGCCGCGGGCCGGCCCCGGCGAGGGCCCGCGCCCGCGCCACCAGCTCGTCGGTGCCGACGACCCGGGCGCCGGTCATCAGCCGAGTACCGGCTCGCTGATCGCGAACCGCGCCTGCACCGCGGCGTGCACGGTCTGCGGCTGCGGGTCGAGTTCCAGCTCCGGCGGGCCGCTCTCCGCGCCGTCGCCCATCGCGTACGCCATCCGGCTCATCATCGGCTGCTCCGCCGCGCCCGCGTCGGCCAGCTCGATCAGGGCGGTCACGTGGGCGCCGAGGGCCTCCGCGTACTCGCGGGCGCGCAGCAGGGCGTCGGCGAGCGCGGCATGCCGGGCCTCACGGTGGGCCGGGCTGTCCGGCCGCAGCGACCACCACGGCCCGGCCACCTCGATCTGGTCCTGGTCGGCGAGGCGCAGCATCAGCTCGCCGAGCGCGGTGAAGTCGCTGACCGTCACGGTGGTGGTCACGCTGCCGCTGTACGCCACCACCCGCTCGCCGGAGCGCCGGGTCTCCGGCCTGACCTGGAGCTCGCCGGTCTCCCGCCGGTCGATGCCGGGGCCCTCGCCGTCGAGCAGCACCCGGACGGCGGCGGCCCGCTCGGCCAGCCGAGTCAGGGTGGCCTCGCGGTCCCGGTCGCGCGCCCTGGCCGTCACCGTGAACCGGGCGATCTCCGGAGCCACCTCCCGGTACGCCTCGCCGCGCACCGCCACCACCGGCCCGTCCACCATGCCCTCACCCTAACGGCATGCCCGTCCGCCGTCGCCTGTCTCGCACCATGCCGTAAGGGCCTGAGTCTCGACCTGGAGAGCCGCTCAGGCTTGTTCGGGATTCGCCGGGAGGTGTGCGACGTACGAGACCGTGCCGGCACGGACACGGCACCCACTCAGGTATCCGCCGGCCGCCCCGAGTCCCCACAGGTAAGCGACCTCAGCAGCGACGTCGCCAGCGACGGAGGAGTTGTGCTCCCCGGCGACGAACCGGCGCCCGGACAGCGCGGCCCGCGCCGACGCCGCCTTCCGGTATTGCAAGGCGAGCGCCTCGACGTCGCCCGCCCGAACCGCCTCGGCAAGACCTTCGAGGAACGCGGTGACCCGAGCCAATTCCTCAATCACGCGCTCCTGGTTACTGAGCAGCATGTTGGCAGTGCGCTCGGCGGGTGCGGCAGCGACCCGGCTGCCATCACGGAAGCTGCCGGCGGCCAAACCCAGGACTGCGTCGCGCAGGGGCGCCTCCTGCACCGCCCCCGCCAGCGCTCCGGCCAGCAGATGCGGCACGTGCGAGGAGAGCGCGACCACCGTGTCGTGCTGTGCCGGTGACATCGGCACCAACCTGGCCCGGAACGCCTCGATGATCAGCGGAGCGAGTCGACGGAACGCCGCCATCCCTGACGGGTCCGGGCAGAGTACCCAGGCGGCCCGGTCGAGCAGCGCCGCGCTTGCCGAGGTGATGCCGGCCCGGTCCGCGCCGGCCATGGGATGTCCAGGGACGAACCGATGCCCGAAGCCCTGCGCGGTGGCGAAGGCGGCCAACTCCAACTTCGTGCTGCCAACGTCGGTCAGTACGCATTCCTCGGCAGTGGCGACACCCACCCGGCACAGCATTTCAGGCAGGGTGGGCAGCGGGCCGCAAAGGAAGACGACATCGCGGTCCGTGACCGCCTCCTCGACGGTGTCCGGGCACGCGAAGCCCTGTTCCTGGAGGTACCTCCGGGTTGTCGGATCCGGATCCCACGCGTTGACATCGAGCCCGGCGTCCCGCAGCCGGAGCAGGACCGAGCCGCCGATCAGACCGGTGCCGACCACCCCAGCCCGTGCCATGCCACCGATCCCGTGCACCATCGGCCACCTCGGCGTTCACTGTAGGCGAGGGGCACGCCCACCCCGCGTCGATCCGGGGCCGAGAATATCGCCCGGTCCGATCAGTCTCAGCTTCCGGTCACCCAGTTCCGCCACTGCAGGAACGGGGTGCCCGGGTCGTCACCGTCGAGGTACGCCCAGGGCGACCGGGTCACCAAGTCGCCGATGATCCGGAACTGTTCAGCCGCCGCAGGCCGGTCGCCACCCAGTGCGAAGCACATCGCGAAGTCGTTGTGCGGTGCGGGCCACCCCGGGTACCGCCCGTGCTCGACGTGGCGCACCGAACGATCTGCGGCCAGGTGCAGTTCGTCGAGCACCTCCGGCTGTTCCAGATACTGATCGTCCTCGTCCTCCGGCAGCCTGAGCCACATCTCCAGATGTGCCGTCGCCACGAGGTGTGCCAGCCCCGTCCCGGGCGGCGCCTCCTCCGCCACGGCACGGGCGAAGCCGAACATCTCCTCGTGGCTGCCGAACCACTTCGCGCACCGGTACTGGAGCATCTGGACATGCGCCAGCCGGTGCCAGGGGTGCCTCGCCACCACCTCGTCGAACCGCCGCTGCGATTCCTTCCGGTCCACCTGTAGTCCGCGTGCGGTGGTGACCAGGAACGCTCGGGCAGTCGTGTCGTCAGGGTCCCGCGCGGCCACCTCTCTCAGGCATTCCTCGGCCAGCGCCAGCCGCAGATGGAACTCCCGGAACTGGGCCCGGCTGGTCTGGGAGGCCGACGCGCCGCCACGCGCCTCCCACGCCCAGTCCACCGCGTGCGTTCCGCGCACCAACAGGGGGAGGGTGGATCGTGGCTCGGCATCCAGCCACTCGCCAATCCAGTCCTGCACGTTCGGCACGCGGCAGGCGGCCCAGAGGCAGAAGGCATGGTGATCCGGGTCTGTGACCGGGATCAGCACGTCCCGCGCGGTCCGCCAGTCCTGCCGTCGCAGTGCCTCGCACAGCGCTTGGGCGGTGGGGTCACCCATCGCCCAATCCACCGGCGGTACCCACTCGTGCCGCCGCGTCCTACGCCGAAGCACCCGCATCTCGTTGTGTTCCTCTCGCCGCAGCACCGCCGCAGATCGTAGAGGTCCACCTGTGGCCGCGGAAGAGAGGCGGCCGAGCCCTTGATCGGCTGCCGAGACCGGTCAGGCGCGCAGCCGGCCGGCGACCGCCGCCACGTGCTCGTCGGACTCGGTAAGCGCCACCCGGACGTGCTGCCGGCCGCCCGGGCCGTAGAAGACGCCCGCAGCCGCGAGGATGCCCCGCCGGGCCAGCCAGTCGACCGTCTCCCAGCAGTCCTCGCCCCGGGTCAGCCAGAGGTAGAGCCCGGCCTCGGAGTGCTCGACGGTGAAGCCGGCGTCGGTGAACGCGGCGTGCAGGGTGTCCCGCCGGGCCCGGTAGCGCTCCCGCTGCTCGTCGGCGTGCCGCTCGTCGCGCAGCGCGGCCACCATCGCCGCCTGCACCGGCGCCGGCACGATCATCCCGGCGTGCTTGCGGACCTTGAGCAGCTCCGCCACCAGTGCCGGGTCGCCCGCCACGAATCCCGCCCGGTAGCCGGCCAGGTTGGACCGCTTGGAGAGCGAGTGCACGGCCAGTACCCCGTCGTACGAGCCGCCGCAGACTTCGGGCGAGAGCACCGAGACGGGCTCGGCGGCCCAGCCCAGCGGCAGGTAGCACTCGTCGCTGGCGACCACCGCGCCGCGCTCCCGGGCCCAGTCGACCACCTTGCGCAGGTGGGCCGCCGGCAGCACCCGGCCGGTCGGGTTGCCCGGCGAGTTGACCCAGACCAGGCGCACCCGGGACGTGGGCCCGACGGCGGTCAGCGAGTCGGCACGCACGACGGTGGCGCCGGCGAGCCGGACCCCGTCCTCGTACGTCGGGTAGGCGATCGAGGGCACCACGACGACGTCGCCGGGACCGATCCCGAGCAGGGTCGGCAGCCAGGCGACGAGTTCCTTGGAGCCGATCGTCGGCAGCACGCCGAGGCCGTCGACGCCGGCGCCGCAGGCCCGTGCCACCCAGGCCGCGATCGTCTCGCGCAGCACCGGCGTGCCAGCGGTCAGCGGATAGCCCGGCGCGTTGGACGCGTCGGCCAGCGCCCGCCGGATCACCTCGGGCACCGGGTCGACCGGCGTACCCATGGAGAGGTTTATCAGGCCCTCAGGATGCGCCGCGGCCAGTGCGGCCGCGGCGTCCAGGGTGTCCCAGGTGAACTCCGGCAGCCGCGAGGAGACCGGCGCGGGCCGGTTCAGTGGCCCTCGCCGCGCGGCGGCTGCGCGGCGACGAAGGTCGCGTCCTTCTCCACCTTGCCGATCTTCGAGGCGCCGCCGGGCGAGCCCAGCTCCTCGAAGAACTCGTAGTTGGCGCCGGTGTAGTCCTTCCACTGCTCCGGGACGTCGTCCTCGTAGAAGATCGCCTCGACCGGGCAGACCGGCTCACAGGCCCCACAGTCGACGCACTCGTCGGGGTGGATGTAGAGCATCCGGTTGCCCTCGTAAATGCAGTCGACCGGGCATTCCTCGATGCAAGCCTTGTCGAGCACATCCACGCACGGTTCGGCGATGATGTAGGTCACCGGTCTTCTCCTCCGCAAGACACGCCGCGATCACCCGCGACGGTTAGAGCCTAGTATCTCGCCGGGGAGGGGGTCGATCGTGCTCCGACAGCAGGATGTGGGACACCGGATCGTGGTGCGCCGAATCGTGGGCATTCGCGAAGGTCGCCCGCTCTTCTCGGACGCCCTCGGCGAGCTGGTCGAGCTGAGCGAAACCCATCTCACACTCGCCACCGCGCAGGGCCGGCTCCAGGTCCCCGTGGCCGAGGTGCACCGGGCCAAGCGGGTACCGCCGGCCCGCCGACCCACCGCGGCGGCCGTGGTCGAGCTGGAACTGGCCGCCGACGAGGCGTGGCCCGCCGCCGTACGGGGACGGCTCGGCGACTGGCGGCTGCGCGCCGCCGACGGCTGGACCGGCCGGGCCAACTCGGCGCTGCCCGTGGGCGACCCGGACCGGCCCCTGCCGGCCGCGCTCGACGCGGTGGAACGCTGGTACGCCGACCTCGGTCGACCGCCGATGGTCAACACCCCGCTGCCGCTCGCCGCCCCGGTGGGCGCGGAGCTGGACGCCCGGGGCTGGGTCGGCAGGCCGCCCGTGCTGGTGCAGACGGTGCCGCTGGCGGGGCTGCCGCCGGCCGCGCCGGAGCGCGCCGGAGCGCCGCCGGTCGAGCTGACCGCCGAGCCGTCGGACGACTGGCTCACCGTCGCCGCCGGCCGCAAGGGCGGCCTGCCGGACGCCGCCCGGCACGTGCTCACCGCCGTGGACCAGGTCCGCTTCGCCCACGTGTACGCCGACGGCACGCTGCTCGCCATCGGCCGGGGCACGGTCACCGGGCAGGGCCGCTGGCTCGGGCTCAGCCTGATCGAGGTGCTGCCCGAGGCGAGGCGACAGGGCCTGGCGGGCCGGATCATCCGCGCGCTGGCCGACTGGGGCGCCGCGACCGGCGCCTCCCGCGCCTTCCTCCAGGTCGAGCAGCGCAACACCCCGGCGGTGACCCTCTACCGCGCCCTGGGCTTCACCACCCACCACACCTACCTGACCCGCACCCCACCCCCCTGACCGCGCCCTCCGCGCCGTCCGCCGCCCCCGCCGCGCGGCGCCGTCGCCCGCCGCAGCGTTGATCATGAAGTTGTTGCCACCGGAAAGCGCTTACAGCGGCAACAACTTCATGATCAACGAGGTCAGAGGGGTGGGGCGGGTCAGCGGCGGACTACTCGGCGGGGCTTGGTGGCCCTCAGTTCGGCGTAGCGCTTGAGGGACTGCGAGCGGTAGTCGAGGCCCAGCGCCGTGAGGAGCAGGTAGCCGAGCAGCACGCCCACGCCGGCCGCCGCGAGGTAGAGCCAGATCTGGGCGAAGAAGGTGCCCGCGCCCCCGCCGAACGGGTTGTCGCCGACCAGCAGCGGCCCGACCAGCACCGTCAGCAGCAGCGCGATCCCGACCGCGGCGGCCAGGTCCGCGCCCCAGGCCGAGACGGGGCGACGCCTGCCCCACACGAAGGCGACCGCCGCCAGGGCCAGCCCGATCACCACGAACATCCCCAGCGACACCCGGTCGGCGGCGGCCGTGTCGTCGCCGTCGAAGCCGAACCGGGTGATCAGCCGGGCGACCACGTTGACCGCGAACAACGCGACCGCGAGAACTCCGATCGCGCGCCACCGCTCACTCATCGCACGCCTCCCGCCGTACCGCCCGCCGGAGCGGCGGGCCTCCTGGCAGGAATGTCTACCATCGGAACCTGTGCGCCGTCAGTCCCCCGACCGGACCGGTGGCGGTGCCAGGATCTGCCGGAAACCCATCACCGCGAAGGTCATCGCGCCGGCCACGATCATCGCCAGGCCGACCCAGTTGTCGCCGGTGACGAGCAGGTCCCCCTCCGCGGTGCGGACCGCCGCCACCGACATCAGGACGAACCAGGGCGTCGCGGGCAGCGCCACGGCCCACCGGCGACCGACGGCCTCGTGCGCGAACCAGCTCAGCGCGATGTTCGCGGCGATCGCGACGAGCACCGAGACGCCGATCAGGTGCCCACCGACCCGAACCGTGGCCAGCAGCAGCTCCAGCACCGCCGTGAGCGTCCCAGCGAGGACGGCGACCAGCCCGCCGGCCACCCGCAGGGCGAGGTCGAGCAGCCGCCGGGACTGCCCGGACGGCGGCGGGACGCTCTCCTGCGGGGCGGTCGACATCGACGCGACGGGCAGGGTCACCGGTTACCGGCCGCCGAGACCGGGGACCGGTCCGGACCGTCGGCGACGTCCAGCCCTGCGAAGAGGTCGTCCTCCCAGCCGTACGGGCCGCTGCCCGGTCCCCGCCCGCCCACCGCGAGGGTGTAGTACTCCACGCCCATGAACTCGCTGCCGAAGTTGCCGGCGATCGAGTAGAGCCAGGAGGCGTCGGGGATCTGGGTGGCGTGCGCGCGCATCGCCGCCTCCTTGGCGGCGTGCTGGTCCGTGGCGTCGATCCGGGCGGCGATCTGCGCGTCCGGGGTGCCGAAGGGCAGCTCCGAGATGTCCTGGATGCCGGCGAAGGGGTTGTCCGCCGACTCGGCGAAGTGGGTCAGGCCGGCCTCCAGCACGCTGAGCGGCATCGCCGTCCAGTAGACCTTCGCCGGGGCGAAGCCCTCCGCGTCGGCCAGCTCGAACGCGCGCATCGCCACCCGGTGCGCCTGGATGTGGTCCGGGTGCCCGTAGAAGCCGTTGTCGTCGTACGTGACCATGACCTGCGGGCGTACCTCCCGCATGATCTCCACCAGGTGCCCGGCGGCCTCGTCGAGGTCGGCCTGCCAGAAGGCGCGGGGGTGCTCGTTGGTGGCGAGGCCCATCATGCCGGAGTCGCGGTAACGGCCGGCGCCGCCGAGGAAGCGGTGGTCGGTGACGCCGAGCGCGGCGCAGGCGGCGGTCAGCTCGGCGATCCGCCAGCCGCCGAGCTGGTCGGCCTCGGCCGCGGCGAGCTGGGCGAGCGCCGGCACGTGGATCTCGCCCTCCTCGCCGAGGGTGCAGGTCACCAGGGTGACGTGAGCGCCGGCGGCGGCGTAGTGCGCCATCGTCGAGCCGGTGCCGATGGACTCGTCGTCGGGGTGCGCGTGGACCAGCAGGAGGCGGCGGTCAGGCAGCGTCGTCACGCCGGTCACTCTATCCGGCGGTTCTCCTCCGCCGACCCCGACGCGTCCGCGCAGGTCGGCCACATCACCCCCGGTCCCCGCTCTACGATCTGGACTGTGGACTTTCCGGAGCTGGCCGCCCGCACCCGCCGGTTCAGCCGCGGAGCGCCGCGGGCGGTCACCGTGGCCGACGACGGCTCCCGGGTGGTCTTCCTGCGTTCGGCCGGCCCGGAGGACCCGGCCGACGCGCTCTGGCAGCTCGACGTGGCGACCGGCGAGGAGCGGCTCGTCGCCGATCCGGCGGCGCTGCTCGGGGCCGACGCCGACGCCGGCGCGCTGAGCCCGGGCGAGCGCGCGCTGCGCGAGCGGCTGCGGCTGAGCGCCTCCGGCATCGGCTCCTACACGCTTGACGGCGCCGGCCGGGTGGCGGTCTTCGCGCTGGCCGGGCGGCTGTTCCGGGCCGACCTGGTGCACGGCGACGTGGTCGAGGTGGCCACCGTCGGCCCGGTGCTCGACCCCCGGCCCGATCCCACGGGGCAGCGCCTGGCGTACGTCACCGACGCCGCCGAGGGGGTCCGGCGGGGGCAGCTGCGGGTGGTCGAGCACGACGGCACGGACACCCTGCTGGCCGGCGAGGACTCCGGGGTGACCTGGGGGCTGGCCGAGCACATCGCGGCCGAGGAGTTCGACCGCTACCGCGGCTACTGGTGGGCGCCGGACGGTCGTTCGGTGCTGGCCGCCCGGGTGGACGAGTCCCGCGTGGAGCGCTGGCACCTGCACGACCCGGCCGACCCGGCGAGCCCGCCGACCACCGTCGCGTACCCCCGGGCGGGCACCGCGAACGCCGAGGTCAGCCTGCACCTGCTGGATCTCGACGACGGCTGGGTCGACGTGCACTGGGACCGGGAGACCTACCCGTACCTGACGGCCGTGCACTGGGCCGACGGGGGCCCGCTGATCACCGTGCTGCGCCGCTCCCAGCAGCACGGCCTGGTGCTCGCCGTCGACCCGCGCACCGGCGAGACCCAGGTGCACGCCGAGCTGGCCGACCCGCGCTGGGTGGAGCCGATCCCGGGCACCCCGGCGCACCTGCCGGACGGCCGGGTGCTCGTCGGCGGCGAACTCGCCCACGACGGGTACGACGCCCGCTGCCTCTTCGCCGACGGCACCCTGCTCACCCCGCCCTCGCTCTACGTGCGGCGGGTGGTGGGGCGGCTGCCGGGCGGCAGCGGCCCGGCCGACCTGCTGGTGGAGGCGAGCGACGGCGAGCCGAGCGAACGGCACCTGTTCCGGGTGCGCACCACCATCGGCGGCGGCGTGGACGCCCGCCGGATCACCACCGACCCGGGCTGGCACACCGCCGCCGTGGGCGGGGACGTGCTGGTGGTGGGGTGCGCCTCGCTCGACCACCCGGGCGTCCGGTGGACGGTGCGTCGGGGCGAGCAGGAGGTGGCCGTGCTGCGTTCGCTCGCCGCCACCCCGCCGTACGCGCCGCTGCCGCTGCTGGAGCGGGTCACCGACCGGCGGCTGCCGACGGCCGTGCTCTACCCGGACAACTACGTCACCGGCCGGCGGCTGCCGGTGCTGCTGGACGTCTACGGCGGGCCGGGGCACCAGGAGGTGCTCGCGGCCCGCGCGGCGTGGCTGGAGCGGCAGTGGTGGGCCGACGCCGGCTTCGCGGTCGTCACCATCGACAACCGGGGTACGCCGGGGGTGGCCCCCTCCTTCGAGAAGGCGATCCACCGGCGGATGGCCGACGTCGTCCTGCTCGACCAGGTGGACGCGCTCACCGCGTTGGCCGGCAAGCACCCCGACCTGGACCTGGAGCGGGTGGCGGTGCGGGGCTGGTCGTTCGGCGGCTGGCTGGCCGGGCTGGCGGTGCTGCGGCACCCGGAGCTGTTCCGGTGCGGCATCGTGGGGGCGCCGGTCACCGACTGGGCGCTGTACGACACGGCCTACACGGAGCGCTACCTGGGCCTGCCGGACGACGGCACGGACATCTACGCGCACCACTCGCTGGTGGAGCTGGCCGGCGAGCCCGTGCCGGCCGGGGAGGCGGCCCGGCCGCTGCTGCTGGTGCACGGCCTGGTCGACGACAACGTGGTGGCCGCGCACACGCTGCGGCTGTCGGCGGCGCTGCTGGCGACCGGCCGGCCGCACTCCGTGCTCCCGCTGACCGGGGCCACCCACATGGCCGCCGGCGGCATCGCCGAACGCCTGCTCAGGCTGGAACTCGACTTCGTCCGCCGGCACCTCTAGCCGCGCCCCGGCGCGGCCGTCCCCGCCGCCACGGGCCGCCCGGGTGGCGGGCCCGCCGAGCAGTCGCGGGTCGGTCGGGCGGTGGCGTCGCCGAGCAGTCGCGGGCAGCCCACCGACACGGCGACCCCCGGCCGACGTCGTTGTCGACCGGGGGTCGGTCCGTGCGTGTCACCGCTGGGGTGTCAGCGCGTCACGGGTGTTGTCACTGCTTGACGTACGCGTCCACGAAGCTCGGCCAGCCGAAGATGCTGCCGATGAAGATGCCGCCGGCCTTCTCGCCGTGCGCGATGGAGACCACCTCGACGTAGAGCGGCACCGCCGGCGCCGTCTCCTTCATCAGCCGCTCGTCGATCTTGCTCCACTCGTCGGCCTGCTTGGCCGGGTCGAGCGCGAGGATCCGGTCGAACTCCGCGTTGAGCGCCTCGTTGTTGAGCTGCGAGGTGTTGCTGTTGCCCTCGGCCTTGATGCCACGGCCGTCGAAGAGCACCGGCAGGATCGACGCGCCGCTGGGCCAGTCCGCCGCCCACGAGTCGACCCAGAGGTCGTACGGGTTGTCCTTCTTCTTCACCGTGTCGAGGTAGCCGTCCTCGGGGATCGTCTTGATCGTGACGGTGAAGCCGGCCTTCTCCAGCGCGTTCTTGATCTGGGTGGCCCGCTCCTGGGAGCTGGTCACGTCGGAGGTGAGCAGCACCAGGTTCTGCGTCTTGCCGGCGAGCAGCTCCTTGGCCTTCTCCGGGTTGCCGCCGTCGCCGGCCGGGTACGCGTCGAACTGCTTGTAGCCGAGCGTGGTGGGCGGCAGCAGCGTGGTCATCGGCACGGCGCCGTAGGGGCCGCCGAGGTTCTTGGTGATGCTGGTGCGGTCGATCGCGTGGTTGATCGCCTGCCGCACCGACAGGTCGGTGACCCGGGCGGTGTTGATGCTCAGGCGGTACGCGTTCGGCGTGGCCGCGACGATCATCCGCTCCTTGAGCTTGGGGTCGCCGGTGACCTTGGCGAGCAGCTCCGACGGGACACCGCCGGTGGCGACCGCCGCGGCGTCGTTGCCGGTGCCGGCGAGCACCCGGTTGGTCTGGGCGGCCTGGTCCGCGCCCAGCGACCAGACGAACTTGTCCGGGTACTGGTGGCGCACGGCGTCGGTGGCCGGGTCCCAGTGCTCGTTGCGCTCGAGCACGATCTCGACGCCCGGGGTGTGCTTGGTGAACTTGTACGGGCCCGAGGAGAACGGCTGGTTGTCCAGGTTGACGCCGGTGTCCTTGTCGGCCGGCAGCGGCGCGGTGGCCGGCAGCGAGACGGCGAACGGCAGGTCACAGCGGGGCTTGTTGAACTCGAAGCGCAGGGTCTTCTCGTCGGGCGTGGTCAGCCCCGGCGGCAGCGAGGTCTTGTTGGCCTTGAAGTCCCACTTGGTGTCGTACTGCGGGCTGTCGACCAGCCACTCCTGGAGGTAGGTCGGGCCGCCGGTGAGGTCCGGGTCGAAGGACCGGGCGATGCCGTACGCGATCTCCTTGCTGGTGATCGGCCGGCCGTCCTCGAACTTCACCCCCTGCTTGACCTTGAACTCCCAGACCTTGCAGTCGTTGTTGACGTTGGTGCCGGGGGTCTCGGCCAGGTCGCCGACCAGGGTGACGTTGCCCTTGCCGTCGTCCTTGAACGTGGTGAGGAAGCGGGCGTAGAGCTGGCTTCCCATCAGGCCGGCGAACGAGTAGATCCGCTGGGGGTCCATGTGGGAGATCTTGTTCTCCCGCAGGATGTAGAACGTGCCGCCCTTGGCCGCGCCGGGCACCTCCGGCGCCGGGCCGAGAGAGTCCTTGGGGTCGGTCGCGATGGCACCGGTGCGCGGCTTGGTGGTGTCCACCCCGCCGGTGTCGTCACCGGTGTTCTCGCTGCACGCACCGAGGGAAACCATCAGTGCGATCGCACCGCCCAGGGCGGTGACGCGTCTTGCTCGCATACTCACTCCTCCGGATCGCCGATGAAGGAAAGCTTCGCCTAGCCTTCAATGACGGTAAATTTCGAGCAGATAACGGGGCTACAACGATCGGCACCCGGCACGCCTCGGGTCAGCCGAGGCGCACCCGGGGGTCGATGAACGCGTAGAGCAGGTCGACGAGCATGTTGGCGACGACCACGAACAGCGCGGCGATCAGCACCGTCCCCATGATGGTCGGCAGGTCCCCCTGGCTGACCGCCTCCACCGCCGTACGCCCCAGCCCCTGGATGCCGAAGGTGGTCTCGGTGATCACCGTGCCGCCGAGCGCCGTGCCCACGTCGAGACCGGCGATGGTGACGATCGGCGTGATCGCCGCCCGCAGCGCATGCTTGCCGTACACCTGCCGTTTCGGCATGCCCTTCGCCCGGGCCGTACGCACGTAGTCCTCGGAGAGCGTCTCCAGCATCTGGGCCCGGGACAACCGGGCGTAGATCGCGGAGAAGAGCAGCGCCAGGGTGACCCAGGCCAGCACCAGCCCCCGCGCCCACTCCACGGGATTCTCGAACAGCGACGTGTACCGCGGTGTGGGCAGGATCCGCAGGGTGTAGACGAAGATCAGCAACAGGACCGCGCCGACGAAGTAGAGCTGGAGCGAGGCGAAGGTCAGGGTGAGGCCGATCGAGATCCGGTCCAGCAGCGAGCCGCGCCGCAGGGCCGAGACCATGCCGAGCCCGACCCCGATGGCGAGCCACAGCACCGCCGCGGGCAGGACGATGCTCAACGTCACCGGCAGCACCCGGGCGAAGGTGTCGGTGACCGCCTCGCTGTTGACGTACGAGTAGCCGAGGCAGGGCGCCGCGCACTCGCCGCCCTGGGCGCTGCCCAGGTCGCGGCCGACGAAGATGCCCTTCATGTAGTCGGCGTACTGCTGCACCTTCGGCTCGTTGAGCCCCAACTCCGTCCGCACCCGCTCCAGACGCTCGGCGTTGCAGTTCTTCGGGCACATGCCGGTCACCGGGTCGGCGGGCAGCGCGAAGAACAGCAGGAAGCTGACCACACTCACCGCGAACAGCACCGAGATCGCCAGCAGCACCCGCTTCACCAGGAAGCGCACCATGCGCAGTACCCCTTACCGTGACGACTTCGGGTCGAGCGCGTCACGCAACGCGTCGCCGAAGAGGTTGAACGCCAGCACGAGCGCGAAGATCGTGATGCCGGGGAAGAAGACGTAGGCCGGGTCGGTCTGCAGGTAGTCGATGCTCCGGTAGATCATCCGGCCGAAGCTGGGTACCGACTCGGGTAGCCCGACGCCGAGGAAGGACAGCGCCGCCTCGCTGGTCACGTACGACGGCACCAGCAGCGAGAACGACACCAGGATCGGGGCCCAGATGTTCGGCAGCAGCTGCCGGAAGAGCATGTGCCCCAGCCCCGCGCCGCTGGCCTTGGCCGCCTCCACGAACTCGCGTTCGCGCAGCGACACCACCTGGCCGCGTACCAGCCGCGCCGTGCTGGTCCAGCCGAACGCGGTGAAGACCACGATCAGCGTGGTGACCGCGAACCAGGTCGGCACCTCGTCGCGCGGACCGTAGAAGCGCAGCGAGAACGTCGGCACCACGGCCAGCGCGAAGATCAGGAACGGCATCGCCAGCGCCACGTCGGTGATCCAGCTGATCACCGCGTCGACCACCCCGCCGAGGTAGCCGGCGAGGATCCCGAGGACCACGCCGATCGTCGTGGTGATCAGGGCCGCGCCGAGCGCGATCAGCAGCGAGGTGCGGATGCCGTAGATCATCCGCATGAAGATGTCCCGGCCCAGGCCGGGCTCCAGACCGAACCAGTGGTCGCCGCTGATCCCACCGACGTATCCCAGCGGCATCCCCGTGCTGTCCAGCAGCTCGCCGAACTGCTCGTTCGGGGTCACCCCGTAGAGCCGCTGGACCAGGGGCGCACCCACCGCCAGCAGCACGAAGAAGACCAGCACCACGCCGCTCACCAGGGCGGTGCGGTCGCTGCGCAGCCGGCTGCGGACGAGCTGGCCCGGCGAGCGGCCGACCAGCGTCTTACCCTCGCCGGCGTCGCCGCCGGATTCGATCTCGGCCAGCGCCGTGCCCTCGACCGGGGACAAGCTCACTTCGCCACCTCCTCGGCGGTCGTGCCGACCCCGGCCGTCCCGGGGTCCACCGGCCGCGCGTCGTCGCCGGCCGGTCCCGTGGTGGCGCCGACCGGCCCCGTCTCGGGGAAGTGGCAGGCGGTGGCCTGTGCGCCGCCGTCGCGCGACACCAGCGCCGGCTCCTCGGTGGCGCACCGCTCCTGCGCCTTCCAGCACCGGGTGCGGAAGCGGCAACCCGACGGCGGGTCCAGCGGCGTCGGAACGTCCCCGGAGAGCCGGATCCGACCCGCCGCGCCGAGCTGGGTGACGTCGGGGATGGCCGAGAGCAGGGCCCGGGTGTACGGATGCTGCGGGCGTTCGTAGATGTCGTCCCGGTCGCCGATCTCGACGACCTTGCCGAGGTACATGACGGCGACCCGCTGGCAGAAGTGCCGCACCACGGCCAGGTCGTGGGCGATGAAGACGAACGCCAGACCGAGGTCGCGTTGCAGGTCGCGCAGCAGGTTGACCACCTGCGCCTGGATCGACACGTCCAGGGCGGAGACCGGCTCGTCGGCGACGATCAGCTTGGGTTGCAGGGCGAGCGCGCGGGCGATGCCGATGCGCTGCCGCTGGCCGCCGGAGAACTCGTGCGGGTAGCGGTTGTAGTGCTCCGGGTTCAGCCCGACCAGCTCCAGCAGCTCCTGAACCCGCTTCTTCACCCCGCCCGGCGGGGTGATCCCGTTGACCTGCAACGGCATCGCCACGATCCGGCCCACCGTGTGCCGGGGGTTCAGCGACGCGTACGGGTCCTGGAAGATGATCTGGAGGTCCTGCCGCAGCGCCCGCAGCTCGCGGCGGCCCGCGTGGGTGATGTCCCGCCCCGCGAACTCGATGCTGCCCGCCGAGGGCTCCAGCAGGCGCACCAACATCCGCCCGGTGGTCGTCTTGCCGCAGCCGGACTCGCCCACCAGGCCGAGCGTCTCGCCCGGGCGCACGTCGAAGTCCAGCCCGTCCACGGCCCGGACCAGGCCGCTGCGCCGCAGCCCGTTGCGCACCGGAAAGTGCTTGGCCAGCCCGCGCACCCGCAGCAGCGGCTCCACCGGCTCCTTGATCTCCACATTCATCGGGCCACTCCCACCTGGGCGATGTCCTCCGCGTACAGCCGGGTCCGGTCGTCGGCGGAGAGGTGGCACGCCACCAGGTGGCCGGGCGCGCCCGCCGGGCGCAGCTCCGGGACCTCGGTGCGGGACCGGTCGCCGTTGCGGTCGGCGTAGCGGCAGCGCGGGTGGAAGGCACAGCCGGACGGCAGGTTGATCAGGCTCGGCGGGTTGCCCTTGATCGGCACCAGGTCCGCGTCCGCGTCGCCGTGCAGCGAGGGCACGCTGGAGAGCAGACCCCAGGTGTACGGGTGCTGCGGCCGGCGGAGCACCTGCTCGACGCTGCCGTGCTCGACGGCCCGCCCGCCGTACATGACCAGCACCTCGTCCGCGACCTGGCTGACCACGCCCAGGTCGTGGGTGATCAGGATGATCGCGGAGTTGAACTCGGCCTGGAGGTCGGCCAGCAGGTCGAGGATCTGCGCCTGCACCGTCACGTCCAGGGCGGTGGTCGGCTCGTCGGCGATCAGCAGGTCCGGGTCGTTGACCAGTGCCATGGCGATCATCGCCCGCTGCCGCATGCCGCCGGAGAACTCGTGCGGGTACTGGTCGAAGCGGCGGGCCGGCTGCGGGATGCCGACCCGGCCCAGCATGTCCACCGCGCGCTGGCGGGCCTCGCGCTTGCCGGCCTTCGGGTGGTGCACCCGGTACGCCTCGGCGATCTGCCGGCCCACCGTGTAGTACGGGTGCAGCGCGGACAGCGGATCCTGGAAGATCATCGCCATGTCCCGGCCGCGCAGCCGGCGTACCTCCTCGTCCGGCAGGCCGACGAGCTGGCGGCCGCCGACGGAGATCTCCCCGGTGATGCTGGTCCGCTTGGCACTGTGCAGCCCGAGGATGGCCAGCGAGGTGACGCTCTTGCCCGAGCCGGACTCACCGACGATGCCGAGGGTGCGTCCCCGGGCCACCTCGAACGACACCCCGTCGACGGCGCGCACCACGCCGTCCTCGGTGTCGAACCGGACCCGCAGGTCGCTCACCCGCAGGTAGGGGTCCTGGCCGGAGCGCTGCTCCGGCACGTTGGGGCGGTCCGGTTTCCCGGACGGCGCCGACTCCGGCCTGTCCACGACCGCCTCCCTCAGCGACGAAGAGAACTTACAGGAAAGCACTGAGGGTGAAAATAAGCTACATAACCGGAGCTGTCAGCGGGCCACAGCGTAACGACTCTGCAACGGGCGTGAACAGCCCTCACCTCGGCATTCACCGGCGTTGACCTCACGCCCCCGGACAGCGGGTGCGACGATGGGCCCGGCAGTCCCGCAACGATGTCCCCCGACACGAGGTGGAGGTGACGATGACCGCGGCGGTGTTCGGCCACGACGGCCCGTGGAGTGAAGAGGAGTACCTCGCCCTCGACGAGACGCAGCAGCGCGTCGAACTCTTCGACGGGAGCCTTCACGTGACCCCAGCCCCCACGCCCCGCCACCAGAACATCTCCGGTGAGCTGCGGGCCGCCTTGCGAGGACCGACGCGGGAAGCCGGCTTCCGCGTCCTGGAAGCGGTGAACGTCCGGCTCCGGCCGGGGCGCATCCCCATCCCGGACCTCGTCGTCACGGCCCCGATCGACCTCGACGACCCCTGGATCGAGGCGGCCGACGTGAAGCTGGTCTGCGAGATCATTTCGCCGGGCAACGCGGCCACCGACAAGGTGCTCAAGATGCACTACTACGCGGCGGCCGGCATCGAGTGGTATCTCCTGGTGGAGCAGGAGACGCTGACCGTGCACGTCTACCAGCGGCAGGGCGCCCACTACGTCGAGCGGTCGGTGACCAAGGCCGGCGAGACGCTGGAGCTGACCGAGCCGGTCCGGGCCACGATCCGGCCGGCGGACCTGCTCGCCTGACGGGCCACCGCCCCGGGACGCTTTTCGGGTGAGCCGCTCCGGTACGCCGGACAGGCGCCGGGTGAGGTTCTTAACATCCGGACATCGATCACCGTGCGGGGCTTTCCACCGGCCGGGACACACGGGACACTGCCTTGCGCGGACGGCTCGCGAAGATCGGCGTAACGTGTGTCACTTAGCTGCGCCGTATCGTCGGCGCGGTCGTTGGTGTGCGCATGACGTGGCAAGCGGGTGCGGGTCTGCCGGTCCGCGTTGCCGACCGGAACTTGATCCGCCCGTGAGGGTCCTGTCAGGGAGACGACTCTAATGACATCAACGGCAACGAGGCCGCGGGGAGCGCGGGCGCGCGCCGCCATCGCGGCGAAGACGTTGCGAACCGACCGCTGGTGGCTCGCCCCGCTGATCACCGTGATCGGGCTCAGCGCGTGGGTGGCGTACGCGACGGTCCGGGTCTTCATGCACAAGTGGTACTGGGTCGAGGACTTCCACTACCTGACCCCGTTCTACTCGCCCTGCGTGACCGAGCGGTGCGTGGAGGGCGCCTCCCACTTCGGACGGTTCCTGCCCGGCTGGTGGATCATCCCGGACGCGGCGCTGACGCTGCCGTTCCTGCTGCTGTTCCGCCTCACCTGCTACTACTACCGCAAGGCCTACTACCGGTCGTTCTGGCTGTCGCCGCCCGCCTGCGCGGTCCCCGACGGGCACAAGTCCTACGGCGGCGAGACCCGGTTCCCGCTGCTCGGCCAGAACCTGCACCGCTACTTCTTCTACGCCGCCGCGATCATCTCGCTGATCAACACCTGGGACGCGGTCCTGGCCTTCCACTCCCCCAAGGGCTTCGGGTTCGGGCTGGGCAACATCGTCCTGCTCGTCAACGTGGTGATGCTCTGGGCGTACACGATCTCCTGCCACTCGTGCCGGCACATCATCGGCGGGCGGCTCAAGCACTTCTCCAAGCACCCGGTGCGCTACCGGGCCTGGAGCTTCGTCTCCGCCCTGAACGTCCGGCACATGCAGCTCGCCTGGATCACCCTCGGCACGCTGGCCCTGACGGACTTCTACGTCATGGCGGTCGCGGCCGGCTGGTTCAACGACCTGCGGTTCATCAACTAGAGGGCCCCTGACATGACCAACACAACGCGAATCGAACGACACCACTACGACGTCGTCGTGATCGGGGCCGGTGGCGCCGGCCTGCGCGCGGCGATCGAGGCCCGCCTCGCCGGCAAGAAGACCGCGATCATCTCCAAGTCGCTGTTCGGCAAGGCACACACGGTGATGGCCGAGGGCGGCGCCGCCGCCGCGATGGGGAACGTGAACAGCCGGGACAACTGGCAGGTGCACTTCCGCGACACGATGCGCGGCGGCAAGTTCCTCAACAACTTCCGGATGGCCGAGCTGCACGCGAAGGAGTCGCCGCAGCGCATCTGGGAGCTGGAGACGTACGGTGCGCTCTTCGACCGCACCAAGGACGGGAAGATCTCGCAGCGCAACTTCGGTGGCCACGAGTACCCCCGCCTGGCGCACGTCGGCGACCGGACCGGCCTGGAGCTGATCCGCACCCTCCAGCAGAAGATCGTGTCGCTCCAGCAGGAGGACAAGCGCGACCACGGCTCGTACGACGCCCGGATCAAGGTCTTCTCCGAGACCACGATCACCGAGCTGCTGCTCGACGGCGACCGGGTCGCCGGCGCGTTCGGCTACTACCGGGAGTCCGGCGAGTTCGTCCTCTTCGAGGCGCCCGCGGTGGTGCTGGCGACCGGCGGCGTCGGCCGCTCCTACAAGGTCACCTCGAACTCCTGGGAGTACACGGGTGACGGGCACGCGCTCGCGCTGCGGGCCGGCGCGACGCTGATCAACATGGAGTTCCTCCAGTTCCACCCGACCGGCATGGTCTGGCCGCCCTCGGTGAAGGGCATCCTGGTCACCGAGTCGGTGCGCGGCGACGGCGGCGTGCTGAAGAACTCCGACGGCAAGCGGTTCATGTTCGACTACGTCCCCGACGTCTTCCGCAAGCAGTACGCGGAGACCGAGGAGGAGGCGGACCGCTGGTACACCGACCCGGACAACAACCGGCGCCCGCCGGAGCTGCTGCCGCGTGACGAGGTGGCCCGGGCGATCAACAGCGAGGTCAAGGCCGGGCGGGGCACGCCGGCGGGCGGGGTCTACCTGGACATCGCCTCCCGCAAGCCGGCGGAGGAGATCCGCCGCCGCCTGCCGTCGATGTACCACCAGTTCAAGGAGCTGGCCGACGTCGACATCACGAAGGAGCCGATGGAGGTCGGGCCCACCTGTCACTACGTGATGGGCGGCGTCGAGGTCGACCCGGACAGCGGGGCCGCGTTCGGCCACGTGCGGGGGCTCTTCGCCGCGGGCGAGGTGTCCGGCGGCATGCACGGCTCCAACCGGCTCGGCGGCAACTCCCTGTCCGACCTGCTGGTGTTCGGCAAGCGCGCGGGCGGCCACGCCGCCACGTACGCCGACAGCCTCCCCGCGCGCCCGAAGGTGGGCGTCGCCGCCGTGGAGGCCGCGGTGGAGACGGCCCTGGCCCCGTTGCAGCGGGACACCGGCGAGAGCCCGTACACCCTCCAGCAGGACCTCCAGGCGGTGATGGGCGACCTGGTCGGCATCATCCGGCGCGAGGGCGAGCTGGTCGACGCGCTGGGCAGGCTGGCGGAGCTGCGGGAGCGGGTGGCGAAGGTCAGCGCGAGCGGCGGCCGGCGCTACAACCCGGGCTGGCACCTGGCGCTCGACCTGCGCAACATGCTGGTGGTCTCGGAGTGCACCGCGAAGGCGGCGCTGGAGCGGCGGGAGTCGCGCGGCGGGCACACCCGGGAGGACCACCCGGCCATGGATCCGGCGTGGCGTCGGGTCAACCTGGTCTGCTCCCTCGACGGCGACACGGTGCGCCTGGAGCGCAAGCCGCTGCCGAGGATGCGCCCGGAGCTGATCGGCCTCTTCGACCGCGCGGAGCTGGCCAAGTACCTCACGGACGAGGAACTCGCCGAGTTCGACGCCCAGGTCGCCGACGTCGAGACCGAGAAGGAGCGCTGACGCATGGGTAACCAGAACCCCCAGGGGCCCGGGAAGCCGGGCGCGAAGCGCCAGTTCCGCATCTGGCGCGGCGACGAGAACGGCGGCGACCTCCAGGACTACATGGTGGAGGTCAACGAGGGCGAGGTCGTCCTCGACGTCATCCACCGGCTCCAGGCGACCGACGCCCCCGACCTGGCCTGCCGCTGGAACTGCAAGGCCGGCAAGTGCGGCTCCTGCTCGATGGAGATCAACGGCAAGCCGCGGCTGAGCTGCATGACCCGGATGTCCACCTTCACGGAGGACGAGACGGTCACGGTCACCCCGCTGCGCACCTTCCCGGTGATCCGGGACCTGGTCACCGACGTCTCGTTCAACTACGAGAAGGCGCGGGAGACGCCGGCGTTCGCGCCGCCGGCCGACCTGGCGCCCGGCGAGTACCGGATGCAGCAGGTCGACGTGGAGCGCTCGCAGGAGTTCCGCAAGTGCATCGAGTGCTTCCTGTGCCAGAACGTCTGCCACGTGATCCGCGACCACGAGGAGAACAAGCAGGCGTTCTCGGGGCCGCGGTACTTCATCCGGGCGGCCGAGCTGGACATGCACCCGCTGGACGCGAAGAGCGACCGCAAGGAGTACGCGCAGGCCGAGCAGGGCCTCGGATTCTGCAACATCACCAAGTGCTGCACCGAGGTCTGCCCCGAGCACATCAAGATCACCGACAACGGGATCATCCCCATGAAGGAACGGGTCGTCGACCGCAGGTACGATCCCCTCGTGTGGCTTGGTAGCAAGATCTTCCGGAGGGGTCAGGTGCCTCAGACCATCGTGACCAGCGAACACGCCAGCGGCGCGGTGCGCGGCAGCGCGGCCCACGGGGGCGTGCACTCGCACGCGGGCGGCTCCCACGACCCGCGGGCCGAGGTGCAGGCGCAGCGCGGCGTCAACTGGGACCGCGAGGTGCCGAGGCCGACCGCGCCCGCCGTCGACGACCACGGCCGGCTGCCGCTGACGGAGCTCACGTTCGACCGGGCGGCGGCGCCGTCGCCGTTCGGCGACGACGTGACCTTCCCGCTGCCGCCGGAGCACCTGAACTTCGCCCACCCGGAGCAGGACAAGCACTGACGTGCGCTGACGACGACGGGGGCCGCGGCTGACGCCGCCGGCCCCCGTCCTCTTTCGGCTCGGATGTCCGCTTCCGCTCAGGCGGCCAGGATGGGCCGGAGGGCCGCGACGATGGGCGCGTCGGCCGGGAGCCAGGTGACGCTGTCCAACTCGTCGGCGGAGAGCCAGCGCAGCGCCGAGTGTTCGAGGGCCTGCGGCTGGTCGTCGTGCAGCAGGCGGGCCGCGTACACCTTGAGCACCGAGCGGCCGTGGGCCATCCGGACGTTGCGGCCGACCCGGTCGCCGATCTCCACGCGCACGGCCAGCTCCTCGGCGCACTCGCGGGCGAGCGCGGCGGTCTCGCTCTCGCCCGGCTCCACCTTGCCGCCGGGGAACTCCCACATGCCCGCCACCTCGGGCGGGGCGGAGCGGGCGCAGGCGAGCACCCGGCCGTCCCTGATGATCGCCGCCCCGACGATCACCCTGAGGTCCCGTCGCTCGGCCTGCCCGCCGCCATTCGCCCGTTCGGTCCGCACGGGCGTCCAGCGTGCCAGATCAATCGGCGGTTTGGGTAGCGTGGCCGACCGTCAGGGCAGGAGAACCCGGAAGTGTGGGCGTGGACACACCCAGCATGCGAGGACAGACTAGAGGGCACCGACAAGACACGGGACGGCGACGATTTGGCCACAAGCCGGCAACGGCGCCTGGGAGGTGCGGTGATGCGCGCGCTGTTCAGCAGTCGATCCAAGCACGACTACCTCGACGACGCTCTCACCCTGCTCCCCGGCTGGATCCGCGAGGGTGAGCAGATCCGACGCACCCTCGTCATCGACGACTCGCAGCACGCCGCCCTCACCGAGCGGGTGAAGGTGGTCGCCGACGCGCTGCACCTGCGTCCGGAGATCAGCCGCCGGGCCGACCAGACCCGGATCCGGGTGGGGCACGGCAACGCGCCGCTGACCGAGGGGGAGGTCCTGCTGGCCGCCCGCATCGAGGACGCCTACCGCGCCGTCACCCAGCCCTGACCCCGTTCCGCTCGGAGCCCTGGCCCGGGCCGTCGGCCGCTCAGGCGGCGTCCTGGGGGTACCAGCGCAGCTCGACGGCGTTGCCGTCCGGATCCCGCACGTAGAGCGAGGTGGCGCTGCCCCGCGCGCCGAACCGGCCCACCGGCCCCTCGATCACCGTGAAGGCATCCGACGCGACGACCTCCGCCCAGTCCAGCGGCTCCACCACCAGACAGAAGTGGTCGACGTTGGATTCGCCCCGGTCCCGGCGCACGAGGTCGATGATGGTCCCCGCGTCGATGCGTACCGAGGGGAACGGGACCGCGCCGGCCCGCCACTCGTCGACCCGCACCGGGGCCAGGCCGAGCAGCCCGCAGTAGAAGTCCAGCGCGCGCTCCACGTCGGTCACGTTGAGCACCAGATGGTCGAAGCCCGTGACCCGCACCGCGCTCACCTGACCTCCAGCGCGTGGGCCTGGCGCAGCCAGTCGGTGAACAGGGCGGGGTCGAGATCGGCCAGGTAGTCGGTGACTGTCGTCGTTTCCATGCCCCTCACGATCCGCCGGCCGGCCACGTCGACCAAGACGCGATCGCACTACCATCGTTGAGCCGGATTCAACGATGGGGCGGGACGTGCTGGAACGACACGAGCTGGAGACCTTCCTGACCCTCGCCGAGGAGTTGCACTTCGGCCGGACGGCGGAGCGCCTGCGGGTGACCACCGGGCGGATCAGCCAGGTGGTCAAGAAGTTGGAACGCCGCGTCGGCGCCCCGCTCTTCGCCCGCACCAGCCGGGTCGTCCAGCTCACCCCGACCGGGCGGCAGCTCGCCGAGGACCTGGAGCCGCTGGTCGCCGGCATCGACGACGCCGTACGCCGGGCCGTCGACGCGGGACGGGGCGTGACCGGGCGGCTGCGGGTCGCCTTCCTCGGCGAGTGGACCGCCCCGACGCTGCTCAAGGGCGTCGCCCTGTTCTCCCAGCGCCACCCCGACTGCCAGGTCGAGGTGCGGGAGGTGCAGCTCTTCAACTCCCGGCAGAGCCTGCTCGACGGTTCCGTCGACGTCCTGATGGCCGCGTACCCCTTCGACGGGATGGCCTGCGGGCCGGCGCTGCTGGAGGAGCGACGGTTGCTCGCGGTGACCGCCGGGCACCCGTTGACCCGGGAGGCGTCGGCCTCCCTGGAGACGCTCGGCGACCACCCGGTGGTGCAGTACCCGGCCGTGACCTCGACGGAGTTCAAGCGCGACCGCACCCCCGAGCAGACCCCGTCGGGGCGGCCGGTGCCGAAGGGGCCGGCGGGCAACACGTTCTCGGAGATGCTGACGCTGGTCGCGATGGGACGGGGGGTGCTGCCGGTGGGCGAGCACACGCGCCGCTACTACCCGCGCCCCGACGTGGCGTACGTGCCGATCCGGGACGCGCCACCGATCCGGCGGGGCCTGGTCTGGCGGGAGAGCAACGGCACGGCCCGCGTCCACGAGTTCGTGCGGGCCGCGACCGACGCGAACACGACCTGACGGGTCCCGCGCCGGGGGTGATCTTCGGTTGGCGCGCGCGGCCTACCGTGGGGGCATGGCGAACGCGACGTACGACCGCAAGGAGCAGTTCCAGCAGATCCAGAGCGGCCTGCTCCACGGAGAACAGATCATCGCCGTCTACGACGCCGTCGGCACCGGCACCGGCTTCATCGGCCTGACCGACCGGCGCGTCATCATCCAGGACCGCTCCTTCGTCGGAAAGCGGTACGCCATCACCAGCATCCCGTACTCGAAGATCACCAGCGTCAGCGTGGTCAGCAACAAGTCGTGGGGCGGCTCGTTCTTCTCCACCGGGGCCATCGCGATCCACGTCGGCACGCACACCTACGAGGTGGAGTTCCGGGGCGCCGACAAGAGCCACCACGTGCACAACGTGATCCTGCACCACATCAGCTGAGCTGGTCGGCGCGGTCCAGCAGGGCGCGGCGCTCCGCCCCGCGGTGGGCGTCGGCGGCCCGCCGGAACAGCGCGGCGGCCCGCTCGCGGTCGCCCTGCCGGGCGGTCAGTTCGGCCTCGGCGGCGACGGCGAGCGGGTAGCCGTCCAGCGCCCCGCCGGCCCGGGCGGCGGCCAGCAGCGCCAGCCCCGCCGCCGGCCCGTGCGCGTAGCCGTGCGCGACGGCGCGGTTCAGCTCGACCACCGGCGACGGCTGCCACCCGGCGAGCCGGTCGTACGCCTCGGCGATCGCGCCCCAGTCGGTGGCCTCGGCGGACGCGGCGGTGGCGTGGCAGGCGGCGATCCGGGCCTGGAGGGCGTACGGGCCGTCCGCCGGGACCCTCGCGAGGATGCCGACGCCCTCGGCGATCGCGGCGTGGTCCCAGCGGGCGCGGTCCTGCCGGTCGAGGGTGAGCAGGTTGCCGTCGCGGTCGCGGCGGGCGTTGCGCCGGGAGTGCTGGAGGAGAAAGAGGGCCAGCAGGGCGGCCACCTCGGGCTGGCCCGGCATCAGCCGGTCGAGCAGCCGGGCCAGGCGGATCGCCTCGTCGGCGAAGGCGGGCTCGCCGTCGGCGTCGTAGCCCCGGGTGAAGAGCAGGTACAGCACGGCCAGGACGCCGGGGAGCCGCTCCGCGAGCATCGGGCCGGTCGGCACCCGGTACGGAATGCCGGCGGCGGCGATCTTCGCCTTGGCCCGGGTGAGCCGCCGGGTCATGGTCGACTCGGTGACCAGGAAGGCCCGCGCGATGTCGGCGGTCGACACCCCGCAGACCGTACGCAGCGTCAGGGCGACCCGCGCCTCCAGCGCCAGGGCCGGGTGACAGCAGGTGAAGACGAGCCGCAGCCGGTCGTCCACGATCTCCCCCTCCCCCGCCGTTCCCGGCGCGGGCTCCGGTCCGGTCAGCGTGAGGACGGCCAGCTCACGCAGCTTTCGCCGCTCGACCGAGGATCGCCGGAGCACGTCGATCGCGCGGTTGCGGGCCACCGTCATCAGCCAGCCGCCCGGGTTGGCGGGCACGCCCTCCACCGGCCATCGGGCCAGCGCGAGCGCCGACGCCTCCTGGGCGCAGTCCTCGGCCAGGGTCCAGTCGCCGGTCACCCGGATCAGCGTCGCGACGATCCGGGCGTACGACCCGGTGCTCGCGGTGGCGACGGCGTCGGCCACCGCGAGCCGGTCGGTGGGGCCGTCAGCCACCCAGGCTGACGATCGGGCGTAGTTCGAGCCGGCCCTCGCGCGCCATCGGGTGGGCGCGCGCCACCTCGATCGCCTCGTCCAGGTCGGCGCACTCCAGCAGGTCGAAGCCCACGATGACCTCCTTGGTCTCGGCGAACGGGCCGTCGGAGACCAGCAACTCCCCGTTGCGGACGCGGACCGTGGTGGCCGCCGTCGTCTCCGCGAGGGCGTCGCCAGTCAGCCGCCGGCCCCGCGCGTCGTTCTCCGCCACCCATGCCTGGATGTCCGGCCAGTCGGCCCGGTCGGTGTCCGGCTCGCTGTCGGTGCAGACGAACATCAGGTATTTCATGTCGCTCCTCGATGTCGGGTACTCACCAGGGTGACGAACGGGCGACCCGGTTCCGGACGACGTGCGACCGGCGATCTCAGAATCTCGCGGGGCGGCGGGTGCACGGGCCGTCGTGGTCAGCCCGCAGCAGGCAGCGCCGGCCCTCAGGCAGCAGCGTGTCACAGAAGACCCGGTGCCGCAGGTGCTGCGCGTCCTCGGCGGAGACCGTGGTCTCGCCGGGGTCGGTCTGCGCGAGCACGCTCGCCCACCGCGCCACGACCCGCGCCAGGCGTACGGCGGAGAGCAGGTCCCTCGTGACGACCGGCAGGTGGATGACGAAACGCTCCCGGGCGGCTCTCATCAGTGTTGACCTCCAGCGAGTAGGAGGGGACGTCGACGGGCGACCGAAGGTGACGGAGGATTTCTCGTCCGAGCACTCAACGTCACTGGAACTATACGCACAGGGGCTCAGGGGCACAACCAGACCTACCGACGGGGGAACAAGGCTGAAGCGCCATGACGATCGATCCGCGCTCGCACACCCCGGTCTACGTGCAGCTCGCCGACCTGCTCCGGCAGCGCATCGAGTCGGGCGAGTTCGGTCCCGGAACGACCTTGCCGAGCGAGACGCGACTGACGCAGGAGTATGGGATCGGCCGCGAAGCCGTGCGCATGGCGACCTCGTTGCTCCGGTCCGAGGGGCTGGTCAGCACGGTGCGGGGCCACGGCACCCACGTGCGGGAGACGCCGGTGCGCCGGCCGGTCGAAGTGCCTCCCGGCGCGACGGTGGTCGCGCGGATGCCCACGGGCGAGGAGCGGCGGAGCATGCAACTCGACGAGGGCGTGCCGGTGCTGGAGGTTCGCCACCCGGAGGGCACCACGGAGGTGCTGGCCGGCGACCAGGTCGAACTGACCCGTCCCACCCACTGACCCGCCCCACCGCTGGCCCGCCCCACCCGCTGACCGCCACCAACGCCCGGCCGCACGTCCTGCTGCACCGCGAGTGGAACACCATGTACGTCAAAACGCCTGTTTGACACCCGTGGCGTTCCACTCGTCCCGGCGGCTGCGGGCTAGCGGGGCGTTCGGGCAACGTCGGGCGGCGGGCAACGTCGTGGGCGGCGGGCGGCGGAGCGGGTCGGGGCGCGTCGGGGCGCGTCGGCGCGGGGCGGGTCGGCGTGGAGCAGGTCGGTGGCGGCAGCGGTCACTGCTGGTCTAGCAGGAACGGGGTGTCCGGGCAGCTCAGGCACACGAAGATGCGCAGCGCGCCGTGCCGGCCGACGACGACCCCGGTCGGCTCGTACGGGTCGTGGTCGGGCTCGCCGTCCGGCCGTGTCGGCTGCCACCGGCCGGTGCCCCGCTCGGATGAGGCGACGACGAGGGTCAGCGTGGTGGGGCCGGCGCAGCGGGGGCACGGTGTCGGGCGCAGGTCGGTGAGGCTCCAGTCGGCGTAGCCGCCGACCTTCCAGCCGGGCGCCATGACGGTGTCGACGTAGTTGTCGTCGTCGTACTCGCACTCCTCGTCCTGCTCGTCGACCAGCGTCCGCAGGGCCTCCGGCAGTTCCTGCGGGTACGGGTACTCGACGACCTGCTCCGGGTGCAGCCGGCACGGCCGGGGCACGTACCCGTCGTTCCCGATCTCGCCGCGCGGCGGCTGACCGAGGAGATCGGTCACGTCCGCCTCCCGCCGCCAGCGCAGCTCCACCGTCGGCCCCCACGGGCCCTCGGCGTGCTCGAACGGGCACCACAGCACCTGCAACAGGTCCGCTCCGCCGGGGCGCGGCAGGTCGGGGACGTCCTGCGCGCGCAGTTGCGCCAGGGGGACCATCGGGTTCGGCACGGGGTGCGGTCGTGGCACGTACCGGTGGCCGACGACCGGGCCGCCACCGCGCGAGCCCCAGCCGACGAAACCCGGGCCGATCAGGGCGGCGATCTCGTCGCGCAGCTCGACCTCGCCCTCGGCCAGGACGTGGGACTGCGTGCGCCGGCGCTCGGCCGCCCGCATCCGCTCCACCAGCTCGGCCGGGACCGGCACCTCCTCGTGCACCATGTGCGGCGCCTCGCAGGTGGGCCAGGGCTCGTCGGCGGGCCAGAGCAGCGGCCCGCCGACGTGGCTCCCGGCGGCCGTGACCGCCCCGGGGCGCGGGTGCAGGCGGGTCGCCGTGCGCCCCAACTTTTCCAGGCCGGGGTAGCGGGCGAGCACGTCGGGCGGGATGGGCGGGGTGATCATGGCGAGATCGTAGGTGGTCGACGGTCGACCGATCAGCCGCCGCCGACCACGTCGCAGGGGTGGGTGTCGCCCGGGTCGTACGGCGTGTCCGCCAACTCGACGGCCTGGGAGTGCTCCAGGGCGAAGTAGACGTGGGCGCAGCGCGGCTCCACCGTGGCCGCGTCACCCGCCTCGATCGTCAGCTCGGTCCGCTCGCCGGAGTCCAGGTCGCGGAACACCGCCCGGAGCCGCCCGCTGATCACGTACAGCGTCTCCGTCCTGTGGGCGTGGTAGTGGTTGCCGCGCGGCCGGGCGGCGTCCGGCCGGAACTCCAGGTACGCCAGGAAGCGGTAGGTGCCGCCGTTGACGATCTGGGCCAGCTCGCCGGCCGGCGACTGGATCCGACCGCCACCTTCCGGGATCGGCGGTGACGTCACCGGAAGCCGGCGGAGGCGTACCTTCTGCACCGCCCGATCGTAGGTCCGGCCCGGCGCCGCCCGGCCCGCGACGCGCGCAACCCGCACCGGCGGCGTCAGCGGTGCCGCCTGCCCAGCCGCCAGCCCGCCGCCGTCCAGCACGCCCCCCAGAGCAGGAAGAACGGCGACCACAGCAGCAGGTCCCACCACGCCAGGTCGCGGGCCAGGGCGGCGTGCCCGACCGGCGGCGGCCGGACGCCGGTCAGCAGCAGCGCGTCACCGACGAGGCCGTGCCCCAGCACGCCGACCGACCGGGCGATCATCAGGATGCCGAGCGTCCAGGCGACCGCCAGCAGCAGCCTGCGCGGGAGGGCCGCCGGCCAGGGGCGCAGGGTGGCCAGCGCGACCACGACACCGACGACCGCGGCGGCGGCCAGCGCCCAGTGGCTCGCCACGAACAGCGGGTCGCGGGCGAGCAGCCGTTCGCGCAGCTCCGGCGGGAGCGGATCCTTGTCGGCCAGCGCGTTGGCCCCCAGCGCCTGCGCGAGCTTCATCGCCCCGTAGGCCGAGGCGCACGCCGCCGCGCCGTACGCGCCCACCCGCGCCCGGTCAGTGCGCGGCACGTCTCGTCGCCACCACGTAGGACCGGATCGTCGCCACGAGCAGCCCGATCACGACGAGTCCGAGGACCCCGTGGTACCACTGCCAGCCCACGCCGAGGCCCACGAACCCGTCCACCACCATGATCGTCGCGCCGGCCCCGACGGCCAGCAGCATGCCCGCCAGCGCCAGCAGCATCAGGGGCCTCGGCACCCGCCGCCCCGGCGCCGTGACCGTGGCGAGGGCGAGGCAGGCGCCCGCCACCCCCGACGCGGTCGCCGACCACTGCGCGGTCGCCACGCCCATCACGTCGCGGGCGTAGCGTTCGTGCTCGGCGGCCGGGACGACCGGGCCGCCCGGGAAACCGAGCCGGGATTCGAGGGCGAAGGCGGCCTTGCCCACGGCGTACGCGAGGAAGAGCACCACCAACGCGTAGGCCGGCCAGCGCCGCGCACCGGAAGAAGCATCCATGCTCCCGACGCTAGGCCCGGCGGACCGCGCGCCGACTCCCGAGCGCGAGGGGACCGCCCTCCCCCGTGGGAGGGAGCGCGGCGCGGCAGGCCGTGCACGGCCAACGCCCATTCACGGCCCGCGTCTCGCGCCGGTCCGCAGGGTTACCGTCGAGACATGGACATTCATGGTTCTGCGGCGGAGGCCGCCTGGGTGCCGGACGCGTGCACGCTGCCGACGGCCGCGCGGCCGCTGCGGCTCGCCGAGTTCGACCGGCTCTTCCGCGACGCGGTACGCGACGTCACGCGGCTCTCCGCGCGGCACCTGCGGTTGCGGCTCGCCGGCACGGCGCAGACGGAGCAGACGGTACGGGACCTGACGGCGCGCGAGTCGACGTGCTGCTCGTTCTTCACGTTCGACCTGTCCCGATCCGGGCCGGACGCGCTGACGCTGGACATCCGGGTACCGGCGGCACACGTCGCCGTGCTCGACGGCCTCACCGACCAGGCGGCGACAGCGGCGGGCGGACGGTGACCGGGCCGGCCGCGCGGCCGCGGCGGCGGTGACGGCAGGGGCGGCGGTGACGGCAAGGGCTGGCCGGTAGTCACGTGCGGGCGCGCCCCCACCGGTGATCATCGCGGCGTGGAGGCGCGCCCTACCGACGGCGTCGGCCGTGGAGCGGATCCCGTGCGACCCGCTCCAGTTGCCAATATTCCGCAGTTGCCAAGACTTTGCAATAAGGCATACTGATCGGAAGATCGTCCACTCGCGAAAGGGTCCCCATGGCCGTCTACAAGCTCCCCGACATGCCCTACGACTACGGGGCGCTGGAACCCGCCATGAGCGGTCAGATCCTGGAGCTGCACCACAGCAAGCACCACGCCGCGTACGTCAAGGGCAGCAACGACGCCCTCGACCAGCTCGCCGAGGCCCGCGACAAGGGCGACTACTCGGCGCTTGTCGGCCTGGAGAAGACCCTGGCCTTCAACCTCTCCGGGCACGTCCTGCACTCGATCTTCTGGAACAACCTCTCCCCCGATGGCGGCGACCGCCCGGACGGCGAGCTGGCCGCCGCCATCGGCGAACACTTCGGCTCGTTCGACGGCTTCGCCGGCCAGCTCTCCGCCGCCACGAAGAGCGTGCAGGGCTCCGGGTGGGGCGTCCTGGCGTGGGAGCCGCTGGCGCAGCGCCTCATCATCGAACAGGTCTACGACCACCACGGCAACGTCGGCCACGGCTCCACGCCGATCCTGGTCTTCGACGCCTGGGAGCACGCCTACTACCTGCAGTACAAGAACGTCCGCCCGGACTACGTCGACCGCCTCTGGGACCTGGTCTCCTGGGCCGACGTCACCCGACGCTTCGACGCCGCGCGCGCCGCCGGCAACCCGCTCACCGCGACGCCCTGATCCGGCCGACCGCTCACCGGGTCGTGCCCCCGCTACCGTTCCCACCATGACGGTGGTGCGCTCGATCCTGCTGTTCCTGCTCGCCGCGCTCGCCGAGATCGGCGGGGCCTGGCTCGTGTGGCAGGGCTGGCGCGAGCACCGGGGGCTGCTGTGGGTGGCGGCGGGGGTCGTCGCCCTCGGCCTCTACGGCTTCGTCGCCACCTTCCAGCCCGACCCGAACTTCGGCCGGATCCTGGCCGCCTACGGCGGCGTCTTCGTCGCCGGCTCCCTCGCCTGGGGCATGGTGGTCGACAAGTTCCGCCCCGACCGCTACGACGTCGTCGGCGCGGCCATCTGCCTGGTCGGGGTCGCCATCATCATGTACGCCCCACGCAGCGGCTGAGCCGCGCTCCCGCGGCCGGGGAACGGATGACGCCGGCTGCTACCTTCGGCACCCATGGACGACTCGCCCCCGTGGTACCGGCCGGCGCCCGACGTGCTGCTCATGTTCGGCACCAGCATCACCCTGCTCGGGTACCTGACCCCCTGGTTCCGGATCAGCGAGAGGTACCTGTGGTCGTATTCGGGCTGGGCCTACCTGGAAGTCGGAGGCGGCTGGACCTGGTGGGTGGTGGTTCTCCTCCTGACCGCCCTCGGTGCCAGCTTCTGGGCCCGCCGGGCGGCGGGGTTCGCTCTGCTCACCGTTGGCGCGGCGGTGGCCGGGATGTTCCTCGCCAGCGCCGTGGTCGCGGTGAGCCTGGGTTCCCTGCCGGAACGCAGCAACATCAACTGGGTCGGTGAACTGCCCTTCGGGTGGGGCCTGCCGCTGATGGCAATCGGCTTCGGAACCGTCGTCGCCGGAGCCATGGCCGCCGTGCGCCGTTGACGGGGCACGTACGCCATCGCCCTGCCCCGCCTCACATGGCGACCTCACGCGGCCCACCGGTCTGCCGACCGAACAGGTAGCGTCCGGCCATGCGCCTGAGGTTCGGCCGCCCCGACATCGACGCCCATGCCGACCGGCTCGACGTCCCGGCTGCGGCCGAGGGCTTCAGCGTCACGTTCCTCGGCACCGCCAGCCTGCTGTTCGACGACGGTGACACCGCGGTGCTGACCGACGGGTTCTTCTCCCGGCCGTCCCTGCTCAGGGTCGCTCTCCGCAAGCTCGCCCCCGACGACGCACGCATCGACTCCGCGCTCGCCCGGCTGGGACTGGAGCACGACGAGGGCGGACGCCGGCTGGCCGCCGTGGTCCCGGTGCACACCCACTTCGATCACGTCCTGGACTCCGCGACCGTCGCGCTCCGCACCGGTGCGGTGCTCACCGGTGGCCGGTCCGCGGCCTGGGTCGGTCGAGGGGCCGGCCTCACCGACGACCGCATCCAGGTCGTCACGCCGCGCGAGCCGGTGATCCGGGGCCCCTTCACCCTCACGTTCGTCAAGTCCACGCACTGCCCACCGGATCGCTTCCCCGGTGCCATCACCGCACCCGTGGTGCCCCCTGCCAGGGCCAGCGCCTACAGGTGCGGTGAGGCGTGGTCCGTGCTCGTCGCGCACACGAGCGGCCGGACGGCGCTGGTCCAGGGCAGCGCCGGCTACCTGCCCGGAGCACTGGACGGGTGCCGGGCCGACGTGGTCTATCTGGCCGTCGGCCAGCTCGGCGTGCAGGACGAGCAGTACCTCCGCGCCTACTGGAACCAGACCGTACGGGCCGTCGGAGCCCGGCGCGTGGTCCTCGTCCACTGGGACGACTTCTTCCGCCCGCTCGACCAGCGGCTACGCGCCCTGCCGTACGCGGGCGACGACCTCGACCGCACCATGCGCGTCCTCGTCCGGCTGGCCGACCACGACCGGATCCCGCTGCGCCTGCCGATGGTGTGGCGTCGGGAGGATCCCTGGGCGGGACTCGGCTGACATCCCACCCCGCCAGGGTGTGCGGCTCAGTACGGCTGACCGCACACCTTCCAGGCGCCGTCCTCCTTCACCAGCATAAACATGTGCTGGTCGGTGAAGCCGCTGTCCAGTTGCAGCGCCATGCGTACGGTCGCCGTGGTGCGGCCGTTGACGCTCTGCACGTTCACGCCGTTCACCTTGTGACCGCGGATCTTCGGCTCCTTGGCGACACCCTGGACGAACGCCTCCCTCGGGTACCCGGCGCGCGTGTCGCCGCACAACAGCTCGTACGCCGCGTCCGGATCGCCCGCCTCCAGGTGGCTGACGAACGACTCGGCGGCCTGCCGCGCCGGATCAGTCGCGCCCTTGACCCCCTTGTACAGGAAGAAGCCGCCGATACCGGCGCCACCGCAGCACAGCACGAGGACCACGCCGACGACGATCAACACGGTACGCAGCGTGCGCTTCTTCGGCGGTTGGGGCGGCTGGGGCATCTGGTGCTGATAGGCCATGGCTAGGGAGGGTAGGCGACGCGAGCAATCCTCCGACGCGCTGGATTCGGACGGACCAGGTACCGCCGGGCATCGAGGTCGACCGGGAGATCACGATTCGACTCGACAGATGGAATCGTCCCGAGCCCGATCTTCTGGCCACGAGGGCGCCCTACGATCCGTCCCGGACCGTCTACACGCCTGAGGTCCACACCTACGAACTCGATGAGCCCGCCCGGTCGTACGTGCCGACCGCGATTCATCGCCACGTGCTGCGCACCACGACACCGTTCACGATCAAGCTCGATCTGGACGGGCTGGTGCCCGGTCGCAAGAGCTGAGCCGGGCGCCGCCGCCGTCAGAGGTCGCTCAAAACGTGACTACCCGTTGAATCGGATCGTCACTACACGTTGAAGCGGAACTCCACGACGTCACCGTCCTGCATGACGTACTCCTTGCCCTCGATCCGGACCTTGCCGGCGGCCTTGGCCGCCGCCATCGAACCGGCCGCGACCAGGTCGCCGAAGGAGACCACCTCGGCCTTGATGAAGCCGCGCTGGAAGTCGGAGTGGATGACGCCCGCGGCCTCCGGCGCGGTCGCGCCGACCGGGACGGTCCAGGCGCGCGCCTCCTTGGGGCCGGCGGTGAGGTACGTCTGGAGTCCGAGCGTGCGGAACCCGACGCGGACGAGCTGGTCCAGGCCCGGCTCGTTCTGCCCGATCGACTCCAGCAGCTCGCGGGCCTCCTCGTCGGGCAGGTCCACCAGCTCGGACTCGATCTTGGCGTCCATGAAGACGGCCTCGGCCGGGGCGACCAGGGCGCGCAGTTCGTCGAGGAACTCGGCGTTGCCCAGCTCGGCCTCGTCGACGTTGAAGACGTAGAGGAAGGGCTTGGTGGTGAGCAGGTGCAGCTCGCGCAGGTGCTCCAGCTCGATGCCCGCGTCCTTGGCGCCCGCGTAGAGGGTGACGCCGGTGTCGAGCAGCTCGACGGCCTGCTTGGCGGCGGTGACGGCGGCGGCCCGGTCCTTGCGGAGCTTGGCCTCCTTCTCCAGCCGGGGCAGGGCCTTCTCCAGGGTCTGGAGGTCGGCGAGGATCAGCTCGGTGTTGATCGTCTCGATGTCGTCGGCCGGGGAGACCTTGCCGTCGACGTGCACCACGTTCGGGTCGGAGAAGGCCCGGACGACCTGGCAGATCGCCGAGGCGTCGCGGATGTTCGCCAGGAACGCGTTGCCCCGGCCCTGCCCCTTGGAGGCGCCGCGCACCAGGCCGGCGATGTCGACGAACGACACCGGGGCGGGCAGCACCTTCTGCGAGCTGAAGATCTCGGCGAGCGTGTGCAGCCGCTCGTCCGGCAGCCCGACGACGCCGACGTTGGGCTCGATGGTGGCGAACGGGTAGTTCGCCGCGAGCACGTCGTTCTTGGTCAGCGCGTTGAACAGGGTGCTCTTGCCGACGTTGGGCAGGCCGACGATGCCGATGGTGAGACTCACGACGAGCCAGCTTACGCCGACGCCCCACACCCCGGTTCAGGCAGGCCGGCGCAAGGGGCCACGCCCGACCGATCTTGGTACGGAACGGCCCCTCCAGGGGCGCTCCCGTACCAAGATCGGCACGGAGGACCGGACCGGCCCGGAGGGTCGGGCCGGGTTCGCGCGGCTCGGGCCGGTCAGGCGAGCAGGCGGGGGGTGATCCGGGTCTCCCGGGCGGTGCCGTCGTCGGCGCGGCTGACCTCGTACGCCGAGGGGCCCTCGCGGTCCGCGACCGCCTCGACCAGGCGGGTGCCCCGGTAGAGCAGGCCGGTGCCGTCGTCGGTGCAGTGCGCGGTCGGCAGCGTGCCGTCGGCGACCAGCTTGTGCATCAGCGGGCGGCGCTGCTCCTCGCTGTCGTAGTGCACGCCGTTGCCGTAGGGCAGCCAGCCCAGCCCGTCGGTGAAGCCGCGCAGGGTGGTGCCGAAGCTGTCGGTGGCCCCGCCTGCGTGCCAGCAGATCGAGCCGGCGGAGACGCCGCCGAGCACCACGCCGGCCTCCCAGCACTCGCGCAGGATCTCGCCGAGGCCGTGCACCCGCCAGACCGCGCAGAGGTTGGCGACGCTGCCGCCGCCGACCCAGATCACGTCCTGGGCGAGCAGGTGGGCGCGGACGTCGTCGACGTTCGGCATCGGGAAGAGCGCCAGGTGCGTCATCCGGAACCGGCTGCCGGCGAACGCCTCGTAGACCCGGGCGAGCGTGGTCGGCTGGTCCCCCTCGGCCTGGTTGAGGAAGCAGATCCTGGGCTCCGGCCCGGCCTCGGCCAGCTCGGCGGCGAGGTCGAAGACGGGGTTGACCCGCCGGGGCCCGCCCTCGTGGCGCGGCGCGTAGATGCCCATGCTGGTGGCGAGGATGGTCGGTTCACTGGCGGGCACGGTCGTCCTTCCGTCGGGGTCGACGGTGCCCATCCTGCCCGAGGCCGCTCCCCCGCCGCTCAGCGCCCGCCACGCGGGCCCGCCCGGGCCGGTCGCCGGCCCGGGGCTGCCGCCCGTCGCCGCCAGGGTCAGCGCCGCCCGTCGCCGCCAGGTCAGCGCCGCCGGTCGCCGGCCCGGGGCTGCCGTCCGTCGGCCGCCAAGGTCCGCGGCGCCGGTCAGCGTCCGCTGTCGGTGACCGCGCCCAGCAGCGTACGCAGCAGGTCGGCGAGGCGCCGCTGGTCCTCGGCGGGCAGCGCGTCGAGCAGGCGGCGCTGGACGGCCAGCCCCGCCTCGGCGGCCTCCTCCACCAGCTCGAGGCCGGCCGGGGTGAGGGTGACCTGGAGCCCGCGCCGGTCCGCCGGGTCGGGTGCGCGGCGGAGCAGTCCGGCGCGTTCCAGCCGGTCGAGTCGGCCGGTCATCCCGCCGGAGGTGAGCATCAGCGAGGCGGTGAGCGCCTTCGGCGCCAGCGTGTAGGGGGTGCCGGCGCGGCGCAGGGCGGCCAGCACGTCGAACTCGCCCCGGCTGATCGACCAGCGGGCGTAGGTGCGCTCCTGCTCGTCGCCGACGAGCCGGGCCAGCCGGTAGATCCGGCCGAAGACCGCCATCGGCTCGGGGCGCATTCCGGGCCGCTCGCGCTGCCACTGCTCGACGATGCCGTCGACGTCGTCCCGCTCGGTCACCCCCGGATTGTGCCGCACCTCGCACTCCCGCTTTTACTCGCCACGAAGTAGCTTAGTAGCAAGATACTTAGCAACAAGAGTTAGCGAGGAACCGTGGACCGACGCCGGCTCGACATCCTGCTCACCGCCGCCGCGCCGACCGCGTGGGGCACGACGTACCTGGTCACCAGCGAACTGCTGCCGCCCGACCGGCCACTCTGGTCCGGCGCGATCCGGGCCCTCCCCGCCGGCCTGCTGCTGCTCGCGCTGACCCGGCACCGCCCGCACGGCACCTGGTGGTGGCGCGCGGCCGTGCTCGGCGCGCTGAACATCGGGGCGTTCTTCCCGCTGCTCTTCTTCGCCGCGTACCACCTACCCGGCGGCGCCGCCGCGGTGCTCGGCGCCACCCAGCCGCTGCTGGTGGCGGGGCTGACGGTGCTCGTGCTGCACGAACGGCCCCAACCCCGGGCGCTGCCCGCCGCGCTCGCGGCGCTCGCCGGGGTCACCCTGGTCGTGCTGCGCCCCGACGCGGGCCTCGACCCGACGGGCGTCGCCGCCGGGCTGACCGCCACCGCCGCGATGGGCGCGGGCCTGGTGCTGACCCGTCGCTGGGGCCGTCCGCCGGGCGTCGGCACGCTCACCGCCACCGGCTGGCAGCTCACCGCCGGCGGGCTGATGGTGGTGCCGGCCGCCCTGCTGGTCGAGGGGACACCGCCCGTGCCCGACCCGCCGGCACTGGCCGGCTACGCGTGGCTGACGCTGGTCGGGACGGCGCTGGCGTACGCGCTGTGGTTCCGGGGCGCGGCCCGGCTGCCGGTCACCCAGGTGTCGCTGCTCGGGGCGCTCAGCCCGCTGACGGCCGCCGCGCTCGGCTGGGCCGTGCTCGGGCAGGCGATGACCGGCTGGCAGCTCGCCGGCTTCGCCGTGGCGGTCGGCGCCACCGTGGCCGGGCAGCTGCCGGGACGCCGGCCCGGACCGGCGGGCACCGCGCCCGGCGGGCCACCCTGGCATCGGTCGCGGGGCCCGGCGGGTCGGTCGCCCGGGGCGGCGGGTCAGTCGCGGGGACCGGCCTGGCGGGGAACCACGGCCTCGATCGGCAGGGCGCCTGGAGCCAGCTCCCCGGCGGCGGCCAGCGGCAGGGTGAAGCGGGCCTCGGCGGCGGGACCGGCCGCGTACGACTCGCGGAGCATCCAGCGCACCTCGTCGGCCGTCCAGCCCAGCCCGGCGCGGCCGGCGATCTCCCGGACCAGGCGCAGCGCCACCCGGGTGTCGTCGTCGTAGAACCGCATGCACCAGTGGTGCACCCACATGCCCAGCGCGCGGAGCCCGTCGGCGTCGAGCGAGCGCACCAGCCGGCCGCAGGCGGTGTCACCGAACGCCCGCCCCGGGTCGCCGGCCCGGTCCCGTTCGATCGCGCCGACGGCGGCCGGGGCGACCGCGCGCATCCGCTCGTAGAAGCGCTGCACCACCGCGCCGTCCAGCGGAGGGTGCCCGTCCCGTGTCGACGCCGCCCGCCGACCCGCCACGCTCGCCATCGCCGCACCCCTTCTTGAGTTGGTGGCCGGACGGTACCGACCACAACCGACACTTTCGGCGCCGGGCGTCCGGTTCAGGCCCGGACGGCCACGTCCGATTCCCGCGAGCCAGGGGCGCCGGGCAGGGGCATCATCGGTGACGTGGAGTTGGACTTCGAGCGGTGCTACCGGGCGGTCGACAGCCGCGACCAGCGGTTCGACGGCTGGTTCTACACAGGCGTCACGTCGACCGGGATCTACTGCCGGCCGTCCTGCCCGGCGATGACGCCGAAGCGGCAGAACGTCCGGTTCTTCCCCTCGGCCGCCGCCGCCCAGACGGCGGGGCTGCGCGCCTGCCGGCGCTGCCGGCCGGACGCCGCCCCGGGCTCCCCGCAGTGGGACGTCCGGGCCGACGTCGTCGGTCGGGCCATGCGGCTGATCGCCGACGGGGTGGTGGACCGCGACGGCATCCCGGGGCTGGCCGCCCGGCTCGGCTACACCGAACGGCACCTGCACCGGATGCTGCGGGCCGAGATGGGCGCCGGTCCCCTGGCCCTGGCCCGGGCGCAACGCGCGCAGACCGCCCGCACCCTGATCGAGACCACCGGGCTGGGCATGGCGGAGGTCGCGTTCGCCGCCGGATTCGGCAGCGTGCGGCAGTTCAACGACACGGTCCGGGAGGTGTTCGGGGCTGCCCCGTCCGAGTTGCGCACCGCCGGCCGCCGGTGTCCCGCGCCGGGTGGGGCGGGCACGATCACGCTGCGGCTCGCGTACCGCCCGCCGCTGCACGCGGAGGCGCTGCTGGACTTCCTCGCGCTGCGCGCACTGCCCGGCGTCGAGGAGGTGCGCGACGGGACGTACCGGCGAGGGCTGCGGCTGCCGCACGGCGCGGGTGAGGCGGCCCTGACCCCGGCGGACGGGCACGTGACGGCGACGCTGCGGCTGACCGACATGCGCGACCTCGCCCCCGCCGTGGCCCGCTGCCGTCGCCTGCTCGACCTCGACGCCGACCCGACCGCCGTCGACGGCACGCTCGCCGCCGACCCGGCGCTGGCCGGGGTGGTCGCCGCCGAGCCGGGCATCCGGCTCCCCCGCTCGGTCGACGGCTTCGAGATGGCCGTGCGCGCGATCGTCGGCCAACAGGTCTCCGTCCGCTCGGCCCGCACCACCCTCACCCGCCTCCTGGCCCACCTCCGCCCGCCCGCCCGCCACACCCCCGGCCCCGCTGGCGTTGATCAAGAGGTTTCGACAGCCGGGGAGCGCTCTCGGGAGCCGAAACCTCTTGATCAACCAGCCGAGGGGGCGGGGAGGGCGTGGCTGTCCGGTTTCCCCACCGCCGAGGAGGTGCTCGGGGTGCCGGACGAGGTGTTCGGGATGCCGGCCGGGAGGCGGGGGACGATCCGCGGGCTGGCCCGCGCCGTCGCCGACGGGTCACTGGACCTGGCGCCGGGCGGGGACCGCGAGGAGACCGTCCGGCGGCTGCTGGCGCTGCCCGGGATCGGGCCCTGGACGGCGGGCTACGTGGCGATGCGAGCCCTCGGCGACCCGGACGTCCTGCTCCCCACCGACCTCGCCGTACGCCGGGGCGCCGCAGCCCTCGGCCTCCCCGACGCCCCCACGACCCTCGACACGTACGCCGACCGCTGGCGCCCCTGGCGCTCGTACGCGGTGATCCGACTCTGGAGAGCAGCATAAGCATGAACGACAGCACCGTCATCGACACCCCCGCCGGGCCGCTCAGCATCGTGGCCGGCCCGGACGGCGCGGTCCGGGCGGCGGGCTTCACCGGCGACCCGGAGAGCCTGCTCCCCCTGGTGCACCCGGCCCTGCGGGCGCCGCTGCGGCACCGGGCCGACCTCGGTCCGGTCAGCGTCGCCGTGGCGTCCTACCTGGACGGCGAGCTGGCCGCGATCGACGCCGTGCCGGTCCAGCAGCACACGGGGGGCGCGTTCATGGCGCACGCCTGGCAGGTGCTGCGCGAGGTGAAGCCGGGCGACCCGGTGACCTACACCGGTTTCGCCGGGCTGGCCGGCCGCCCCGCCGCCGTACGGGCCGCCGCGGCGGCCTGCGCCCGTAACGCCGCCGCCCTGTTCGTCCCCTGCCACCGGGTGCTGCGTACCGACGGGACGCTGGGGGGCTACCGCTGGGGGCTGGACGTGAAGAAGTGGCTTCTCGGGCACGAGCGGCGATGACGGGAAGCCGACACCTGCGCCGACCCCGTTTGAGGCTACCGTCGGGTAGTGCCTGACGGTGACGGCAACCCGGCCTCCCGGGTCGAGGCCGGCCGGCACCCGCTGCACAGCCTCTGGCGGCTGCGCCACTATCTGCGCCCGCACGCGGCCGAGTTCGGCTGGCTGCTGCTCGCCGGCCTCGCCGCCACCGGGGCCGGCATCGCCGTACCGCTGGTCGCGCAGCGGGTGGTGGACGGCCCGGTGGCCCGGCAGGACCCGGCCGGGCTGTTCCGGCTGGCCGGGCTGGCGCTGCTGCTCGGCCTCGTCGAGGCGCTGCTGATCTTCATCCGGCGTTGGGTGCAGTCGTCGTCCTCGATGCGGATCGAGGCGGCCATCCGCGAGGACGTCTACGCCCACCTGCAACGGCTGCCGACCAGCTTCCACGACCGTTGGCAGTCCGGCCAACTGCTCTCCCGGGTCACCAGCGACCTGTCGGTGCTGCGCCGGTTCCTCAGCTTCGGCCTCTTCTTCCTGATCCTCAACCTGGTGACCTACCTGGCCGTGGTGACGCTGCTGATCCGGCTGCACCCCGCGCTGGGGCTGCTGGTGGCGGCGAGCGCGGTGCCGCTGTTCCTGATCAGCCGCCGCTTCGCGCGGCACTACCACGCGGCCTCGCGGCGGATGCAGGACCAGCAGGGCGACCTGGCCACGCTGGTCGAGGAGACCGCGCAGGGGCTGCGCACGATGAAGGCGTACGGGCGGGGGCCGGAACTCGCCGCCCGCTTCGCGACCGGCGCGCGGGCGCTGCACGACACGGGGGTCGGCAAGGGCCGGCTGCTGGCCCGCACCTCCGCCCTGCTCGACCTGGTGCCCAACCTGACCCTCGGCGTGGTGCTGGTCGCCGGCGCGGCGGCCGCCGCGGGCGGGGTGCTGACCATCGGCGAACTTGTCGCCTTCGTCAGCCTCCAGCTGATGCTGATCTGGCCGGTGCAGTCGCTGGGCTGGATCATCGCCAACGGGCAGGAGGCCGCCACCGCGGCCGACCGGGTGCGCGAGGTGCTGGACACCCCGCCGGCCATCGTGGACGCCCCGCACGCGCTCGCCCTGCGCCGCGCCGACGTACGCGGGCGGCTCCGCTTCGAGCGGGTCTCGTTCCGTTACCCGGGCACCGCCGCGCCGGTGCTGCGGGAGATCGACCTGACCGTCGAGCCGGGCGAGACCGTGGCCCTGGTCGGGGCGACCGGCTGCGGCAAGAGCACCCTGCTCTCCCTGGTGCCCCGGCTGCACGAGGTCACCGGCGGGCGGATCACGCTGGACGGGCACGACCTGCGCGAGCTGCGGCTGTCCGCCCTGCGTCGACTGGTCGGGGTCGCCTTCGAGGAGCCGACGCTGTTCTCCATGTCGGTGTGGGAGAACCTCACGCTCGGCCGACCGGAGGCCGGCGAGGACGAGGTCCGGGCCGCGCTGGCCCTCGCCCAGGCCGACTTCGCGTACGAGCTGCCGTGGGGGTTGGCCACCCGGGTCGGCGAGCAAGGGCTGTCGCTCTCCGGCGGGCAGCGGCAGCGGCTGGCGCTGGCCCGGGCGGTGCTCGGCCGACCCGCGCTGCTCGTGCTGGACGACCCGCTGTCGGCCCTGGACGTGCACACCGAGGCGCTGGTCGAGACCGCGCTGAAGCGGGTGCTCCGCACCACCACCGCCCTGCTGGTCGTGCACCGGCCCTCGACGATCGCCCTCGCCGACCGGGTGGCGCTGCTGGAGCACGGCCGGATCACGGCCGTCGGGCGGCACTCGGAGCTGCTCGCCGCCGTGCCGGCGTACCGCGCGGTGCTCTCCGCCGAGCCCACCCCCGCGCCGCCCGGCGACCGTGGCCTGGTGCGTTCGTGACCGGCGACACCGCCGGCCCCGCGGGCGGGGCGGACCTCGCCCGGTGGCGCGGCGTCGCCACCGACCCGGACGCGGACCGCAGCCGCGCCGAGGACACCGACCCCGAGGCGGTGGCCCGGCTCCGGGCCCGCAGCCGGGTGCTGCTGCGCGGCCTGCTGCGCCCGCACCGGCGCCGCCTCGCGCTGGCCGTCGCGCTGCTGCTCGGCCAGAACGCCGCCGCGATGGCCGGGCCGTACCTGGTGATGCTCGGCATCGACCGGGCGATCGCGCCGCTGCGGGCCGGCGATCCCGGCCCGCTGCTGGTCGTCGCCGCCGGGTTCGCCGTCGCCACCGCCGTCGAGTACACCGCCCGCCGGGGCTTCCTCACCCTCTCCGCGCGGATCGGCCAGGCCGTCCTGCTCGACCTCCGCCAGCGGGTGTACGCGCACTTCCTGCGCCTGTCGGTGGCGTTCCACGAGCGGTACACCTCCGGCCGGATGGTGTCCCGGCTCACCAGCGACCTGGACTCGATCGGCGAACTGGTCGGCGGCGGCATCGACGGCCTGGTGCTGGCCGTGCTGTCGATCCTGTCGGTGGCCGGCATCCTGCTCTGGCTGGACGTGCCGCTGGCCGCGGTGACGCTGCTCGCGTTCCCGTTCCTGATCCTGCTGAGCCGCTGGTTCGCGCGGGCCTCGGCGGACGCGTGGCGGCGCACCCGGGAGACGGTGGCGCTGGTGATCGTCCACTTCGTCGAGTCGATGCGCGGCATCCGGGCGGTGCAGGCGTTCCGCCGGGAGCCGCGCAACCAGCAGATCTTCGGGGCGGTCAGCGACGACTACCGGCGGGCCAGCCGGGACGCGTTCCGGCTGATCGCGACGTACTCGCCGGGCATCAAGGTGATCGGCAACGTCACCGTGGCGGTGGTGCTCTGCTACGGCGGCTGGCGGGTGCTGGGCGGGGCGACCGGGATCGGCGTGCTGGCGGCGTTCCTGCTCTACCTGCGGCGGTTCTTCGAGCCGATGCAGGAACTGAGCCAGTTCTACAACTCGCTCCAGTCGGCCACGGCGGCGCTGGAGAAGCTCGCCGGGGTGCTCGACGAACGGCCGTCGGTGGCCGAGCCGGCGCGGCCCGTGCCGCTGCCCGCCGGGCCGGGGCGCGGGGCGGTCGCCTTCCGGGCGGTCACCTTCGGCTACCGGCCGGACGCGCCGATCGTCGCCGGGCTGGACCTCGCCGTCCCGGCCGGCCAGACCGTGGCGCTGGTCGGGGCGACCGGCGCCGGCAAGTCGACGATCGCCAAGCTGCTCGCCCGCTTCCACGACCCGTTCTCGGGCGCGGTCACCCTCGACGGGGTCGACCTGCGCGAGGTCGCCGACGCGGAGCTGCGGCGGGCCGTGGTGCTGGTGACCCAGGAGACCCACCTGTTCGGCGGCACGATCGCGGAGAACATCCGGTTCGGCCGTCCCGGCGCGGACGACGCCGCCGTGGAGGCCGCCGCGCGGGAGATCGGCGCGCACGACTTCATCGCCGCCCTCCCCGACGGGTACGCCACCGACGTGCAGCGGCGCGGCGGCCGGCTCTCCGCCGGGCAGCGGCAACTCGTCGCGTTCGCCCGGGCGTTCCTGGCCGACCCGACGGTGCTGATCCTGGACGAGGCCACCTCGTCGCTGGACGTGCCCACCGAGCGGCTGGTGCAGCACGCCCTCGGCACCATCCTGGCCGACCGCACCGCGCTGGTGATCGCGCACCGGCTCTCCACCGTGGAGACGGCCGACCGGGTGCTGGTGCTCGACGCCGGGCGGATCGTCGAGGACGGCCCGCCCGGCCGGCTCGCCGTCGCCGGCGGCCGGTACGCCGCCCTGCACCGGCAGTGGCGCGACTCCCTGCTCTGAGCGGCGGGACGCGTCGGGGCGCGGGGCGAAACCACGTGGTCCGGCCCCGGGCCACTGCCTACCATCGACGGATGACCGACACGGAGAGGACGGCCCGCGCCGGCGTCCCCGAGCGTCCGAGCCTGGACGGCATCGAGAAGACCTGGGCGCGCCGCTGGCAGGAGGACGGCACGTACGCGTTCGACCGCGCGAAGCGGCGCGCCGACGTGTACGCGATCGACACCCCGCCGCCGACCGTATCGGGCGAGCTGCACATGGGGCACGTCTTCTCGTACACGCACACCGACGTGGTGGCCCGGTTCCAGCGGATGCGCGGGCGCACGGTCTTCTACCCGATGGGCTGGGACGACAACGGCCTGCCCACCGAGCGCCGGGTGCAGAACGTGTACGGCGTGCGCTGCGATCCGGCGCTGCCGTACGACCCGGACCGGCAGGTCCCCGACACCCCGGTGAGCGAGGCCGCCCGCAGGGACCCGACCCCGGTCTCCCGGCGGAACTTCATCGAGCTGTGCGAGCGGCTGACCGTCGCCGACGAGCAGGTCTTCGAGGCGCTCTGGCGACGGCTCGGGCTCTCCGTGGACTGGTCGTTGACGTACACGACGATCGGCTCGGCGGCCCGGGCGGCCTCGCAGCGGGCGTTCCTGCGCAACCTGGCCCGGGGCGAGGCGTACCAGGCGGAGGCGCCGACGCTCTGGGACGTCGGCTTCGCCACCGCCGTCGCCCAGGCGGAGCTGGAGGACCGGGAGCGGCCCGGGGCGTACCACCGGCTGCGGTTCGCCGGGCCGGGCGGGCGGGAGGTGCTCATCGACACCACCCGACCGGAGCTGCTGCCGGCCTGCGTGGCGCTGGTCTGCCACCCCGACGACGAGCGGTACGCCGACCTGGTCGGCGGCACCGCGCGTACGCCGGTATTCGGGGTGGACGTGCCGGTGCGGGCACACCCGCTGGCGGACCCGGCCAAGGGCACGGGCATCGCGATGGTCTGCACCTTCGGCGACCTGACCGACGTGACCTGGTGGCGGGAGCTGCGGCTGGACACCCGCGTGGTGATCGGCCGGGACGGCCGGCTGCTGCCCGAGCCGCCGGCCGGCGTGCCGGGGCAGCCGTACGCGGCGCTGGCCGGGCAGACCGTCAACGGCGCCCGGCGGACGCTTGTGGAGCTGCTGGCCGACGCCGGGGACCTGGTCGGCGAGCCGCGACCCGTGACCCACCCGGTGAAGTTCTACGAGCGCGGCGACCGGCCGCTGGAGATCGTCTCGACCCGGCAGTGGTACCTGCGCAACGGCGGACGTGACGCGGGCCTGCGCGACGAGCTGCTGGCCCGGGGCGGGGAGCTGCGCTGGGTGCCGGAGCACATGCGGCACCGCTACGCGCACTGGGTGGGCGGCCTGACCGGCGACTGGCTGGTCAGCCGGCAACGCTTCTTCGGCGTGCCGGTGCCGGTGTGGTACCGGCTCGACGACGCTGGCGAGCCGGACTGGTCCCAGCCTCTCACGCCGGCGGAATCCGCGCTGCCGATCGACCCGTCCATCGACGCCCCGCCCGGGTTCGAGGAGTCGCAGCGGGGCCGCCCGGGCGGCTTCGTCGGCGACCCGGACGTGCTCGACACGTGGGCCACCTCGTCGCTGACCCCGCAGATCGCCGGCGGGTGGGAGACCGACCCGGACCTGTTCGCCCGGGTCTTCCCGATGGACCTGCGCCCGCAGGGGCAGGAGATCATCCGCACCTGGCTGTTCTCCACCGTGGTCCGCGCCCACCTGGAGCACGGGGTGCTGCCCTGGCGGGACACGGTGCTCTCCGGCTGGATCCTCGACCCCGACCGGAAGAAGATGTCCAAGTCCAAGGGGAACGTGGTCACCCCGATGGCGCTGCTGGAGCAGCACGGCTCCGACGCGGTGCGGTACTGGGCGGCGAACGGCAAGCCGGGCATGGACCTCGCCTTCGACCCGGCCCAGATCAAGGTCGGCCGGCGGCTGGCGACCAAGCTGCTGAACGCGTCGAAGTTCGCCCTCGGGCTGGGCGCCGCCGACGCGCTGCGGGCGCCGGCCACCGAGCCGCTGGACCGCGCCATGCTCGCCGAACTCTCCGGCGTGGTCGCCGCCGCGACGTCGGCGCTGGAGGCGTACGACCACACGGCCGCGTTGCAGGTCGCCGAGGGCTTCTTCTGGCGGTTCTGCGACGACTACATCGAGCTGGTGAAGGAGCGCGCCTACGGCTCCGGGCCGGGGGCGGACTCCGCCCGGGCGGCGCTGGCCACCGCGCTCTCGGTGCAGCTGCGGCTGTTCGCCCCGGTGCTGCCGTACGTGACCGAGGAGGTGTGGTCGTGGTGGCGCTACGGCTCGGTGCACCGCGCGACCTGGCCCACCACGTACGAGGTGGACCGGGCGATCGAGGGCACCGGCCAGCCTGAGCTGCTGCGGCTGGCCGCCGACGCGCTCGGCCAGGTGCGCCGGGCCAAGTCGGAGCGAAAACTGTCGATGAAGGCGGAGGTGCCGCTGGCCGAGGCGCTCGGCCCGGCGGCCCTGCTGGAACAGCTGACCCTGATCGCCGACGACGTCCGGGCCGCCGGCCGCATCGCCAAGCTGGACCTGCTCCCCGACCGCACCCCGGAACTCGTCATCGCCTGCGCGTTCTGACCGGCCGGCCCCGTCGCGCTCTCACCGGCTGCGGCGGGGCCGGTGGGCCCAGCGGCGCGGTGAGGGCTGGTGGGCCCAGCGACACGGCGGGGGCCGGTGGGCCCAGCGGCACGGCGGGGGCCGGTGGGCCCTGCGGCGTGGGCGGGGCTCACCAGCCGCGCAGGAGGCGCAGGCCGAGCAGGAAGGCGACGACGGCGGGGCCGACCAGCAGGGTGATCGCCTGGAGGCGGTACGGCATCCGGTGCCGGGTCAGCTCCACCGCGTTGCCCAGCACGATCACGCCCGCCAGCATCAGGAACGCGCCCCACATCGGCGCGGCATCGACGCCGACCAGGTCGACGCGGGTCAGTTGCAGCGTCCCGCCGAGCAGCACGGCGCCGGCCAGCGCCAGCAGGGAGACCGCCCGGTGCAGCCCCCGGGCCAACGGATGGACCAGCCGCCAGCGGTAGGTGCCGGCGACCGCCAGGCACGGCAGGATGATCATCTGGGGCCAGCCCCGCCCGAACACGCCGAACATCAGCAGCGCCCCGACCGCGAACACCAGCGCGCCGAGGCAGGCGACCACGTAGCCGGCGAAGGCCCGCCCGCCGCCCCTGGCCAGCAGCGGCCCGCCGGTGGCGGCGATCAGCGCGCCGGGGATCAGCACGAACCCCGCCCACCAGTGGAAGTGCCCGGTGGCCTGCGCGGCCGTGGTGGTCGCCGCCGCCGCCAGCCCGGCCACCGCCAGGCTCACCATCCAGTGCCGGCCGGCACCCGGATAGGACTCCCGCGACATCACCAGCCCCGTCTCCGCGCTCACGCCGACAGCCTCGCCCAGCCGCCCGGCCCGGTCCATCCGGGCAGCCCTACCATCGCCGGGTCGGGCTGCCCGGAGGCCGTCAGGTCGCGTCCCGGATCCCGGCGGGGCGGCCCGGCCCGTCGGGGATCAGCTCGTCTCGCCGGCCACGCTGAAGGAGCGGAGCCGGTCGATGGCGAGCAGCGTGAAGCCCGCGCTGATCAACGCGGCCATCACCGCCGCCACCGGCACCGAGACGCCGGCCTCCAGCAGCCCGGTGGGGGCCATCCGGTCGGCGAGGGTGATCACGTACTGCTGGATGGAGAGCACCTTGGTGCCGCTGACGACGTTGCCGAGCAGCCCTTCCCAGATCAGCACGTAGACCAGGCCGAGCAGCACCGGCCGCCGGGTGAGCAGGCTGAGCGCCACGAACAGCGCCGAGTACGCCAGCGCGCCGACCGCCGACGCGGCGGCGAGCGCCAGGCCGAGGCGTACGGAGTGGGCCAGCACGCCCGCCACGTAGATCGGCACGGCGACGGTGACCGCGGTGACGCCGGCGGCCACCGCCAGCTTGGGCAGCACGATCTGCCAGCGCGGCAACGGCTTGGTCAGGATGTGCACGACGGTGCCGTCGTCGATCTCGGCCCCCAGCACGCCGGTGCCGACGATCAGGGCGACCACCGGGAGCACCACGGCCAGGCCGAGGCCGACCAGCACCGGCGGGCCCCACTCGCCCGGGTCCACCCCGAGCGCACGGGAGAGCACGGCGAGCAGCACCAGCACCACGGGCAGCGGCAGCAGCAGGAGGAACCGGCGACGCCCGAACAGCCCCCGCACGGTGATCCAGGAAACGGTAGACATGGGTTCAGGCCTCCACGAGGTAGGAGAAGACGCTCTCCAGGGATTCGTCCTCGGGCACCAACTGCCGCACCCGGATGCCCTCCGCCAGGGCGATCTTCGGCAGGACGCGGGTGAACGCGCCGTAGTCGCCGGCCCGCACGGTCAGCCCCGCGCGGCCCAGCTCGACCCCCGTCACCGACGCCTCGGCCATCAGCGCGACGGCGAGCGCCCGGTCGTCGGTGGAGTGCACGGCGAAGACGTGCGGCCGGTTGGTCATCAGCCGACGGATGGTGCGGAAGTCGCCGGAGGCGGCCAGCCGACCGGCGACCATCACCTGGACGGTGCCGGAGACCTGCTCGACCTCCTCCAGGATGTGCGAGCTGAACAGGATGGTGCGGCCGGCGTCGCCGAGGCGGTGCAGCAGCTCCATCATGTGCAGCCGCTGGCGCGGGTCCATCCCGTTGAACGGCTCGTCGAGCAGCAGCACCTGCGGCTCGTGCACCAGCGCCGCGGCCACCCGGGCGCGCTGCCGCATGCCCTTCGAGTACGTGCCGATCCGGCGGTCCTGCGCGCCCTCCATCTCCACCAGGGCGATCGCCCGGCGGGCCGCCTCCGCCGGGTCCGGCAGCCGGTGCAGCTTCGCGCTGGCCAGCACGAACTCGTACGCGGTGAGGAAGGTGTGCACCGCCTCGCGCTCGCTGACCAGGCCGAGCCTGCGGTAGACCTCGGGGTTGCGCCAGGTGGGCCGGCCGTCCAGGCTCACCGCCCCGCGCGACGGGGCCAGGAAGCCCGCCATCATGTGCAGCAGGGTGGTCTTGCCCGCGCCGTTCGGGCCGAGCAGCCCGGTGACGCCGGGGCCGAGGCTCATGCTGACGTCGTTGACGGCCACCACGTTGCCGTACCAGCGGGAGACGCCGGCGAGGTCGAGGGTGCTGGCGGCGGCGGTCGGCGTCCCCGCCGCCTGGTCGACGCTGATCGTGGTCATCGGGCGGCCACCTTCCGGTATCGCAGCATCAGCAGGGCGACGCAGCCGGTCACGAGCAGCACGGCGGCGACCGCGTAGACCGGGCCGAAGTCGCCGATCGGCACTCCGCCCTCCCCCTCGAACAGCAGCAGGTCGCCGAGCGCCCAGGTGCCCACTCCGCCCACCAACGTCGAGGGCGAGGCGAGGAAGGCCAGTTCGTTGACCGCCTGGGAGGGCATGATCGACAGGGTGCCGACGATCGGGGTGGTCATCAGGAACACGGCCACGATCCCGCCGGCCGCGAACGCCCGCTTGCCGGTGGACGAGGCGACCAGCAGCCCGACCGAGGCGAAGACCGCCGCCCAGAGCCCGGCGTAGAGCAGGCTGGGCAGCAGGTCGAGCAGCTCGTTCCAGACCCCGCGCATGCCGTCGCCGGTGGTGAACGCGGCGCCCAGGAACATCACCAGCTGCGGCCCGCCGAGCAGCAGCCAGAGCGCGGTGGCCAGCGCCAGCAGCTTGGCCAGCGGGTAGTCCGACCTCGGCAGCGGACGGGAGAAGTAGAGCGGCAGCACCCCGCTGCGCAGGTCCCGCGAGACCAGCTCGGGGGCGACCGCCGCGACGAAGAAGATGACCAGCCAGCTCATGTTGTCGGCGAACTGGGCGTACGTCATCACCGACTCGCCGACCTGGCTGCGCACCGCGGCGAGCCCGGCGGCCACGACGGTGACGATGGCGACCACCAGCCAGGGGAAGATCTTGGCCTTCGCGCTGCGGCCCAGCCCGAACGCCGTACGCAGGCCGTGCAGGTAGAGCGCCCCGAAGACGGCCCGGCGGCCCAGCCGGGGACCGGTGTAGCGCTGGTAGCCGATGTCGTGGATGACGCCGGTCGGCTCAGGCATGGCTGGGCTCCCTCGTGGCGAAGAGTTCGGCCACCCGGTGCCGGCGCTGGTCCAACCGGTGCAGCGGCAGGTCCAGCTCGGCGACCGCGCCGAGGATCAGGTCGTAGGTGGCGTCGTCGGCGAGCTCGACGAGCAGCAGCCGGCCGTCCCGGCGTACCGGCAGGTCGAGCGCGGCCAGCCGGGCGGCCAGTTCGTCGGTGCCCTCGCTCACCTCGACGGCGAGCACGTCGGTGGCCGAGGTCATGGCGGAGATGTGGTCGGCGCGCAGCAGCCGCCCGCCGTCGATGGCGACCAGGGTGTCGCAGATCCGCTCGACCTCGCCCAGCAGGTGCGAGCAGACCAGCACGGAGATGCCGAACTCGGTGCCGATGCGGTGCACCAGCGCCAGCATGGCGTCGCGGCCGGCCGGGTCGAGCCCGTTGGTCGGCTCGTCGAGCAGCAGCAGGTCGGGGTCGTGCACCAGGGCCTGGGCGAGCTTGACCCGCTGCTTCATGCCGGTGGAGTAGCCGCCGACCGGGCGGTAGCGCTCCTCGTAGAGCCCGACGTGCCGCAGCGCCTCGGAGGCCCGTTCCCGGGCGACCGTACGCGGCAGGCCGCTGACCCGGCCGAGGTGGGTTACCAGCTCGGCGGCGGAGAGGTCCGGCGGCAGGGCGTCGTGCTCGGGCATGTAGCCGACCCGGGCGCGGACCTGGGCGGAGTCGGTGGTCGGGTCGAGGCCGAGGACCCGGACCCGGCCGCTGGTCGGGGCGAGGAGGCCGAGCAGGATCTTGATCAGGGTGGACTTGCCGGCGCCGTTCGCGCCGACCAACCCGATGATCCCCGGCTCGACCGCGACGGTCAGGTCGGCCAGCGCGGTGACCCCACCCCCGTACGTCTTGGTCAGCGAGTCGGTCGCGATGAGTGTCACGTCGTACAGAGTAGGAGGCGAGGACCCCTGTGGGCAGCGGCTCGCCCCCGGGCGCTCCCCTGATCCTGGCGGTCCGCGTCCCCTAGGGTGCGGCGCGGCCCCCGGCGGTGGTGGGCGTGCCGGCACCGCGGGCACGCATCGGCCTCCGCCACGCCACACGGGGCAGACAGGACGCGGCCCGGGCCGACACACTGTGGGCATGACCCGACTGTTCCGCGCGCCGCTGACGTGGGTGGTGGTCGCCGTCCTCGCCGCCGGCTCGGCGTTCGGCCTCTACTGGTTCCAGCCCTGGAAGCTGGTCACCGACGCCGAGGTCGACGAGGCGCTTTCGAGCGTCGCGGCCACGCCTGCGCCGACGGGTTCCGCCACGGCCGCGGCGCCCGCCCCCGCCGGGCCGGTCCTCGTCGGGCAGGGCGACTTCGTGACCCACGAGCACGACACGTCGGGCAGCGCGCGCATCGTCCGCGCCCCCGACGGGCGGCACCGGTTGGAACTCGTCGGCCTGGCCACCTCCAACGGCCCGGACCTGCGGGTCTGGCTCACCGACCAGCCGGTGCGCAGCGGCACCGCCGGGTGGCGGGTCTTCGACGACGGCCGGTGGGTCGAGCTGGGCCGGCTCAAGGGCAACCGGGGCGACCAGGGCTACGACATCCCGGCCGACGTCGACCTGACGGGCCTGACCAGCGTCTCCATCTGGTGCAAGCGGTTCGCCGTCTCCTTCGGGGCCGCGTCCCTGGCCCCGCCCCGCTGACCCGCCGGCCGCCGTCGCCCGCCGGCTGAGCCGCCAGTGGAGTGGCGCTCTCGACCGATCGCCGGGCGGCTGAGAAACTGTGTGCCGGTCAGTGTCGTTTGGGGGATGGATGAGCAACAGCTGGGTGCTGCCCGACGAGGTGCTCCGGGACGCGCCGGCGTACACGCCACGCCCCGGCGAGCTGGCTGACCTGGAGCTGCTGCTGATCGGGGCGTACGCCCCGCTGGCCGGCTTCATGACCCGCGCCGACCTGGTCTCGGTGAGTCGGCGGGGTCGGCTCGCCGACGGTTCACCGTGGCCGGTGCCGGTGACCCTTCAGGTGCCGACGGCGCTCGCGCAGGGTCTCGACCCGCGCGACGAGGCACGCCGCACCCTGGTGCTCACCGACGGGGAGGGCGCGCCGGTCGCGGCGCTGGACGTCGCCGACGCGTGGCAGGTCCGCGACGGGGTGGCCGGCGTCGGAGGCACGGTCCGCCGGCTCGGCGACGGCGGTCACGGCCCCTTCCAGCGGCTGCGCCGCACCCCCGAGGAAGTACGCCCGCTGCTGCCGTCCGGTCGGGTGCTCGGGGTGATCGCCGACCGCCCGCTGCACCGGCCGCAGCTCGCCCAGATCGCCCACGCGGTCCGCACGCTCGGCGCCCACCTGCTGGTGATGATCCCGGTCGGCGAGGACGGCCTCGGCGGGTTGCCGCCGGAGTCGCTCGTACGCAGCGTCTTCGCCGCCCGCGACCGGATGCCGCCGGCCACGCTGGTCGCCGTCCCGTTGTCCCGCCGGCGCGACGAGATCAGCGACGCGCTGCTGCGGGCCCGGGTGTCGGCGGCGTACGGCGTCACGCACCTGCTCTCCACCGGCGAGATGCTCTCCGGCGCCGGCCTGCGCGTGCTGGTGCCGCGCGAGCTGGCCTACGACAACCGCGACGGGCAGTGGCGCTGGCGGGAGGACATCCCGCCCCGCAACCGGCGCCTGGCGCTGACCCAGCCGGAGATCGACGACCTGCTGGACCGGGGTTTCCCGCTCCCCGAGTGGCACACCCCGCCCGCGGTGGCGAAGGAGCTGGCCCGGGCCCGGCCGCCGCGGCGGCACCGGGGCCTGGTGGTCTTCCTGACCGGGCTCTCGGGCTCCGGCAAGTCGACGATCGCCCGGGGCCTGGCCGACGTGCTGCGCGAGCAGGGCGACCGGAGCATCACGCTGCTCGACGGCGACGTGGTGCGCCGCGAGCTCTCCGCCGGGCTGGGCTTCAGCAAGGCCGACCGGGACCTCAACGTGCGCCGGATCGGCTGGGTGGCGGCGGAGATCGCCCGGCACCACGGCGTCGGCATCTGCTGCCCGATCGCCCCGTACGCCCAGGCCCGCGCGACCGCCCGGGAGATGGCGCTGGCCGCCGGTGCGGGTTTCGTGCTGGTGCACGTGGCGACCCCGCTGGAGGTCTGCGAGCAGCGCGACCGCAAGGGCCTCTACGCGCGGGCCCGGGCCGGCCTGCTCACCGGGATGACCGGCATCGACGACCCCTACGAGGAGCCGGCCGACGCGGACCTGGTGGTCGACACCAGCGACATGACGATCGACGAGGCGGTCGAGGCCGTCCTGCACCACCTGAACGAGACGGGTTGGGTCGAACCCCGGCTCCAGTCCATCTGATCGCACGCTCCGCCTACCGGTGGTCCCCCCCTCCGCGCTAGTGTTCATCTTTGTTCGAACACGTTTGACCGCGTGAGGGCGCGCGGCTGGCACGGAGGTGCGGCGGATGCTCGCTCAGCAACGGCAGGCGGCCATCCTGGACCGGGTCCGCGCCACCGGCGGCGTGCGGGTCACCGAGCTGGCCGCCGAGTACGGCGTCTCGGACATGACCATCCGGCGCGACCTGGAGGCGCTGCACGAGCGCGGCCTGCTGGCCAAGGTGCACGGCGGCGCCACGGTGGCCGGCCCCGGCTCGACCGACGAGCCGGGCTTCCGGGCCAAGTCGGTGCGGCAACTGGCCGAGAAGGCGGCCATCGCGGGCCGCGCCGCCGAGCTGGTCCGCCCCGGGGCGGCGGTCGCCCTCTCCGCCGGCACCACCACCGCCGAGCTGGCCCGTCGGCTGGTCGACGTGCCGGGCCTGACCGTCGTCACCAACTCGCTGCCGGTGGCCGAGATCCTGCACGCCGGCGGCCGGTCCGACCAGACCGTGGTGCTCACCGGCGGGGTGCGTACGCCGTCGGACGCGCTGGTCGGGCCGCTGGCCGTCGCCGCCATCCGGTCGCTGCACCTGGACCTGCTCTTCCTCGGCGTGCACGGGATCACGGAACGGGCCGGGTTCACCACGCCGAACCTGATGGAGGCGGAGACCGACCGCGCCCTGGTGGCCGCCGCCGACCGGCTGGTCGTGCTCGCCGACCACACCAAGTGGGGCACCGTCGGCATCTCCTCGATCGTTGAGCTTTCCGCCGCCCACGTGCTGGTCACCGACGACCGGCTGCCCCCCGACGCGCAGCGGGCGCTCGACGACCGGGTGGGCGAACTGGTGGTCGTGTCCCCCGGCACGGGCGCGGGGCGGACGGCCACGACGACAGATGAGGGGATGGCGAGGTGAAGCGCACCGCGATCGCGCTGGCCGACGGCCGGGAGCTGATCTACTTCGACGAACGGGACGACGCCGTCCGCGACCAGCCGGACCGCCGCGAGCTGCCCCCGCCACCGCCCGCGTCGCAGCTGCGCCTGGACCCGCTCACCGACGAGTGGGTGGCCGTCGCCGTGCACCGGCAGACGCGCACCTTCCTCCCGCCGGCCGACCAGTGCCCGCTCTGCCCCAGCACCGACGGCCGGCAGAGCGAGATCCCGGCGCCCGACTACGACGTCGCCGTCTTCGAGAACCGGTTCCCCTCCCTCAGCGGCCGGGTGGCCGAGGAGCCCGCCGAGATCACCCCGTTCACCCCGGTCCGCCCGGGTCGGGGCCGCTGCGAGGTGGTCTGCTTCACCGACGACCACAACGCGTCCTTCGCGTCCCTCCCGCCACGCCGGGTGCGCACCGTCCTCGACGCGCTCGCCGACCGCACGTCGGCGCTCGCGGAGCTGCCCGGCGTGGAGCAGGTGTTCTGCTTCGAGAACCGGGGCGTGGAGATCGGCGTGACCCTGCACCACCCGCACGGCCAGATCTACGCGTACCCCTTCGTGACCCCACGGACCCGGGCGCTGCTGGCCGCCGCCCGCCGGCACGCGGAACGCACCGGCGGGCGCAACCTCTACGCCGACGTGCTCGCCGCCGAGCGGGCCGGCGGCGACCGGGTGGTTGCCGCCAACGAGCACTGGACGGCGTACGTCCCGGCGGCGGCCCGCTGGCCGTTCGAGGTGCACGTGGCCCCGCACCGGCCGGTGCCGGACATCCCCGCGCTCGACGACGCCGAGCGGGACGCCTTCGGGCCGCTCTACCTGGACCTGCTGCGCCGCTTCGACGGGCTGTTCGACGTGCCGATGCCCTACATCGCCGCCTGGCACCAGGCGCCGGTACGCGTCGACCGCGAGCTGGGCCACCTGCACCTGCAGCTGTTCAGCATCCGGCGCGCGAAGGACAAGCTGAAGTACCTGGCGGGCTCGGAGTCCGCGATGGGCGTCTTCATCAACGACATCGCCCCGGAGCGCGCCGCCGAACTCCTCCGCGCCGCCTGAGCCCCGACACCGCGCCCAGCGGGGGCAAGACGGCGACCGGCCTGAACCCGACCGGCGCTGCCAGGTGGAGCGGTACCGGTGGGGGCGGGCGGTCGGGCCGGCCCCGGTGGCGGGGCGGAGACAGGGCGCGGGGGGCCCGGGACAGGGCCCCCCGCAGGGAAGGGACGGCTGGCTGTGCGCGACAGCCGGGAAGGCTGGCTGATCGGCACGCTTGCCGCGAGGCGACCGCGGTCAACCTTCCTGGACGCGACTGGCATCTCGTCCACCCAGGTCAACGAGGCGCGCCGACGTAGGTGACGCGGGACGGCGCGTCACCCGCCGACACGCCGCAAGCCGACCCACGGGCGTCGCCGGATCCGGGCGAGCCGAGTAGATCTTGGTAGTAACAGGCCCCTGGAGGGGCCGTTTCTCACCAAGATCTCAGGCGCTCGCCCGGCGACCACCGCCAGAGACCACGGAGCCCGCCGGCGGGTGCCGGCGGGCTCCTGGTGATGCGGTGGCAGCACCGTCAGGTGCCACCGGAAGGCGCGGAGAGGATCAGGCGGAGAGCTTGCGCGCCAGGTTCTCGTCGAGCGCGTTCATGAACTCGTCGGTGGTCAGCCACGGGGCGTCCCGCGAGATGAGCAGCGAGAGGTCCTTGGTCATCTGGCCGCCCTCGACGGTGTCGACGATGACCTGCTCCAGGGTGTTGGCGAACTCGGTGACCGCCGGGGTGCCGTCCAGCTTGCCCCGGTGGGCCAGGCCCCGGGTCCAGGCGTAGATCGACGCGATCGGGTTGGTCGAGGTCTTCTCGCCCTTCTGCCACTGCCGGTAGTGCCGGGTGACCGTGCCGTGCGCGGCCTCGGCCTCGACCGTACGGCCGTCCGGGGAGAGCAGCACCGAGGTCATCAGGCCCAGCGAGCCGAAGCCCTGCGCGACGGTGTCGGACTGCACGTCACCGTCGTAGTTCTTGCAGGCCCAGACGTAGCCGCCCTCCCACTTGAGCGCGGCGGCGACCATGTCGTCGATGAGCCGGTGCTCGTAGGTGAGACCGGCGGCGTCGAACTCGGCCTTGAACTCGGCCTCGAACACCTCGGCGAAGATGTCCTTGAACCGACCGTCGTACGCCTTGAGGATGGTGTTCTTCGTCGACATGTAGACCGGGTAGTTGCGGTCCAGGCCGTAGCGGAACGAGGCGCGGGCGAAGTCCCGGATCGACTCGTCGTAGTTGTACATGCCCATGGCGATGCCGCCGCCGGGGAAGTTGGCGACCTCCATCTCCATCGGCTCGCCGCCGTCGGCCGGGGTGTAGGTGATGGTCACCGTGCCCGGGCCCGGGACGACGAAGTCGGTGGCCTTGTACTGGTCACCGTGGGCGTGCCGGCCGATGATGATCGGCTTGGTCCAGCCGGGGACCAGCCGCGGCACGTTGGACATGATGATCGGCTCGCGGAAGACGACGCCGCCGAGGATGTTGCGGATCGTGCCGTTCGGCGACCGCCACATCTTCTTCAGGCCGAACTCCTCCACCCGGGCCTCGTCCGGGGTGATGGTCGCGCACTTGACGCCGACGCCGTGCTCCTTGATGGCGTTGGCGGCGTCGACGGTGACCTGGTCGTCGGTCTCGTCGCGGTGCTGGATCGACAGGTCGTAGTAGTGCAGGTCGACGTCGAGGTAGGGCAGGATCAGCTGCTCCCGGATCTGCTTCCAGATGATCCGGGTCATCTCGTCGCCGTCGAGCTCAACGACCGGGTTGTTTACCTTGATCTTCGCCATCGGCCGGCGCTCCTCTCGGGGGACTCGTGCTCAAGCAGTACGAGCGTACTGGAAACTGATCGGCAGTCCCCAGCCGGCCTCGGTCGGGCCGGAACAAACGACGTGCACGGCGCACGGGACCGCTGACATGATCGCCGGATGCCGCTGAGCCGCATCCTCGGGTCTATCACGGTCACCGCGCTCACCGACGGCGAGGGGCCGTTCTTCCAGCCCCGCGCGGAGGCGTTCCCGGACGCCACGCCGGAGCACTGGCGCGCGGCCGACCGGCGGGACCCGGCCACGGTGACCGCCGACGGGCGGTGGTGGCTGCCGTTCCGCAGCTTCGCCATCCGCGCCGGTGACGGCCCGGTGACCCTGGTCGACGCCGGGATCGGCCCGGCCGGCTCCCCCGCCGCGAGCTGGGCGCCGGTGCCCGGCCGGCTGCCGGCCGAACTCGCCGCCGCCGGCATCGACCCGGCCGACGTACGCACGGTGGTGCTCACCCACCTGCACAGCGACCACATCGGCTGGGCGGTCACCGGCTCGCCGGGGACGCCGTACTTCCCGAACGCCGACTACCTGCTCCAGCGGGCCGAGCTGGCCGCCGTCGGGCAGCTCAACCCGGGGCTGTCGGCCGGCCTGGTCGCGCCGTTGCGCGCCGCCGGCCAGCTCCGGGTCGTCGACGGCGAGGAGAGGCTGAATCCGACGGTACGGCTGCTGCCGACGCCAGGGCACACGCCCGGCCACCAGTCGGTGCTGCTGGAGGTGGCCGACGAGCGGCTGCTGCTCACCGGCGACCTGCTGGTGCACGCCGTGCAACTGGTCGAACCCGAGCTGGCGTACGCCCACGAGGAGGACGCCGCGGCGGCGCGTGCCTCGCGGGTGGGGCTGCTGCGCGACCTGGCCGCGCGCGGGCCCGCGGTGCTCGCCACCCCGCACCTGGGCGAGGCGTTCGTGACGCTGTAGGGCGGAACGACGAGGGGGCACGCCGGCGGACCGGCGTGCCCCTCGACGGGTGGTGGATCACATGGAGGCGACGTCGCCCTGCTTGGCGCGGACGGCCTCGGCGGCCTCCTTCAGGCTGGCCAGCTCGTCGGCGTCCAGGTCGGTCTCGACGACCCGCTTGACGCCCTCGGCGCCGATCGCGGCCTCGACACCCAGGTAGACGCCGGAGATGCCGTACTCGCCGTCGACCCAGGCGCAGACCGGCATGACCTCGCCCGAGTCCTCCGCGACGGCCTTCGCCATCCGGGCGGCGGCGGCGGACGGCGCGTAGTACGCCGAACCGGTCTTGAGCAGCGCGACCACCTCGGCGCCGCCGTTGCGGGTCTTGACGACCAGCTCCTCGATCTGCTCGGCCGGCATGGCCTCACGCAGCGGCTTGCCGTCGACCGTGCTCTGCGACGGCACCGGCACCATCGTGTCGCCGTGCGAGCCGAGGGTCAGCGTCTTCACCGACTTCACCGGTACGCCCAGCGCCTCGGCCACGAAGTTGGTGAACCGGGCGGTGTCCAGCATGCCGGCCTGGCCGAGCACCCGGTTCTTCGGGAACTGGGTGGCGAGCTGGGCCAGCGCGGTCATCTCGTCGAGCGGGTTGGACACGACGATGACGACGGCGTTCGGGGCGTACTTGGCGACGTTCTCGGAGACCTGGCGGACGATCTTCGCGTTCGTCTCGAGCAGGTCCATGCGGCTCATGCCCGGCTTGCGCGGCAGACCGGCGGTGATCACCACGACGTCCGAGCCCTCGATCGCCTCGTAGCCCTCGCCGTTCGGGCCGGTGGTCGCGCCGACCACCTTGGTCTCGAAGCCCTCGATGGCGCGCGACTGGTTGAGGTCCAGGGCGAGACCTGCGGGCTTGCCCTCCACGATGTCGGTGATCACGACGGTGTCGAAGACGTCGTACTCGGCCAGGCGCTGTGCGGTGGTGGAGCCGTAGAAGCCGGCCCCGACGACAGTGACCTTCTTACCCATGGTCGTCCCACTCCCTGCTACCAGTCGGTTTTCCGGACCGTATCAGTCATCCTGGCACCGAACAGGCCAGGGGCGGCGACCATCGCCGGGATGGGGCGAACGTCACGGCCGTCCCCAAGGTGCAAGGACCCTTCCTCTACCCCAGGCGTCAGGAAGGTGCCCTTCCTGACGTCTCAGTCGCGCTCGGCCCGCTCCACGACGTTGGTCAGCAGCATCGCGCGGGTCATCGGGCCGACGCCGCCCGGCATGGGCACCAGCTTGCCGGCCACCTCCGCCGCGTCAGCCGCGACGTCGCCGGTGTAGCGGCCCTTGCCGTCCGGGCCGATGACCCGGGTAATGCCGACGTCGACCACGACCGCGCCCGGCGTGAGCATGTCGGCGGTGAGCAGGCCCGGCACGCCGGCGGCCACGATGACGATGTCGGCGGCCCGGGTGTGCGAGGCCAGGTCGAGGGTGCCGGTGTGGCAGAGGGTCACGGTGGCGTTCTCACTGCGGCGGGTGAGCAGCAGGCCGAGCGGACGGCCGACGGTGTTGCCGCGGCCGACCACGGCGACCTTGGCGCCGCGCAGCGGCACGTCGTGCCGGCGGAGCAGCTCGACGATGCCGCGCGGGGTGCAGGGCAGCGGGGCGTCGTAGCCCAGGACGAGCCGGCCGAGGTTGACCGGGTGCAGGCCGTCGGCGTCCTTGTCGGGGTCGATCAGCTCCAGCACCCGCTGGGTGTCGAGGTGGCCCGGCAGCGGCAGCTGGACGATGTAGCCGTGGCAGGCCGGGTCGGCGTTCAGCTCGGCGAGCACGGCGTCGACCTGCGCCTGGGTCGCGTCGGCCGGCAGTTCGCGGCGGATCGAGGCGACCCCCACCTCGGCGCAGTCGCGGTGCTTGCCGTTGACGTACGCCTGGGAGCCGGGGTCCGCACCCACCAGGACGGTGCCGAGCCCGGGGGTGATGCCGCGTTCCGCCAGTGCCTTGACCCGTGTCCGCAGCTCGTCCTTGATCTCGGCCGCGGTCGCCTTGCCGTCCAGAAGCGTCGCCGTCACGCCCAGATCGTCTCACGGTCGACGGCCGACGATCCGACGACCCGCGCCAAGCCCGCATGGTGACCACTAAGAGTGACGTGCGGTTAATCACCCTGAGTGACGCGCGGGGTCAACGAGCGCCGGCCGGAACCGGACTCCCCGGCGATCGGGGCGACGGAGGTGCACGGTCGGGCCGGGACGGCGCGAACGGGCGGACCGGACGCGACGGGCACCGACCGCGTCGAGAGTCCCCGCTGCCCAGCGCCATCTTCGCGGCGGCACGGCGTTAGCAGATCCGGCCCGCCACGACAAGGCCCCGACGGCGACTCCGTTATCGGTTCGTAACCCGCCCGTTGTCGATCGCCGGCCGGCGACCTACCGTTGCCCAACGTTGCGCAGCGTAAACCCAGCGCCGGGCCTGACTGCGCAGCGTGAGGAGATGAGGAGGCTACATGCGTGTTCGTAGGCTCGCTGCCTGGACCGCCCTCCCGCTCGCGGTGACCCTGGGCCTGGTGGCCTGCGGCTCGGGCGGCGACGGTGGATCCGGCGAGAGCAACCCTGACGCGGCCGTGCGGATCGAGATCGCCGAGCCGCAGCACCTGGTGCCCACCAACACCAACGAGACGAGCGGCTCGCAGGTGCTCGCCGCCCTGTTCAGCCCGCTTGTCGACTACGACGAGGCCAACAAGCCCCACGAGGTGGCGGCCGAGTCGGTGACGTCCGAGGACAACACGACCTGGACGGTCAAGCTGAAGGACGGCTACACCTTCCACAACGGCGAGAAGGTCACCGCCGACAACTACGTCGACGCCTGGAACTACGGCGCCTACGCCCCGAACGGCCAGAACTCCAGCTACTTCTTCGAGAAGATCGCCGGCTACGAGGACATGCAGGGCGAGACCCCGAAGGCCAAGACGCTCAGCGGGCTGAAGAAGGTCGACGACCTGACCTTCACCGTCACGCTGTCGGAGCCGTACAGCGAGTTCAAGTCCGTGCTCGGCTACACCGCCTTCTACCCGATGCCGAAGGCCGCGTTCTCCGCGCCCGGCGTGCTGGCCGAGGGCTACGAGCAGGCGCCGGTCGGTCAGGGGCCGTTCAAGATGAAGGGCACCTGGCAGCACGACGCCAAGGTCGAGGTCGAGAAGTACGACGCCTTCCCCGGCGAGAAGCCGAAGGTGGCCGGCGTCGAGTTCCGGATCTACCAGCAGCCGACCGCCGCGTACGCGGACGTGCTCTCGGACAACCTGGACGTCATCAAGACCATCCCGACCGAGAACCTCTCGACGGCCGGCACCGACCTCGGTGACCGGTTCAAGCAGAGCTCCGCCTCGTCGCTCCAGGTGCTGGCCTTCCCGACGTTCCAGAAGGAGTTCAGCAACCCGGACGTGCGCAAGGCCATCTCGATGGCGATCGACCGGGACGAGATCACCAAGTCGATCTTCAAGGACTCGCAGCAGCCGGCCCGCTCGTTCGTCTCGCCGGTCGTCGCGGGCTACCGCGACAGCACCATCGGCGAGGCCGGCGAGTTCGACCCGGCCAAGGCCAAGAGCCTGTACCAGGCCGCGGGCGGCCCGGCGAGGATCGAGCTGTCCTACAACGGCGACGGCGGCCACAAGGACTGGATCGACGCGACCTGCAACCAGCTCAAGACCAACCTGGGCGTGGACTGCGTCGGCACCGCCGAGCCGAAGTTCGCGGACCTGCTGACCAAGGTGAAGGCCAAGCAGCCGGTCGGCCTGTTCCGGATGGGCTGGGTCATGGACTACCCGTCCATGGAGAACTACCTGGGCCCGCTGTACAGCAGCAACGGCTCGTCGAACTACTACGGCTACAGCAACCCCGAGTTCGACAAGCTGCTCGCCGAGGGCGCCAGCGCCGCGAACGAGGACGAGGCGATCAAGAAGTACCAGGCGGCCGAGGACCTGCTGGCGGAGGACCTGCCGGTGATCCCGCTGCGGTACGGCCAGAACAACTTCGGCCACTCCACCAAGGTGACGAACGTGGAGATGGATCTCTTCGACCGGATCGACCTCGTGAAGATCGAGGCCGTCAAGTAACACCACGGCAGTACGGGTCGGGCCATCGGCGGACGGTGGCCCGACCCGCCTTCCTCTTCGCACTTTTTCCGCCAGACTGCCAAGTATGTTCCGCTTCATCCTGCGGCGTCTGCTCCAGATGGTCCTCGCGTTCTTCGGGACCACGCTGATCGTCTACGCGCTGATGTTCGCCGGCCAGGGCGATCCCATCCAGGCGCTCGCCGGTGAGCGCCCGGTCACGGCGGCCCAGCGGGCATACCTGACGGAGAAGTTCCACCTCGACCGGACCGGGGTCGGCGGCTTCTTCTACCGCTACTTCGACTACCTCAAGAACCTGCTCCAGGGTGACCTCGGGCAGTCCCTCACCGGACGCTCGATCGGCGACATCCTGGCCGCCGCCTGGCCCGTCACGGTCAAGCTGGCGCTGATCGCCATGGCGGTCACCATCCTCTTCGGGGTCACCGCGGGCGTGCTCGCCGGCATCCGGCGGGCCAGCATCTTCGACAACTCGACCCTGCTGCTGACCCTGCTGGTGCTCGGCATCCCGACGATCGTGCTCGCGCCGCTGGCGCAGTATCTCCTCGGCGTCAGGTGGCAGCTCTTTCCGGCCACCGCCGGCGCCGACCCGGACCTGTACGCGCTCCTGCTGCCGGGCATCGTGCTCGGCTCGCTCTCGCTGGCCACCGCGCTGCGGCTGACCCGGACGTCCGTGGCCGAGAACCTGCGCGCCGACTACGTCCGCACCGCCCGGTCGAAGGGACTCGTGCGGCGGCGGATCGTCAGCGTCCACGTGCTGCGCAACTCGCTCATCCCGGTGGTCACCTTCCTCGGCGTCGAGCTGGGCAACCTGATGAGCGGCGCGATCATCACCGAGGGCGTGTTCAACATCCCCGGCGTCGGCTTCAACCTCTTCCGCGGCATCCGCACCGAGGACGGCCCGCTGGTGGTGGGCATCGTCAGCGTGCTCGTCGTGGTCTACCTCGTCTCCAACCTGGTGGTGGACGTCCTGTACGCCGTACTCGACCCGAGGATCCGCTATGAGTGACTTCGAGACCGTCGCGGCGAGCGAGAACCAGGCCGCACGGCGGGGGCCGTCGGGTGAGCCCGGCGCGCCGAACCAGGTCGGCGTACCGCAGAAGCCCCGCAGCCTGGCCGGCGACGCCTGGCGCGACCTGCGCCGCAAGCCGATCTTCTGGATCAGCCTCGCCCTGGTGGTGCTGGTCGCCGCCATGGCCGCCGTGCCCGGGCTGTTCACCGCGAACGACCCGCGCGACTGCGTGCTGGCCCGCCAGCACGCCGGGCCGTCCGGCGGGGCGATCTTCGGGTACGACTTCCAGGGCTGCGACACGTACGCCAGGGCGGTCTACGGCGCCCGCGCGTCGCTGCTGGTCGGCGCGCTCTCCGCGCTGCTCACCGGCCTGATCGCGCTCGCCGTGGGGATGCTGGCCGGCTACTTCGGCCGCTGGGTCGACGCGGTGCTCTCCCGGGTGATCGACGTCGTCCTCGGCATCCCGCTCCTGCTCGCAGCGATCGTGCTGCTCAAGCGGGTCAACAGCGACAGCTCGGCGGTCCGGGTCGGCGCGGTCATCTTCGTGCTGGCGATCCTCGGCTGGACCACCGCCGCCCGCGTCGTCCGCTCCTCGGTGATCACCGCCAAGGAGCAGGACTACGTCGCAGCGGCCCGGATGCTCGGCGCCGGCGACGGCCGGATCATGCTGCGGCACATCCTGCCCAACGCGCTCGCCCCGGCGATCGTGGTGCTGACGATCGCCCTCGGCTCGTTCATCGCCGCCGAGGCGACGCTGAGCTTCCTCGGCATCGGGCTCAGGGCACCGACCATCTCCTGGGGCATCGACATCGACGCGGGCCGGGTGCACATGCGGGAGTCGGTCACCCCGCTGCTGGTCCCCTCGACGTTCCTGGCGCTGACCGTGCTGGCGTTCATCATGCTCGGCGACGCGATCCGCGACGCCTTCGACCCGAAACTGCGCTGACCCCGCCCACCTGTCGCGAGCGAAAGGCGTGAACCGTGAGCCAGTCCGCCGTCCGACCCACGCCGGCCTCACCGACGCCCGAGGGCGGGCACCTGCTGGACGTACGGGACCTGCACGTCGAGTTCCGCACGGGCGAGGGCGTGGCCAGGGTGATCAACGGGGTCTCGTACCACCTCGATCCCGGCGAGACGCTCGCCGTGCTCGGTGAGTCGGGCTCCGGCAAGTCGGTCACCGCCCAGGCGATCATGGGCATCCTCGACACTCCCCCGGCCGTGATCCGCTCCGGCGAGATCCTCTACCAGGGGCGCGACCTGCTCAAGCTGCCGGAGGAGCAGCGCCGGCAGGTACGCGGCAAGGAGATAGCGATCATCTTCCAGGACGCCCTCTCCGCGCTGAACCCCGTCTTTCCGGTGGGCTGGCAGATCGGCGAGACGCTGCGTCAGCGCGAGGGCATGTCGAAGGCGGACGCCCGTGCCCGGGTCGTCGAGCTGATGGACCTGGTACGGATCCCCGCCGCCACCAGCCGGCTCGGCGACTACCCGCACCAGTTCTCCGGCGGCATGCGGCAGCGCGTCATGATCGCGATGGCGCTGGCGATGAACCCGAAGGTGCTGATCGCCGACGAGCCGACCACGGCCCTGGACGTCACCGTGCAGGCCCAGATCATGGATCTGCTGGCCGACCTGCGCCGCGACCTCGGCACGGCGATGATCCTGATCACGCACGACCTCGGTGTGGTCGCCGGCGTCGCGGACCGGATCGCCGTCATGTACGCCGGCCGGATCGTCGAGCACGCCGACGTCCGCTCGCTCTACCGGGCGCCGGCCCACCCGTACACGAAGGGGTTGCTGGAGTCGATCCCGCGGATGGACGTCCGGGGTCAGGAGCTCTCCACCATCAGGGGGCTGCCGCCCAACCTGATGCGGATCCCGTCCGGCTGCCCGTTCCACCCCCGGTGCCCGTACGTGCAGCAGGTCTGCGTCGACGTGGTGCCGCACGACCTGGTCCTGGGCGACGGCCGGACCAGCGCGTGCCACTTCGCCCAGGAGGTCCGTGATGACAGCGCCCGCTAGCCCGACCAAGGTGCGCGGCGAGACCATCCTCGCCGTCGACAACGTGGTCAAGCACTTCCCGATCCGCCGGGGCGTGCTCTTCCAGCGGCAGGTCGGCGCCGTCAAGGCCGTCGACGGGGTCAGCTTCGAGCTGCGCCGGGGCGAGACCCTCGGGGTGGTCGGCGAGTCCGGCTGCGGCAAGTCGACGCTGGCCCGGCTGCTGATGCGGCTGGAGACGCCGACCGCCGGCCGGGCCACCCTGGAGGGCCGGGACCTGTTCTCCGCCTCCGGAGGCGAACTGCGCCGGCTGCGGCGCAACATGCAGATGGTAATGCAGGACCCGTACACCTCGCTGAACCCGCGCATGACGGTCGGCGACATCATCGGCGAGCCGTTCGAGATCCACCCGGACGCCGCGCCGAAGGGCAGCCGGCGGGGCCGGGTGCGGGAGCTGCTCGACGTGGTCGGCCTGAACCCCGAGCACATCAACCGCTACCCGCACCAGTTCTCCGGCGGCCAGCGGCAGCGCATCGGCATCGCCCGCGCGCTCGCCCTGCGGCCCGAGATCATCGTCTGCGACGAGCCGGTCAGCGCCCTGGACGTGTCGATCCAGGCCCAGGTGATCAACCTGCTGGAGAAGCTCCAGGACGAGTTCGGCCTGTCGTACATCTTCATCGCGCACGACCTGTCGGTGGTCCGCCACATCTCGGACCGCGTCGCGGTCATGTACCTCGGCAAGATCGTGGAGATCGGCACCGAGGACGAGATCTACGAGCGGGCCACCCACCCGTACACACAGGCGCTGCTCTCGGCCGTGCCGGTGCCGGACCCGGAGGCCCGCGACCGGCGCACCATGATCCGGCTCACCGGCGACGTGCCGAGCCCGGCCGACCCGCCGAGCGGCTGCCACTTCCGCACCCGCTGCTGGAAGGCCCAGGAGGTCTGCGCCACCCAGGAGCCCCACACGGTCCTCCGCGCGGCGGACCCACACCCCTCGGCCTGCCACTTCGCCGAACTCCGCCCCACCCCCTGACCCTCCCCGGGAGGTCAGTGGAAGAAGTGGCGGGTGGAGGTCAGGTACATGGTGACGCCGGCCTGCTTGGCGGCGGCGATGACCTCCTCGTCGCGGATCGAGCCGCCCGGCTGCACGATCGCGCGGACGCCGGCGTCGATGAGGATCTTCGGACCGTCGGCGAAGGGGAAGAACGCGTCCGAGGCGCAGACCGCGCCACGGGCCCGGTCCGCTCCGGCCCGGCTGACCGCGAGGTGTGCCGAGTCGACCCGGTTGACCTGGCCCATCCCGACGCCGACCGTCGCGCCGTCGGAGGCCAGCAGGATCGCGTTGCTCTTCACCGCGCGTACCGCCCGCCAGGCGAAGGCCAGGTCGCGCAGGGTCGCCTCGTCCGCCGGCTCGCCGGTGGCCAGCCGCCAGTTGGCCGGGTCGTCGCCCTCGGCGTCGATCCGGTCGGCCATCTGCACCAGTACGCCGCCGGTGACCTGACGCCACTCGGCCGGCAGCGGGTCGAAGGCCGGCGCGTGCAGCAGCCGGATGTTCTTCTTCGCCTGGAGGACCTCCACCGCGCCCTCGTCGAAGCCGGGCGCCACCAGCACCTCGGTGAAGATCTCCGACACCTGCCGGGCCAGCTCGACCGAGACCGGCCGGTTGACCGCGATGACCCCGCCGTACGCGGACACCGGGTCGCAGGCGTGCGCCTTGCGGTGCGCCTCGGCCACGTCGGCGCCGACCGCGATGCCGCACGGGTTGGCGTGCTTGATGATCGCCACCGCCGGCTGGTCGGCGAAGTCGTTGGCCGCCCGCCACGCGGCGTCGGCGTCGACGTAATTGTTGTAGGACATCTCCTTGCCGTGCAGCTGCTCGGCCTGGGCGAGCCCGGCCGGGCTGGACGGGTCGACGTAGAGCGCGGCCGGCTGGTGCGGGTTCTCGCCATAGCGCAGCACCGCCTGCCGGCGCAGCGACAGCCCGGCGAAGCCCGGCCAGCCGTCCGCCTCGGGCGCCAGCGTGGTGGCGCACCACTCGGCCACCGCCACGTCGTACTCGGCGATGACGGCGAAGGCACGGGCCGCCAGCACGCGCCGCTGGGCCAGCGTGAAGCCGCCCTCGCCGAGCGCGGCGAACAGGGCCGGGTACGCGGCCGGGTCGGTCACCACGGCGACCGAGGCGTGGTTCTTGGCGGCCGCCCGGACCATCGCCGGACCGCCGATGTCGATCTGCTCGACGCACTCCTCGACGCCCGCGCCGGACGCGACGGTGGCCTGGAACGGGTAGAGGTTGGACACCAGCAGGTCGATACCGGCGATGCCGTGCTCGTCGAGCTGGGCGACGTGGGAGTCCTTGCGCAGGTCGGCGAGGAGGCCGCCGTGCACCTTCGGGTGCAGCGTCTTGACCCGCCCGTCGAGGATCTCCGGGAAGCCCGTCACCGTCTCGACCGGGGTCACCGGCACTCCCGCGCCGGCGATGGCCGAGGCAGTGCTGCCGGTCGAGACGATCTCCACCCCGGCCGTGTGCAGCGCCCGGGCCAGCTCGACCAGGCCGGTCTTGTCGTAGACGCTGACCAGCGCCCGCCTGATCGGGCGGCGTTCGTCCTGAGTGGAACTCACGGGACCGTGACCTTTCTTCCGGTGATCGTCCAACCTTCGCGGACCAGGCGGCCCACCTGCTCGACGAGCTGGCGCCGCTCGGCTTCCTTGATGCGCTCGGTGAGCGTCTCGACGTCGTCGTCGTCGCGCACCGGCACGGCGACCTGCGCGACGATCGGGCCGGTGTCCATGCCCGCGTCGACGAAGAAGAGCGTGGCCCCGGTGACCTTCACGCCGTAGGCGAGGGCGTCGCGCGGGCCGTGGATGCCGGGGAACGCCGGCAGCAGCGTGTTGTGCGTGTTCAGGTAGCGGTCGCCGAAGGCGGCCAGGAAGCGCGGGCCGACCAGCTTGAGGAAGCCCGCGGAGACGACCAGGTCGGGCCGGTGCTCGGCGACGCGGGCGGTCAGCGCGGCGTCCCAGTCCTCGCGGCCGGGGTGGTCGGCGACCCGCTCGACGAAGGTCGGCACACCGGCCGCGGCGGCCCGGTCCAGACCCGCGATGCCGTCCCGGTCGGCGCCGACGGCCACCACCCGGGCCCCGTACGCCGGATCGGCGCTCGCATCGAGCAGGGCCTGGAGGTTGCTCCCGGAGCCGGAGACGAGGACGACGATGCGGGCGACGGGCGCGGGCTCGGTCACCGGGCCACCCTATCGGGCCTGCCGCCGCGTCCATCCGCTGGGCATTGCGACATTCACCGACGACGCGAATGGCCCGGACCAGGTACGCTGCCGGTCGCTCGGGCCCGGCGCGCGTCGGCCCGCACCCGTCAGTGATCCGACGCCCCGCGAGGGTGTCGAGTGGAATGAGGAGTACGCCGAAATGCAGCCCGGATACCAGCCGCAGCAGCCGCAGATCAACAACAACATGACGATGTCGATCGTCGCCATCTTCCTCTTCTGGCCGCTGGCCATCCCGGCGATCATCAACGCCTCCAAGGTGAACCCGCTGCTCCAGCAGGGCGACTACGCCGGGGCCCAGGCCGCCGCCGCCGAGTCGAAGAAGTGGTCCAAGTGGGCCCTCATCGTCGGCATCAGCTGGTACGTGATCGTGCTGGTGTGCTGCCTGCTCGGTGGGCTCGCCGGTGTGGTGGGCGGCGACACCTCCACCAGCAGCTACTGACAGATCGGACGAGGAGTCGCATGCAGCCCGGTTACCCCGGACAGGATCCGTACGGCCAGCAGCCGCACCACGATCCGAACGCGCCGCACCACGACCCGTACGCCCCGCCGCCGGCGGCGCCGTACGGTCAGCAGCCCGTCTCCGGGCAGCCGAACGACCCGTACGCCGCGCCGCAGGATCCGTATGGCCAGCAGAACCCGTACGGCCAGCAGGACCCCTACGGCCAGCCGCCGACCTCGGGCCAGCCCTACGGGCAGCCGCCCACCTCGGGCCAGCCCTACGGGCAGCCGGCGCCGGGTCAGCCGTACGGGCAGCAGCCGTACCAGGACCCGTACGGCCAGCAGGCGTACTCGCAGCCGCCCATGTACCCCAACGCGGGATTCGCCGCGAAGGGGCCTGGGCAGCAGCAGAACACCCTCGGTCTGGTGTCCATGATCCTCGGCATCGCCTCAATCCCGATGGTCTGCTGCTACCTCGGCATCCCGCTGGGCATCGGTGCGCTGGTGACCGGGTGGATGGGCAAGCAGAAGGCCGCCCAGGGGCTGGCCGACAACAACGGTCAGGCCCTCGCCGGCCTGATCTGCGGCGCCATCGGCGTCGTGCTCGGCCTGCTCCAGATCATCTTCCTGGGCTTCAGTCTGACGCTGCCCAACCAGCCCTGACCGTCATGCGACAGGGGCGTCCCGGCCAGTCCGGGGCGCCCCTTCGGCGTCTCCCGGCCCCTCAGCGGGGCGCGCGGGACAGCACCCGGGTCGCGGCGGCGCCGATCAGCGCCCCGACCGTGACGACCGCGGTCGCCACCGCCGCCACCTGCCAGGCGACGGGCCCCACCTGGACCAGCCGGCCGCCACCGAGCGATCCGGCGGAGGCGGCCGCGGCGGCGCCCAGCAGCAGGCCGGCCACCGGGCCGGCGAGCGCCGCCGCCCCGAGCAGCGGCCCCCAGCGCAGCGGCGCCCGGTCGTCGGCGGCGAGCCGGAGCAGCCGGCGGGCCAGCAGCCAGCCCGCGGCCATCCCGGCGAGGACCGGCACCGCGAGCAGCCCGGCGCCGAGCCCGTCGACCGGCCCGCGCGGCAGCCCGGCCAGCAGCGGTACGGCCGGCAGCGCCCCCACGGAGACCTCGCTGGTGCGGACCGCCGTGTCGGTGCCGACGGCGAAACCCGGGCCGAGCAGGTAGCTGACCGACCAGACCGTGGCGTTGGGCGCGTAGGCGAGGCTGACCAGCGTGATCCCGGCCTGGCCGGCGACCCCGGTGCGGTAGGCCCCGATCAGGTCGGCGGCGTCCCCGCCCCCGGTGGCCACGGCGAGCCCCGCCGCGCCGGCCCCCGCGCCGAACAGCAGCAGCCCGGCGACGAGCCCGGTGCGGATCCCGTCGCGCAGCGCCTCCGGGGACCGCGCGGCGAGCAGGCCGGCCACGCGCGTGGTCCGGGCCGAGCCCACCAGGGCCCCGAGCGTGCCGAGCACCAGGAGGGTCAGCCCGGCGCGCACCGGTGACGCGCCGGCCAGCACCGCGCCGAGCACCCCGAGCAGCGCGTACGCGACGCCGACCGCGCCGGCGGCGAGGAGCGCCTGCCGGAGTGACCGGCCGCCCCGGGCACCGATGGCCCGGCTGGCGTGCACGCCCGCCCGGGTCAGCCGCCAGACGACCAGGGCGGTCAGCGCCAGCGGGGCCAGCCCGAGCGGGCCGGCGGCGGTGTCCAGCGGCACGCCGTGCCCGAGCAGCCAGCCGGCCAGCCCGGCGCGCAGCGCGCCCGGCACGGAGGCGGCACCCTCGCTGAGCTGGAACAGCCAGAGCACGACCACGACCGGCAGCCAGGAGGTGAGCGCCGCCCACCCGGCGGCGACCCCGGCGGCGACGACGAGCGGGGCGCGGCTGCGGCGCGGCTCGCCGGCGCGCGGCGCGGGCACCCGCCGGCTCCGCCCGACGGGCGCGGCCGGCCGGGCGCCGGGGCCGACGTCGGCGCCGGGACGGCTGGGCTGATCAGGGGTGACGGAGGACATCGCGTCTACTCTGGCATGCCGGGCCGGCGGTGGCAGTCCGATACCGCCCCGCAGCGGCGACGAGTTCCGTGATCCACCATCTCGGGCCCCCGATCCGGTCTAGCCTCGGGCGCAGGGACGCGACCGCAGGGTCGCGGCACCGACGTCCGGAGGAGAGCCGTGAACACTCCGTATCCGCCGCCCCCGCCGGCGCCGTCCGCGGCCGGTCGCGACCGCACGACGCTGTGGGGCGTGCTCGGCATCATCCTCGGCCTGCTCTGCTGCGGCATCCTGGGGATCGTCTTCGGTTACCTGTCGATCCGGGACGCCAAGCGCTTCGGCCAGTCGCCCGTGCTCGGCTACCTGGCGATCGCGTTCGGCGTACTCAACATCATCGGCAGCGGCGTCCTCTGGGCCGGCGGCAACTACCCGCTCTACAACGACTGAGGCCGCCCGCGCCACGGCGACCGGGGCCGCCGCGTCACGACGGCGGAGGGCCGACCGCGAACGGTCGGCCCTCCGGTCGTACGTCGCTCGGGCTCAGCCCGCGGACATGATCTCCCGCATGAGCTTGGCGGTCTCGGTCGGGGTCTTGCCGACCTTGACGCCGACCGCCTCCAGCGCGTCCTTCTTGGCCTCGGCGGTGCCCGCCGAGCCGGAGATGATCGCACCGGCGTGGCCCATGGTCTTGCCGGGCGGCGCGGTGAAGCCGGCGATGTAGCCGACCACCGGTTTGGTCACGTTCGCCTTGATGAACTCGGCGGCCCGCTCCTCGGCGTCGCCACCGATCTCACCGATCATGACGATCGCGTCGGTCTCCGGGTCGGCCTCGAACGCGGCGAGCGCGTCGATGTGGGTGGTGCCGATGATCGGGTCACCGCCGATGCCGACGCAGGTCGAGAAGCCGATGTCGCGCAGCTCGTACATCATCTGGTAGGTCAGCGTGCCGCTCTTGCTGACCAGGCCGATGCGGCCGGTGCCGGTGATGTCGGCCGGGATGATGCCGGCGTTGGAGGCGCCCGGCGAGGCGATGCCCGGGCAGTTCGGACCGATGATCCGGGTCCGCTCCCCCTTGGCGACGTTGTACGCCCAGAACGCGGCGGTGTCGTGCACCGGCACGCCCTCGGTGATCACCACGGCCAGGTCGATCCCGGCGTCGATCGCCTCGACGACCGCGCCCTTGGTGAACTGCGGCGGTACGAAGATCACGGTCACGTCCGCACCGGTCTGCGCCATCGCGTCCGCGACGCTGGCGAAGACCGGCAGCTCGGTGCCGTCGAAGTCGACCGTCTGGCCCGCCTTGCGCGGGTTGACGCCGCCGACGACGTTGGTGCCCGCGGCGAGCATCCGCCGGGTGTGCTTGGAACCCTCGGAACCGGTCATCCCCTGGACGATGACCTTCGAGTCCTTGGTCAGCCAGATAGCCATTGTCAGACCCCCGCAGCCGCCAGCTCGGCGGCCCGCTCGGCCGCGCCATCCATCGTGTCGACCCGCTGGACCAGCGGGTTGTTCGCGCCGTCGAGGATCGCCCGGCCGGCCTCGGCGTTGTTGCCGTCGAGGCGGACGACCAGCGGCTTGGTGACCTGCTCGCCGCGCTGCTCGAGCAGGGCCAGCGCCTGCACGATGCCGTTGGCGACCTCGTCGCAGGCGGTGATGCCGCCGAAGACGTTGACGAAGACGCTCTTCACCGACGGGTCGGACAGGACGATCTCCAGCCCGTTCGCCATCACGGCGGCGCTCGCGCCACCGCCGATGTCGAGGAAGTTGGCCGGCTTGACGCCGCCGTGCCGCTCACCGGCGTACGCGACCACGTCGAGGGTCGACATGACCAGGCCGGCGCCGTTGCCGATGATCCCGACCTCGCCGTCGAGCTTGACGTAGTTGAGGTCCTTCTCCTTGGCGGCCTGCTCCAGCGGGTCCACCGCGGCCTGGTCGACAAGCGCCTCGTGGTCCGGGTGCCGGAACCCGGCGTTCTCGTCGAGGGTGACCTTGGCGTCGAGCAGCAGCAGCTTGCCCTCGCCGGTCTTGGCCAGCGGGTTCACCTCGACCAGCGTGGCGTCCTCGGCGACGAAGGCCTTCCACAGCCCCACGGCGGCCTCGACGACCTGGTCCGCGACCTCGGCCGGGAAGTTGGCGGCGGTGACGATCTCGCGCGCCTTCGCCTCGTCGACGCCGGTGTTGGCGTCGATCGGGGCCTTGACGACCTTCTCCGGGGTCTCGGCGGCGACCTGCTCGATGTCCATGCCGCCGGCGACGCTGGCGATGCAGAGGAAGGTGCGGTTCGCCCGGTCGAGCAGGTAGGAGAAGTAGTACTCCTCGGCCACGTCCGCGGTCACCGTGATCATGACCTTGTGGACCGTGTGGCCCTTGATGTCCATGCCCAGGATGTCGGTGGCGCGGGCCACCGTCTCCTCGGCGCCCTCGGCCAGCTTCACGCCGCCGGCCTTGCCTCGGCCACCGACCTTCACCTGCGCCTTGACGACCACCCGACCGCCGAGGCGTTCGGCGATCGCGCGGGCCTCCTCCGGGGTCGTGGCGACGCCGCCGGCGAGCACGGGCAAGCCGTGCCGTTCGAACAGGTCCCGCCCCTGGTACTCGTACAGGTCCACGTTTGCGCGTCCCGTCCCGTCTCCGCGGCGCGCCGTCGCGCCGCCACCAGCGTTATGGAAAACAGTTTGACGCCTGTCATCACTCGAAACAGGCCATTGGGCGCAGCCTAGCGAGGTGGACACCGCCGGCAACCGAGCGGGTGCACGTTGTGTGGTAATGCACAATCGGCGGCGTCGCGCGGCCTTTCCGCGACTTCGGCCCGATGTCAGCCGTCCGGGCGATGTTGCCGGGGGCGCGTAACCCGTCCGTGGGGGCGTCGTTGAGTCAGGTGTCGGAGCGCTGATGCAGCGCGGCGACGGGAGCGGCCGATGCCCTGTCGGTCGAGGGGTGGCGGCGGGGCATCGTGCATAGAGGGGCCGGACGTGTGAGGGGTGCGTCCGGCCCCTCCCCCTGTCCGGATTCGGCCGCCGAGCAGCCCCGAGCCCGCGACCGCCGTCAGGCGACCGGCTGGGCGACGTTCTGCCGGACCCACTCGACGATCGACTGGGTCGTCGCGCCCGGCGTGAAGATCTTGGCGACCCCGAGCCGCTGGAGCTCCGGGATGTCGGCGTCGGGAATGATGCCGCCGCCGAACACGACGATGTCGCGGGCGTCGCGCTCACCGAGCAGCTCCACCACCCGCCGGAACAGCGTCATGTGCGCCCCGGACAGCACGGAGAGCCCGACCGCGTCGGCGTCCTCCTGGATCGCGGTCTCCACGATCTGCTCCGGGGTCTGGTGCAGGCCGGTGTAGATGACCTCCATGCCGGCGTCCCGCAGGGCACGCGCGACGACCTTTGCACCACGGTCGTGGCCGTCCAGGCCCGGCTTGGCGACGACGACCCGTACACGAGAGCTCATCAGCGCATCCCTTTCACCGGCTCCGCGGCTTCACTGAACGAACGGTAACCCGCCCGACCCTGCCCGGGAAATCCGGGCGGCGAACCTCACGCGCACGAACCCGGCCGGACTCCCGTCGGTGCCGGTACGGCGGACCGCGCCAGCCCTCGTCGTCAAGCCGGACGACTCCGCCGTTCGGTCACCCTGCGCGACGAACGGGCAGTTAAGGGGGCACCGTTCGAGGGGTACGACCCATGACAATCACGGACGGAAAGGGACAGAACGCGGTAGCAATTCGGCGCTTCGGCTTGTGACGGGACTGGTGGTTGGCTAACGTGTCCACGGTTGTCATCAGGTCCACGGACGGGTGACGACGCGGCCAGCCGGCGTTCACCCGAGCTTCACGGGCGTCGAGGAAGCCGCTTCGGATCCCCGACAACGGAGGGTGTGCGTGCGCCAGCGCCTGTCGTCTGAGCCCGATCGATATCGCGGTCGCCGCCGCGTACCCACCCCCCCGCGTAGCCGCTACGCAGCGGTGGTCACCACCGCGTTCGTCGGCGCCGGCATCGTCGCGATCGGCGCCGGCGCCCTGCCGGACGCCAAGAGCGTCAGCCCGTCGGTCCTCGACGAGCTCAAGGCCGCCTCGACCATCAACCAGGACGCCGCGGCCCGTGGCGACAACGCCGACCGCGCCAGCCGCGACAGCGACCGCGCCGGAGGCACCGAGTCCGCCGAGCCCGAGGTCTGGCTGCTCCCCCTCCAGGGCTACGAGTTCAACTCGCCCTACGGCATGCGCTGGGGCAAGCTGCACACCGGCGTGGACCTGGTCGCCCCCGAGGGAACCCCCTACGTCGCCATCCACGGCGGCACCGTCACCAAGGCCGGCTGGTTCGGCGGCTACGGCCACACCGTGATCGTCCAGCACGCCGACGGCAGCGAGGCGATCTACGGCCACTCCTCGGCGCTGAGCGTCAAGGAGGGCCAGCAGGTGAAGGCGGGCGACCAGCTCGGCCTCGTGGGCAACACCGGCCACTCCTACGGCTCCCACCTGCACCTGGAGGTGCATGTCAAGGGCGAGCCGCTCGACCCGGTGCCGTGGCTCAAGGAGCGCGGAGTGGACATCAAGCTACAAGTCGAGGCGTACTACAGCGAGGTAGCCGCGTCCTGACGCTGCGCATCGCCCGTCGACCGCCCGGATCTGCCGATCCGGGCGGTTTTTCGTGTGCCACCGGAGTCGAAAGTGAGCCGGGCCACACCGGCGACTGTGACCGGCGCCATCCCCACACATGATCACTTTTACGGTCGAACAACCCCGAACGGGGACGCAACGGGCGGATGCGGCCGTCGTCGGCCCGCCCGCACCCCGTCCCACTACCCGTCACGCCGCGTGTCGACACCAGTATTTCGAGGTCAAGTGCCCCCTCGATCAGTGAAGGTCCGCCGTGCAGGAAGACATTCGGAACGAGAACACCCCCGACGCCCCCGTCCGGCCCCGGAGGCGGATCGGCGGCCGCACCCGCGTGATCATCGCCGCGGCGGCCCTGACGGGCCTCGGCCTCGGCGGCGCCGCCTTCGCGGCCACCGGGAACGACGAGCCCTCCGTCCCGGCCGCCGCCGTGGACACGCAGGCCCGCGCGGAGGCCGCCGACCGCGCCGACCGTTCCGCCCGCGAGACGACCGCCCCGGCCACCCCCTCGGCGAGCCCGACGCCCAGCCCGACGAAGGCCAGCCCGTCGGCGAAGCCCCGCCCGAAGGCGACCACCGCCAAGCCGAAGCCGAAGAAGACCAGCAAGCCGAAGCCCAGTTGGGTCATCCCGATGAAGGGAGCGGCGATCACCTCCTGCTACGGCCCGCGCTGGGGCACCCAGCACGCCGGCATCGACTTCGCGCTGCCCGCCGGCACCCCGGTCCGCGCGGCCTTCGGCGGCACCGTCACCAAGGCCGGCGACGTCGGCGACGGGTACGGCATCTCCGTCTTCGTCGACCACGGCAACGGCTACCTGACCCACTACGCCCACCTGAGCACCACCAAGGTGGGCGTGGGCGACAAGGTCGCCGCCGGGCAGACCATCGGCCTGGAGGGTTCCACCGGCGACTCCACCGGCCCACACCTGCACTTCGAGGTGCACCAGGGTCAGATGTGGAACCAGATCGACCCCGCGCCGTTCCTGCGCGCCCGGGGCATCGACGTGGCCTGCTGACCCGCACCTACCGGCGTGGGGCGGGGGCGGGGGGGGGGGGGGCGGGCGGCGGCCCCCCCCCCCCCGGGGGGGGCGGGGCGGGGGGGGGGGCCCCCCCCCCCCGCGCGGGGGGGGGGGGGGCCGGGCGCGCCGCGCCC
>NZ_JBICUN010000023.1:94130-103725 GCF_043198195.1 Micromonospora sp. NPDC048868
GCCCCCCCCCGCGGGGGGCGGGCGGGGGGGGGGCTGGGGGGGGGCGGGCCCCCCCCCCCGGCGGGGGGGGCCGGGGGGGGGGGGGGGGGGGGGGGGCCCCGCCCCGCCGCTCAGAGCTTGTCGATCGGGGCGTGCCGGAGCACCAGCCACATCGTCTGGTCGCCGAAGTCGATCTGCGCCCGCGCTCCCGGGCCGTGCCCCTCGACGGCGAGCACCCGGCCCAGGCCGTAGCGCTGGTGGTTGACCCGGTCGCCCGCGGACACCTTCGGCCCCTGCGGCAGCTCGCTCGCCGTGGTCAGGCGGCTGGCGTCGACCCCCAGCCGCTTCGCCAACTGCGCCGCCTTGGGCGTACCGCCGTTGAAGCCCCCACGTCCGCCGGACATCCGGTCCGCGCGGCCACCCACGCCGCCGCCCCCGCCGGCCCACGAGGTGTACGACCCCTCGGTGCGCTCCCAGCGGACCAGCTCCGGCGGCAGCTCCTCCAGGAACCGCGACGGCGGGTTGTAGGCCGGCTGCCCCCACGCCGAGCGGGTGACCGCCCGGGAAAGGTGGAGGCGCTGGCGGGCCCGGGTGATGCCCACGTACGCCAGCCGGCGCTCCTCCTCCAGCTCCCGGGTGTCGCCCAGCGACCGCAGGTGCGGGAAGACGCCGTCCTCCAGGCCGGTCAGGAAGACCACCGGGAACTCCAGGCCCTTCGCGGTGTGCAGCGTCATCAGGGTGACCACGCCCTGGTGGTCGGGGTCGTCGGTGGGCACCTGGTCGGCGTCGGCGACCAGCGCGACCTGCTCCAGGAAGCCGGCGAGGGTGGCCCGCTCGCCTTCCTCGCCGACCGCCTCGATCCGCTCGGTGTACTCCCGGGCGACGCTGACCAGCTCCTGGAGGTTGTCGACGCGCCCCGCGTCCTGCGGGTCGAGGCTCTCCTCCAGCTCGGTGAGGTAGCCCGAGCGGGTCAGCAGCGCCTCCAGCACCTCCTCCGGGGTGCCCGTCTCGGCCAGCTCGCGGGCGCCGTCGAGCAGGGCCACGAAGTCGGCGATGCCGTTGGCCGCCCGGCTGGAGATGCCCGGGGCGTCCTTCGCCCGCCGCAGCGCCGCCCCGAAGGAGATCCGGTCCCGGCTGGACAGCGCCTCCACGCACGCCTCGGCCCGGTCGCCGATGCCCCGGCGCGGGGTGTTGAGGACCCGGCGCAGGCTGACCGTGTCGTCGTCGTTGACCACCGCGCGCAGGTAGGCCAGCGCGTCGCGGACCTCCTTGCGCTCGTAGAAGCGCACCCCGCCGACCACCTTGTAGGGCAGGCCGACCCGGATGAACACCTCCTCGAAGACCCGGGACTGGGCGTTGGTGCGGTAGAAGACGGCCACGTCGCCGGGGCGGGTCTCGTCGGCGTCGACCAGCCGGTCGATCTCGCGGGCCACCCAGTCGGCCTCGGCGTGCTCGGTGTCGGCCACGTAGCCGACGATCGGCTCACCGGCGCCCGCCTCGCTCCACAGCCGCTTCGGCTTGCGCGACGTGTTCCGGTCGATCACCGCGTTGGCGGCGTTGAGGATGGTCTGGGTGGAGCGGTAGTTCTGCTCCAGCAGGATCGTCCGGGCGTCGCTGAAGTCGCGCTCGAACTCCAGGATGTTGCGGATCGTGGCGCCCCGGAACGCGTAGATCGACTGGTCGGCGTCACCGACCACGCAGAGCTCCGCCGGCTCGATCCCCTCCGTGCCGGAGACCAGCTCCTTGATCAGCGTGTACTGGGCGTGGTTGGTGTCCTGGTATTCGTCGACCAGCACGTGCCGGAACCGCCGGCGGTAGCTCTCCGCGACGTGCGGGTGGGACTGGAGCAGGTGCACCGTCGTCATGATCAGGTCGTCGAAGTCCAGCGCGTGCGCCTCGCGCAGCCGCCGCTGGTAGAGCGTGTAGGCCTCCGCCAGCGCCCGCTCGTTGGGGCCCTTGGCACGGCCCGCGAACGCCTCGGGGTCGACCAGCTCGTTCTTCAGGTTGGAGACCTGGGCGGCCAGCCCGCGCGCCGGGTAGCGCTTCGGGTCGAGGTCCAGCTCCCTGGCGACCATCTGCATCAGCCGGCGGGAGTCGTCCGCGTCGTAGATCGAGAAGGTGGACTTCAGCCCGGCGTGCTCGTGCTCGGCCCGCAGGATGCGCACGCACGCGGAGTGGAACGTCGACACCCACATCAGGCGGGCCCGGGGACCCACCAGGTGGGCGACCCGCTCCTTCATCTCGCCGGCGGCCTTGTTGGTGAAGGTGATCGCGATGATCTCGCCGGGGTGCACGTCCCGGGCGGCCAGCAGGTAGGCGATCCGGTGGGTGAGCACCCGGGTCTTGCCCGAGCCGGCACCGGCCACGATCAGCAGCGGCGAGCCGGCGTGGGTGACGGCGTCGCGCTGCGGCCCGTTCAGGCCCTCGACCAGGGCCTGCGGATCGAGATGGACGGCCGCCGGCCTGGGCCGGTGCGGCGAGGCCGGGGCGGGCGCCGGCGCGGGCGGGGACGCGGGGATGTCGAAGAGAGGATGCATCGCACGGCGAGTCTATGCCGCCGGGCGGACACTTCCCCGCCGCGCACCGTCGAGATGTCAGGAAGGGGCCCTTCCTTACATCCAGGTCGAGACGAAGATGTCACCCTGTCGTGTCTGGTGCCGCCGTCCCCCGTGCAGAACGATGACGGTGAAAGTCCGGCTCCTCCCCCGTACACGACTGGGAGAAACGACCATGACTCAGCCGCGTTCGCGCGGTCGGGCGGCGCTGCGTCACCTCGCCGCGCCCACCCTCGCGTTGGCCGTCGTCGCCACGCTGACCACCGCTTCCCGGCCCGCGCCGGCTCCCGCCGACGACCAGCAGGCCGGCCTCACCCCCGTCTCGGTCTCCTACGCCGCCCCCGGCGGCGGGGAGGTCAAGGGCAACTTCCTGAGCTACAACGACTTCCACGGCGCCATCGACCCGCCCGGCGGCAGCGGCGCGGCGGTCAACGGCACGCCCGCCGGCGGCGTGGAGTACCTCGCCACCTGGCTGAAGAAGCTGCGCGCCGAGGCCAGGGCCGAGGGGCGCACCACGACCACCGTCGGGGCCGGCGACCTGATCGGCGCCACCCCGCTCGTCAGCGCCGCCTTCCACGACGAGCCGACCATCGAGCTGATGGACGAGATCGGCCTGGACGTCAGCTCCGTCGGCAACCACGAGTTCGACGAGGGCGTCGACGAGCTGATCCGGATCAACAAGGGCGGCTGCCACCCCGTCGACGGCTGCCAGGACGGGGACGGCTTCGCCGGGGCGAAGTTCACCTACCTCGCCGCCAACACGGTCAGCCGGAAGACCGGCCTGCCGATCCTGCCCCCGGTCGACGTGAAGTTCGTCGGCGGGGTGCCCGTCGGCTTCGTCGGCGTGACCCTGGAGGGCACCCCGGGCATCGTCAACCCGGCCGGCATCACCTCCGTGCGGTTCACCGACGAGGTGCAGACCGCCAACAAGTGGGCCGGCGTGCTCAAGCTCTTCGGCGTCAAGGCGATGGTGCTGCTCGTGCACGAGGGCGGGGCCCAGTCGCCGCCGCCGGCCACCCCGGGCGTCTCGGACTGCGCCAACTTCTCCGGCCCGATCGTGGACATCGTCAAGGGCCTGCGGCCGGAGTTCGGGCTGGTCGTCTCCGGCCACACCCACCGCTTCTACTCCTGCTCCCTGCCGAACTCCTCGGGCGCCCACAGCGTGGTCACCAGCGCCGGCAACAACGGCCAGCTGATCACGGACGTGGACTACTCGCTGGACCGGCGCACCGGCCGGTTCACCGGGATCTCCGCCCGCAACGTCGTGGTCGAGAACGGCGTACGCAACCCGGACGGCACCTGGCGGGAGAGCGCGCCGGGCACGTACGTGCGCAACCCCGACCTGGTGGACCCGGGCGCGAAGGCACTGGCCGACAAGTACCGGGCGGCCGTCGCACCCATCGCCAACCGGGTGGTGGGCCGGATCTCGGCCGACATCGTCCGCGAAGTCCGGCCGAACGGGGAGAGCCCGCTCGGTGACGTGATCGCCGACGCGCAGCTCGCGTACACCCGCTCCAGCGGGGCACAGATCGCGCTGATGAACCCGGGCGGCGTCCGGGCGTCCCTGTCGTACGCGGCCTCCCCCGGCGACGAGGACCCTGGCGAGATCACCTACGGCGAGGCGTTCACCGTCCAGCCGTTCAACAACCTGGTGGTCACCCAGACCCTCACCGGCGCGCAGCTGCGCAACGTGCTGGAGCAGCAGTTCGTGGGCTTCAACGGGCAGACCACCCAGCGCATCCTCCAGGTCTCGGCCGGGCTGACGTACTCCTACGACAGCACCGCCCCGGTGGGCTCGCGGGTGAGCGCCCTGGCGTACGACGGCGCGCCGGTCGACCCGGCCGCGAGCTACCGGGTCACCACGAACGACTTCCTGGCCAACGGCGGGGACGGCTTCACCGAGCTGCGGGCCGGCACGGACCGGGCCACCGCCCCCGGCTTCGACGTCGACGCGCTGATCGCCTACCTGGGCGCCGGCGAGCCCGTCGCTCCCGGACCCGCGAACCGGATCACCCGCCTCGGCTGAGGCGGGGCGGTCCCGGCGTCACGACGGCACCGGGACCGCCCGTCCGGGCACGGGTCGCGCCGAATCCTTGCGCCGGCCGGCCCGGGGTCGGCATACTCGACGACATGTTCGGGCAGCGCTTCTACTTTTACTACGGCACCGGGAGTCCGGCAGCCGTAGGTCGCGCCTGATCGATCAGACCTACGAGAAAGCCCCGGGCTCCTGGAGCCCGGGGCTTTCTTCCGTCCCGGGATCCGGGCACCGGGCACCTGACGGCGAGGGGTACCCGATGATGACAGACGTGGTGGAGTCCAGCGGCAGCGTGACGCGACCCGAGGCGGGCCGGCCCGACCCCGGTGCCCCCGGCTTCCCGGCCGACGTGCCGGGCGGTGACGACGGCGCGAAGCCGGCGGCGGGAACCGGCACCCCGGAGCCGGCCGCCGCCGCCCGGATCGTCGAGATCCGGGAGCGGATCGACGAGATCGACCGGGCGCTGATCGAGCTGTGGCAGGAACGGGCCCGGCTCTCCCAGGAGGTCGGCGTGACGAGGATGGCCTCCGGCGGCACCCGGCTGGTGCTGTCCCGGGAACGGGCGATCCTGGAGCGCTTCCGGGCCGCCCTGGGCGCCGACGGCACGCAGCTCGCGCTGCTGCTGCTCCGCGCCGGCCGCGGCCCCCTGTGAGGCGTACGCCGGCAACGGTCCCCCGCGCGGGCCGGGGCGGGCGGGGCGGGGCGGAAACGACGGAACCGCCTGCCGTCGTCGCGATGACGTCGGCAGGCGGTTCCGTGGGGGTCACGCCTCGTGCGTCTGCACGATCTCGCGCTTCTCCGCGAAGTGGCAGGCGCTCGGGTGGTCCGAGCCCGAGCGGATCTCCAGCAGCGGGACCTGCTCGGCGCAGACGTCCTGCGCCTTCCAGCACCGGGTCCGGAACCGGCAGCCCGACGGCGGGCTGACCGGCGACGGCACGTCACCGGTCAGGCGGATGATCGCCTTGTTGTCCCGCACGGTCGGGTCCGGCACCGGCACGGCCGAGAGCAGCGCCTGGGTGTACGGGTGGGTCGGCCGCTCGTAGATCTCGTCCTCGGTGCCGATCTCGGCGATCTTGCCGAGGTACATCACCGCGACCCGGTCCGACAGGTGCCGGACCACCGACAGGTCGTGCGCGATGAAGACGTACGACAGGCCGAGCTCGCCCTGGAGCTTCTCCAGCAGGTTCATCACCTGGGCCTGGATCGACACGTCCAGGGCGCTGACCGGCTCGTCGCAGACGATGATCTCGGGCCGCAGGGCGAGCGCCCGGGCGATGCCGATGCGCTGCCGCTGACCGCCGGAGAACTGGTGCGGGTACCGGTGGATGTGCTCCGGGTTGAGGCCGACCAGGTCGAGCAGTTCCCGGACCTTCTCCCGGCGGCTGCCCTTCGGCGCCACCTCCGGGTGGATCTCGAACGGCTCGCCGATCAGGTCGCCGACCGTCATCCGCGGGTTCAGCGAGGTGTACGGGTCCTGCATCACCAGCTGGATCTGCCGACGCAGCCGACGCAGCGCCGGGCCGGAGAACTTCGAGATGTCCTGGCCCTTGTAGTGGACGCTGCCACCCGTGGGCTTCTCCAGGTTCATCAGGACCCGGGCCAGCGTCGACTTGCCGCAGCCCGACTCGCCGACCACACCCAGGGTCTCGCCGGCCTTGAGCTCGAAGGAGACCCCGTCGACCGCCTTGACGTGACCGATGGTCTTCTTGAACACCACGCCCCGGGTCACGGGATAGTGCTTGACCAGGTCACGGACCTCGAGGATGTTCTCAGTCACGGTTCACCAGCTCCTCGGCGAAGTGGCAGGCGCTGGCCCGGCCGGCGCCGACCTGCAGCAGCGGCGGGACCTTCTCCCGGCAGACCGGCTGCGCCATGGGGCAGCGCGGGTTGAACGGGCAGCCCGGCGGGATGTTCATGAGGTTCGGCGGGAGACCCTTGATCGTCCGGAGCTCCTGCCCCTTCTCGTCGAGCCGCGGGATCGAGTTGATCAGGCCGATCGTGTACGGGTGCGCCGGCTTGGCGTACAGGTCGTAGACGTTGGCTTCCTCGACGATCCGGCCCGCGTACATCACCGCGATCCGGTCCGCGACGTCGGCGACCACGCCGAGGTCGTGGGTGATCAGGATCATGCCCATCTGCCGCTCGCGCTGGAGTTCGGCGAGCAGGTCCATGATCTGCGCCTGCACCGTCACGTCGAGCGCGGTGGTCGGCTCGTCCGCGATCAGCACCTCCGGGTCCAGGGCGAGCGACATCGCGATCATCGCGCGCTGCCGCATGCCGCCCGAGAACTGGTGCGGGTAGCTGCTGAACCGGCCCTTGGCGTTCGGGATCTTGACCTGGTCGAGCATCTCGATCGCGCGCTTCTTGGCGTCGGAGCGGCTCATCCCGCGCCGCACCCGGAACTGCTCGGCGATCTGGAACCCGACGGTGAAGACCGGGTTCAGCGCGGAGAGCGCGTCCTGGAAGATCATCGCGATGCCCTCGCCGCGGATGCGGCGCCGCTCCTCGAAGGACATGCCGAGCATGTCCTTGCCCTGGAAGCGGACCTGACCGCCGGTGACGAAACCGGGCGGCGTGTCGAGGATGCCCATGATGGTCTGCGCGGTGACGCTCTTACCGGAGCCGGACTCGCCGAGCACGGCGAGGGTCTCCCCCGCGTCGACGTGGTACGTGACCCCGTTGATGACCTTGGCGACGCCGTCCCGGGTGCGGAACTCCACCCGGAGGTCTTCCACCTCGAGCAACCTGCCCGAGGGGCGGCCGGACGCGCCGGCCGCGGACTGCTCGGACACCAGAATGTCGGACAACTGAATCTCCCCTAGCGGAGTTTCGGATCGAGGGCCTCGCGGACCGCCTCACCGAGCATCACGAAGCTCAGTACGGCGGCGACGAGGAACGCGGCGGGGAAGAAGAGCAGGTAGGGCGCGACGCGGAGGAGGTTCTGCGCCTCGTTGATCATGATGCCCCAGGACACCACCGGGCTCTTCAGGCCGACGCCCAGGAAGGACAGCGTCGCCTCGGCGCCGATGTACGAGCCGACCAGGATCGTCCCGTAGACCAGCAGCGGCGCGAGGCAGTTCGGCAGCAGGTGCTTGAGGATGATCCGGCCGGTGCCGGCGCCCAGCGCGCGGGCGGCGACGATGTAGTCCGCCTCCTTGGTGGCCAGCACCGAGGAGCGCATCAGCCGCATCACGACCGGCCAGCCCAGCACGATCAGCGAGATGCTCACCAGCGCCATGATCTCGGCCTTGCTGTTGCTCGTGCCCGACCCGTTGAAGGTCGTCAGGATGACGATGGCACCCAGCACGAACGGCAGCCCGAAGAAGACGTCGGCGATGCGGGAGAGCAGTGCGTCCACCCAGCCGCCCCGGTAGCCCGCCACGATGCCCATCGCGCCGCCGAAGAGCAGCACGCCGAGCACGGAGAGCAGGGAGACCACGATCGACGCGCGGGCACCGTAGATCACCCGGGCGAAGACGTCCCGGCCCTGGAAGTCGTAGCCGAACCAGGCGTCCGACGACGGGCCGACGAGGCTGTTCTGCAGGTTGCCGTTCTCCGGGTCGCCGGAGGTGAACAGCGAGGGGAAGGCGGTCATCAGCATGAAGAGGACGATGAACCCTGCGGAGATCCAGAACAGCGGCTTGCGGCGCAGGTCACGCCAGGCGTCGCCGAGCAGACCGCGCGGCTTCTCCTTGCGGGCGTTCTCCGGCAGGCCCGCGTTGCTCGGCGCGCCGATCTCGTCGGGGGCGTGCGCGGGCGGGGTGCTGACGATCGAGGCGGCACTCGGGTCACTCATGCCCGTCCCCCACTCCGCTCGGCGCGGGCACTGGTGCCCGCGAACGCTGCAATGATGATTCGTTCGCTGCGCTCACTCATAGCGGATCCTCGGGTCCAGGGCGGCGTAGAGCAGGTCGACCAGCAGGTTCATCAGCAGGTAGACGAGCACCAGGACCACCACGATGGAGACAACGGTAGCGCTCTCCTTGGTGATGATCGCGCGGTAGACCTGTCGGCCGATCCCGTTGATCTGGAAGATGCCCTCGGTGACGATCGCGCCGCCCATCAGGGCGCCGAGATCGGTCCCGAGCAGCGTGACCACGGGGATGAGCGAGTTGCGCAGCAGGTGGATCCCGACCACCCGGCGCATCGGCAGACCCTTGGCGATCGCCGTACGCACGTAGTCGGCCCGCCGGTTCTCCGCGATGCTCGTGCGGGCCAACCGGGCGATGTACGCCATCGAGGCGCTGCCGAGCACGAAGCCGGGCACGATCAGCTCGGAGAGCCGCATCTCGCTGGAGACCGTCGGCTTGACGATGCCCCACTGCACGCCGAGCAGCCACTGGGCCACGAAGCCGATGACGAAGATCGGCAGCGCGATCAGGAAGAGGCTGGAGACCAGGACCAGGTTGTCCAGGAAGCCGTTGCGGCGCAGGCCCGTCAGCACGCCCGCGGTGAGCCCGATGACCGCCTCGATGGCCAGCGCCACCAGGGCCAGCTTCAAGGTGTTCGGGTACGCCGTGGCGATGATGTCGCCGATCTCCCGGCCACCGAACGTCTGCCCGAAGTCGCCCTGGAAGAGGTTCTTCATGTAGTTGCCGTACTGCACGATGAGCGGCTCGTCGAGCTTGAACTTCTCGGTCATCATGTTGACGAAGCTGTCGGGGCAGGGACGCTCGCCACACTTGCCCGCGAACGGGTCACCGGGCACCGACCACACGAGCCAGTAGATCAGGAACGTCGTCCCGATGAAGACCGGGATGAGTTGGAGCAGCCGTCTCAACAGATAACGGCCCATGGGGTGGTCCTCCAGACAGGGGGCGCGCGTCGGACGGCCGACACGGGGATGACAGACGTGGCGAGGCGGTGTGGTGACACCACCTCACGGAACGGCCCGGGTCGGGGGGCCCCGGGGGGGGGGCCCCCCCCCGGGGGGCCCCGGGGGGGGCGCCGGCCCCCCCGCGGGGGGGGGGGTTACCCCCGGTTGGGTGGGCGGAAATTGTGTTTTTTTAAGGGGGGCCCGCCCTCG
>NZ_JBICUN010000023.1:103735-116089 GCF_043198195.1 Micromonospora sp. NPDC048868
CGGGGGGGGGGCGGGGCGCCCCCCCCCCCGGCGGCCCGGCGGGGGGGGCCGGCCCCCCCCCCCCCCCCCCCCCGACCCGGGGTCAGACCGTTCGGATCAGAGCTCGACCGAGGTGAGGTCGAGTTCACCGACGTTGGAGAGCTCGATCTTCTTGATCTTCTCCGAGTGACCGGACTGCTGGCCACCGAAGTAGACCGGGATCGAGGGGACGTCCTGGTCGATGAGGGCGACAGCCTCGGCGTACTTGGCGTGCGACGCCTCCAGGCTCGGCGCGGAGGCGGCTTCCTTGGCCAGCGCGTCGACCTGCGGGTTGCTGTACTTGCCGTCGTTCGAGGAACCGCCGGTCACGTAGAGCGGGCCGACCCAGTTCTCCACGTCCGGGTAGTCCTGCTGCCAGCCGGCGCGGTACATGCCGGTCATCTTGCCGGCGTTGATGTTCTGGCGGAACACCGCGAAGGTCGGCACGCCCTCGGCGCGAGCGTTGATGCCGAGGTTCGTCTTGACCTGCTGCGCGACGGCCTCCATCCACTCCTTGTGGCTGGCGTCGGCGTTGTAGAACATGACCAGCTCACCGGTGAAGCCACCGGCCTCGGCGAGGAGCTTCTTGGCCTCGTCGACGTTGAACTGGCAGGCGGTGCAGTTGCCGGCCTTGGCGCCCGGGGTCAGCGGGTTGGCCCAGCTGTCGGCCGGCTTGCGCGAACCGAAGAAGATCTTGTCGCTGATCTCCTGGCGGTTGATCGACAGCGAGATCGCGCGACGCAGCTTCGGGTTCTGGAAGCGCTTGTCGTAGATCGGGAAGGCGATGATGCCGGTCGACGGGGTGGTGGAGGAGATCGCCCGGTCGCCCAGGTCGTTCTTCCACTTGTCGCCCGCGATGGCGGAGACCGGAACCTGCTGCTGGAAGTCCAGGTTGCCGGCGAGCAGGTCGTTGTAGGCCGCCGTGTCGTCCTGGTACAGCTTGATGTTGACGTCCTTGATCTTCATCTTGTCGTTCAAGGAGTACTCATCGAAGCGCGTCAGCTTGATCTGGACGTCGTCTTCCCACGACACGAACTTGATCGGGCCGTTGCCGATCGGCTTCTTGCCGAACGCCTCGGCGCCCCCGGTGAAGAACGCGTCCGGCAGCGGCATGAAGGTGCTGTAGCCGAGCTTGGTCGGGAACACCGCGGTCGGCGCGGCCAGGGTGACCTCGAAGGTCCAGTCGTCGACGACCTTCAGGCCGGACATCTCCTTGGCGGCGGGCTCGGGGGCCTTCTTCGGGCCCTCGGCGCCGTCCGGGTCCTCGGTGTGGACCTGGTCGAAGCCCTGGATGTCGGCGAAGAAGCTGCCGTTCTGCGCGCCGTTGGGCGAGTAGGCGCCCCAGTTCCAGGCGTCCACGAAGTTCTTGGCCTTGACGACGGTGCCGTCGTGGAACTTCGTGTCCTTCTTGATCTTGATCGTGTAGACCTTGGAGTCGGACGTCTCGATCGACTCGGCGACCGCGTTGCGCGGCGCGCTGCCGTCGTTCGGGTACTCGACCAGACCGGTCCAGATCCAGTCGATGATCGCCCCACCACCGGTCTCGGTGGTGTTCGACGGGACCAGGCCGACCTCCGGCTGAGTGCCGTCGATGGTGATCGCGCCGTCGCTGCTGGCGCCGGCGTCGCCACCGTCGCTGTCGCTGCTCGAGCAGCCGGACGCGACGAGCGCGAACGCCGCGCCCAGCGCGACCGCGCTACTTGCCCGCTTCGAGACTCTCATTCCGAGGGGCCTCCTCTTTCTGAACCTGGATCCGTCGTGGGTTTCACGCACGTATGGGGGGTGACACGTCCGGCGCCCGCAGTGCGGGAGCCGGTTTCACCGCAGTGAATTCGGGACAAGATTGATGTACCGATCCGCCGGGCCACCTCGCCCGTCGCGCTCGGCACCGCGCACACGAGACCACCACGGAGCACCGTCAACAGGCGGGTCCATGGTCGTCAGGCCGTACGGAGTGCCTCACATGAGGGGTGAGGTGCTGCCACTGTGACACCCACCGGCCCGTTCCGTGAAGGTGCCGTTATCAAGCCGTTAGTTGGTCGCCACGTTGCCGATACCCGAAAAAAGATCATGATGTACGCGGGTCGTACCGCTCTGAGCAGGAAAGACACGGTTCAGAGGGGGTCCGCCCCCCGGTGCGGGGTCGATGGCTGTGAGCTTCCCCGCGTCCCCTCCGGCGCTGTCCGACGTCGGCCGGGCGTTGGCCGTTTTTGCCCATCCGGACGATGCCGGCTTCGGCTGTGCGGGCACCATCCCCACCTGGGCGGCGGAGGGTGTCGACTGCTCGTACCTGCTCGTCACCCGGACGACTCCGGAGAGTGCGGAGAGTGCGGAGGCACCCGCGCGCCGAGGTGAGCCGGCCCGGGGGGACGAACGACTCCGGCCCCGGCACCGCGCGGGGCGGTACCGGGGCCGGGGCCGGTGAAGCGGGCGTCGATCAGGCGGTGAAGCGCAGCTTGCGACGGCGGAACAGCAGCACGGCGACCGCGCCGGCGGCCAGCAGCGCCACGCCGGCGGCGATCGCGGCGGCGATCGGGGAACCGGTCAGCGGCAGGTCACCGCCGCTGCTCGCGGGCGAGGTCGACGGGGCCGGGCTGTCGACCGGGGCGCTCGGCGACGGGGACTCCGCCGGGGCGCTGGGCGACGGCGACTCCGCCGGCGCGCTCGGCGACGGCGACTCGGCCGGGGCGGCGGCGAACGCGGCCTCGGCCTTGGCGCTCACGGTGGCGCCGGTGCTGCCACCGAGGATCAGCTTCTGCGCGGCGCGCTGGCCGGTGAAGAGGAACACCCGGCCGAAGGAGACCGAGTCCTGGGCGGAAACGGTCACCTTCACCTCGCCGGCGCCGTCCGCGGCCAGCCAGAACTGGCCGCCGTTGGTGGTCTTGGTGACCGGCTTGCCCTCGGCGTCGACCGCCGAGCCGCCGTCGACCGCGACGGTGATCTCGCCCGCCGGGCCCTTGACGGTGAACGGGCCGGCCTTCTCGCCCACGGTGGCCTTGGCGCTGGCCGGGTCGACGCTCAGCTCGGCCTTCGGCTCGGGCTGGTCGGTGGCGTTGGCGACCAGGTAGTCGTGGACCTTCTTGACCACGTCGTACTGCTTCTTGCCGAGCAGCTTGGGGTTGTCGACCCAGTCACCCAGCTGGACGCCGTCGCTGAAGTTCCAGATGGCGGTCTGGGTGCCGAAGTAGAGCAGCTTGTCGGCGTCGGCCTTCGCCGGGGCGGTGGCGCCGGCGGCGGCCAGCAGCTTGGCGGCGTCGGCGTTCGGGTAGCCGTGGGTCAGCACCCACTGCACCTTGCCGAGGTTCTTCACCTGGGACTCGTCCCAGGTGCCCTCCTTGTACTTGCCGTCGATCGCCACGTTGGTGTGGTAGTCGATGCAGAAGGCGGGGACGAGCTTCCCGTCGATCTTGAGTGCCAGGGCACCGGTGCTCTTCGGCTGCCCGTTGAGCACGAGCGTGACGTTGCTGCCCTTGACCGACTTGGCGACGCCGGTCTTGTCGGCGGCGGCGGCCGGCGCCACCGCGCCGAGTGCCAGCGCGCCGCCGGCGACGGTCGCCAGGGCGATCCGCGCCCAGCGCCGTCCTCGTTGTCCGAACATCAGATTCGTGCACCTCTCCCCAGGGGTGACCCGCGCACGGCGGGTTGCGTGAAGCCGCCGTTCCCGCGGGATGTGCACCACCCGCACGCGAGAACGCGACGGGGCATTATGTGACGGGAGTTGATCGCTTGTCAGCCCCTGTGGGCCGCATTCGTCGTTTCCGTCCCATATGACGGGGAAAAGAATTGGATCACACCAGCCGGCGATCGGCCGCCCAGCGGGACAACTCGTACCTGTTGGACATCTGGAGCTTGCGAAGCACGTTGGACACGTGCGTCTCCACCGTCTTGATGGAGATGTAGAGCTCCTTGGCGATCTCCTTGTAGGCGTACCCCCGGGCGAGCAGCCGCAGCACCTCGCGCTCGCGGTTGGTGAGCTGGTCCAGCTCCGGGTCGGCCACCGGGGCGTCGGGACGGGCCGCGAACGCGTCCAGCACGAACCCCGCCAGCCGGGGGCTGAACACGGCGTCGCCGTCGGCCACCCGGCGGACCGCGGCGGCCAGCTCCTCCGGGGAGATCGTCTTCGTGACGTAGCCCCGCGCGCCGGCCCGGATCAGCCCGATCACGTCCTCCGCCGCGTCCGAGACGCTCAGCGCCAGGAACTTGACCTGCGGGTGGGTACGCCGCATCGCCTCCAGCACCGCCCGGCCGCCGCCGTCGGGCATGTGCACGTCGAGCAGCACCACGTCGGGCAGCGTGGCGGCGATCCGGGTGACCGCCTCGGCGACGGTGCTCGCCTCGCCCACCACCTCGACGTGCGCGCCCAGCTCGGCGCGGACCCCCGCGCGGAACATGGCGTGGTCGTCGACGAGGAAGACCCGCAGCCGCTCGGCGCGGGCAGCCGCCCCCTCGACCGGTTCCATCGACTGCTCGGTCATCACTTGTCCCTCTCCGCCGTTGCCGGGTCGCGGGTGATCGGCAGGATCAACCGGACCTCGGTCCCTTCCCCCGGCTCGGAGCGGATCTCCGCCCGGCCGCCGTGCCGCTTCATCCGCCCGATGATCGAACCCCGGACCCCGTGCCGGTGATCCTCCACCGTATCCGGGTCGAAGCCCTTCCCCCGGTCCCGGACGAAGACGCTGACCTGATCCGGCTCGACCTCGGCGTAGAGCGAGACGGTCTGCACCCCGGCGTGCCGGGCGGCGTTCACCAGCGCCTCGCGGGCGGCCGCCACCAGCGCGCCGACCCGCTCGTCGGTCTCCCGGTCGCCGACCACCACCGCCTCCACCGTGATCGCGAACGTGTCCTCGACCTCGGCGGCGGCCTGCTCCAGGGCGGCGGCGAACCGCTCGGTGGGCGAGCCGGTGGGCTTGTAGAGCCAGTTGCGCAGCGAGCGTTCCTGCCCCCGGGCGAGCCGCTGGACGGTCTTCACGTCGCTCGCGTTGCGCTGGATCAGGGCCAGGGTGTGCAGCACCTGGTCGTGCACCATGGCGGCCAGCTCGGCCCGTTCCTGCTCCCGGATGCGCCCCTCGCGCTCCGACCGGAGCTGGTTGTACGTCCGCCACAGCACCGGCGCGGCCACGACGCCGACCCCGGCGAGCCCGACCAGGGCGAAGATCACGCCGTTGAGCACGGCGTCGAAGTTCTGCGCCGGGGAGTAGACCGCGGCGACGCCGATGATGCCCACCGCGACCAGCACCCCGCCGCCGATGAACCGGAGCACGAAGGCCCGCCGGTCGCTCTCCTCCACCACCGCGCCCAGCCAGGGCACCGGCATGGAGTCGCCCCACTGCCGCCGCCGCTCCGGGGCCGACTGGTGCCAGATCACCCCGGCGCCGACCGCGATGATCGCGACCAGCCAGCCGGCGGTGCCCGCCGCCCCGACCGAGTCGAAGACCATCACCTGCACCAGCAGCACGCCGAGGCCGATCGCCACGAACGGCAGCAGCTGGGCGACGTCCCTGCGGGCGGGCACGGCGGTGTCGCCCGGGCGCAGCGGCACGACCGCCCAGAATGCCGCGTAGAGCAGCAGGCCGAGCCCGCTCAGCCCCAGCAGCACCATGAAGGCGACCCGTACCCGCAGCACCGAGATGCCGAGGTGGTCGGCGATGCCGGCGGCCACCCCCGCGGCCATCCGGTGCTCGGGGGCGCGGTAGAGGCGGGGTGGCTGCGTCACGGCGCTGATCGGAGACTCCCTGGTCACGGCGGGCACGGAGCGGGCGACGGTCTGTTTCCGGCGTCGGATCGATCGTCACACGACGCACCGGGGCCCGACCACGGGGACGCCCCCGACATTCGGGCCGCCGGGATCTCAGGGTGGGGTCAGGGTCGGGTCCTGAGGCCGCCCGGCGGGTCGGGGCAGCAGGATCGAGGCATGACCGAGGAAGCTGCCCAGCCCGCCGACCCCGGGGCCGCTCAGCCGGGTGGGCCACCGCCGACCGCGACACCGCCCGCCGGCTCCGCGGCGCCGCCCCCCGTGGCCGCGCCGCCCCCCGCCGGGGACCCGGGTGGGCCACCGCCGCCCGGCGCCGGGCCGGGCCCCGGACCGCAGCCGTCGTTCGGCGGCGCCGGCTTCACCTCGCGGTACGGGCTGGTGCGCCCCCGCGACGGCCGCTACCTGGCCGGCGTCTGCGCCGCCATCGGCCGGGCCACAAACACCGACCCGGTCCTCTGGCGGGTGCTGCTGGCGGTGCTCGGCTTCTTCGGCGGCATCGGCATCCTGGTCTACGTCACCGCGTGGCTGATCATCCCGGGCGAGGGGGACAGCGCCTCTCCCGTCGAGTCCATGCTGGGCCGGGGCCGGTCCAGCATGTCCCCGGTCACGGTGATCGTGCTGAGCATCCTGGTCGCGATCAGTTTCGGCTACATCGTCACGGACGCGTTCCGGGCGGTGCTGCTCGGCGCCACGATCCTGATCGGCGGTGCGCTGCTGCTCAACCGCGACAACAGGGCCGCCCAGGGCGCGCCGGCCGGCCCCGTCCCGCCCGTTCCGCCCACCGCCCCGCCCGGGCCGGTGCCACCGGTCGGCCATCCCGCCCCGGTCGCGTACGCGGCCCCGCCGACCGTGGCCGTGCCCCCGGGGACGGGCCCGGTCCCGGCCCCGCCGGCGACCGTCGCCCAGCCCGCCTGGAGCGCCCCGGTCTCCCCACCGACCGCCGAGCTGCCCGCCTGGCCCCCGGCCGCCCCGGCCCCGCCCGCCCGTCCACCCGCGGGTACGCCGACCGTCGGCTGGCCCCCGGCGGCGCCCACGTCCGGCTGGCCCGCCGCGACCTCGGGCGCACCGGGACCGGGCCACCCGGTGCCCCCGCCCCGGCCCCCGGGCTACCGGCCCCCGTTCGCCCCGCACGGCCCGTACGCCGGGCAGACCGTCGTGCCGCCCGCACCGCGCAAGCCGCCGAAGCCGCCGAAGCGACCGAAGGAGCGCTCCCCGCTCGGCGCGGTGACGTTCTCGCTGATCTTCCTCGCCCTGGGCGTGGTCGCCGTCGTCGACCTGCTGGACGTCTACGACATCGGGGCGTCGGCCTACTTCGCGGCCACGCTGGCCACCATCGGTCTCGGCCTGCTGGTCGGCACCTGGTTCGGACGGGCCCGCTGGCTCATCGCACTCGGCGTGGTGGCCGCCGCCGCGCTCGGGGTGGCCACCGTGGCCGAGTCCTACGACCGGATCCGGGGCGTCGACGGCAACGTCACCTGGGCGCCCACCGACCACCGCGACCTCGCCCTGCGGTACGAGAACAGCTTCGGCGACACGGTCCTGGACCTGCGCGCGGTCGACTTCGACAAGAAGAACACCGAGATCACCGTCTCCGTCAACTTCGGCGAGTGCACGGTGGTGGTGCCGCCGAACGTCGACGTCACCACGGTGGCCGACGTCAACGCCGGCGACGCGGTCGTCTTCGGCAAGCACTCCGGCGGGCTGGCGGGCGAGCTGCGGGAGACGACCGACCTGGGTCCGGACGGCCCCGGCGGCGGCACGCTGCGCCTCTACATCCACGTCAACGCCGGCAACCTGGAGGTGACCCGGTGAAGGCCCACCGCACCGACATCGTGTCCTTCGCCTTCGGGCTGATCTTCCTCGGCCTCGCCGCGTGGTGGCTGCTCGCCCAGTTGCTCGGGCTCGCCCTCCCGCCGGTCGGCTGGTTCCTGGCCGGCGCGCTGATCCTGATCGGCCTGCTGGGCCTGCTGGGCGCGCTGCGCTCCGGGCGGTCCGGCGGCGCGCCCACGCCCGGCGACGCCCCCTCCGACGCCGCCCGCACCGGCGCCACCGCCTCCGACGCGGTCGCCCCGGACGCCGTCGCGCCCGTCTCCACCCCGCCGGGCGCGGATCCGGCGGGCCGGGCGACGGACGGACAGGCCACCGGGACGGACCCGACCCGCTGGGACCTCGACCGACCCGCGCCGGCCGACGAGCCGACGGCGTGGGGCGGCCGGCGCTCCGACTGGGGCGAGCCGACCGACTGGGGCGCGCGGTCCGAGTGGGACGTCTCCGCGCCGACGACCGGCGCACCGACGACGGCCGGACGGCCGCCGGGCGGACAGACGGCGGAGGAGTCGACGACCGGCGGGCAGACGGCGCAGGTGCCGACGACCGCCTGGCAGACGGCGGAGGAGCCGACCCTCACCGGGGCGACGACCGGCGGGGCGACTGCGGAGACGCCGGCGACGGGCCGTCCGGCCACGGGCGGCCTGCGGGCCGGGGACGAGGCCGACGAGTGGCCGGCGGAGGCCGTCACCGACGTCCGGCCAGAGGCGGTCGAGGACCGCGCCGCCGACGAGGACGCCCGGTTCCAGCGGACCGACGGGCCGCCGGCCGGTGGGGAGCACCCGCGCGGCTGACGACAGCGGTGCGGCCGTCGTCGGCGGCGGCCTATGCTGGCCGTGGAGAACTCGCCTCCGCCGGCCGGCCCGCGCCGACCTGGCCGCCGCACCGACCTGGTCGCCGCGCCGGCCGGACGCGCCGCCGTGGCGGTCCCGCCGCGATTCCCGTCTCTACCCGTCAGGAGTCCGTCCGACATGACGCAGTCCCCCGCCGTGCGCACCTCCGGCCGGTCCGGTCCGGTCCGCATCGGCGAGCGAGCCGCCCGTACCCTCGTCTCCGAGCTCGCCCGGATCAACGATCCGAAGGCCGCGCTGCTGGTCGGCGCGACGCCCGAGTCCGCGGTGCTGACCGCGGCGATCGACGCGCTGCTGCCCGGCGACACCCTCACCCTGGTGCCCGCCGGGTCGACCTCCCCGGCGGCCCTCCGGGAGCACGTCACCGCCCAGGGGCGCTGGGTGGCCGACCGGGTCCGCGTGGTCGACACCCTCGCCGAGGCCGAGCCGGCCGCGGTGGTCGTCGCCGCGGAGCCGCTGACCGGCACGGCAGACGAGACCCGCGCCGCCGTCGAGGGCCTGACGAAGTACCTCGCCGACGGCGCGGTGCTCAGCGTGGCCACGACCGCGACGCCGGGACGTACCGCGGGCGCCGCCGCCGAGCTGGACCGGCAGGGCGCGCTGTACGGCGTCGGGGTCGACCTGGTGCTGCGCAACACGCCGCCGCTGCGGGTGTACCGGCTCCGCTACACCCCGGCCGACGCCGCGTCGGCGGCCCGGCTGGCCCCGGCGTACCGGCCGTCCAGCGTCCCGCTGACCCGTGGCATGCACATCGACTCCAACGGGGTGGCCGCGGCCGGCATCGCGCTGGGCCTGGCCGCGGTGGCCCGGGCGACCCGGCCGAAGTCGAAGCTCTGGCTGCTCCCGGCCCTGGCCGCCGCTCCCGTGGCCGCCTTCTTCCGGGACCCGGAGCGCGACGTGCCGGAGGACTCCTCGGCGGTGGTCGCCTCGGCCGACGGTCGGGTGCTGTCCGTGCAGCGGCTGCACGACGAGCGCTTCGGCGAGGGCGAGTGGCTGCGCATCGCGGTCTTCCTGTCGGTGCTGGACGTGCACGTCAACCGTGCGCCGGTGGCCGGCAAGGTGGTCGACTACTTCGTCGCCGACGGTGGCTTCGCCAACGCGATGAAGCCGGCGGCGGAGCACAACGTGGCCGCGTACACGGTGCTGGACACCGCGCGCGGCACGGTGGTCGTGGCGCAGCGCACCGGCCTGATCGCCCGGCGGATCGTGCAGCGGGCGCCGATCGGCGCGCTGCTGGCCCGGGGCGAGCGCTTCGGCCTGATCCGGTTCGGCTCGCGCACCGACGTCTACCTGCCGGCGGACGCGGCGGAGCCGCTGGTCGGCCCCGGAGACAAGGTCGTCGGGGGCTCGACCGTCATCGCCCGCTGGCGCTGAGGCCCGGCCGGACGACACGAAGAAGGGGCGCCGCGCGATCGCGGCGCCCCTTCTCGCGTACGTGTGTCAGGCGGTACGGCGCTGACGCAGCCAGAGCACCGGGCCGCTGACCAGGTAACCGACCACGATCAGCGCGAAGGTGAGCCGGATGTCGATCAGCGCGCCGATCACCGGGGCCAGCCACAGCCACGGCGGCAGCTTCACCAGCCGGGCCAGCTTCGCGTAGGGGAAGCTGGAGACCATGGCGAAGGCGAGCAGCGCCACGCCGGCGACCAGAACGATGCCCGGCACCGGCAGCCCGATGGCGACGGTCAGCGCGAGCACCGCGGCGGCCATGGTGGTGGGGACACCGCAGAAGAACCGGCCGTCCTTCGGCGAGACGTTGAACCGGGCGAGCCGGATCGCCGCGCACGCCGCCACGAGGGCGCAGGCCACCGCGGCGGCCGGCGTGGAGACCGAACCGGCCAGCGAGGCGTAGACCACCACGGGGGCGGCGAGCCCGAACGAGCACATGTCGGCCAGCGAGTCCATCTGCGCGCCGAACGGGCTGGCCACGCCGAACTTGCGGGCGAGCGCGCCGTCGAGGCCGTCGAAGACGACGCAGGCGATCAGGCAGAGCGCGGCGACGCGCACCTCGCCCTGCATGGCCAGGAAGATGGCCAGCATGCCGAGCATCAGGCTGCTGAGTGTGCAGGCGTTGACCACCGCGAACTTCATCCGGCGGGCGACCGTCCGCTCGCCCGGAAGCAGCGGGATCGACATCGCCGACTCGTCGTCGACCTGGGTCGTGGGGCCGAGCGCGGGGCTGACCGGGACGATCGAGGCGACGTCGGCGCGCTCGACCCGGGTGAGTCCGTAGCGGCGTCGCGGCCGGTCGGCGTAGCGGTGTTCGGGCATCGAGAGGTCGCTGGTCGCGTGCAGGTCGCCGTCGCGGCGCCCCACCCGGACCAGCAGCACCTGCCGGGCGAGCGTGCTGCTGCGGCGCAACGGGCCCGCCCAACGACGCCCTGCGGGACGCGGACTGTCAGTGGTACGACGCCGGCGCCATGGGGCTCTCGGCACGTTTCCTCCATCACCGGATCGGTTTACCGTCGCGAGGGCGGCCGTCCGGCTGTCTCGTGCCGGACCTTTCTGGCCCGGCAGCCGTTTTGCGGAGTACACCATCGCATAGGGGAACGGGGGTTGGCGATAGCTGCCGGCGGTACTTATATCTGGTCTAACCGCGCGTACCGCTCTCTTATTCCCATCTCGGGCTCCATCGCCCGTTTCCTCCACCAACCCCACATCGAATGTACCGGACCCCGTCTCTGCCGGCTCGGTGAGCGGGTGCCGGGGACACCGATGTCCGGTTACGGACGCTCATCGGTAGGCGCATTGGCCAGCGCCAGTGCGGCGATCCCGCTCAGCGGCAGCCCGGCGAGTTCTTCCGGGGTGAACCAGCCCGCCCGGGCGGTGGAGCCGCCGGCGAGCTCGGTCACCCGCGGCTCGGTGGGCGCGTCCACCGCCACCCGGTAGAGCACCCGGATGCCGTGCCAGTCGAGCGGGCGCCCCTCCGGGCCCAGCGCCGCCGGGTTGTGCAGGTTGTCGACGCCGATCAGCTCGACCACCCGCCCGAGCTGCCCGGACTCCTCGACCAGTTCGCGCAGCAGCGCGGCGACCGGCTGCTCGCCGTGGTCGGTCCCGCCGCCGGGCAGGTGCCACCGGCCGGCACCCGGGTAACCGTCGGCGATCATGGTGAGCAGCACCCGGCCGGCCGGGTCGGTGACCAGGCCGTACGCCCCGAAGCGCTGCCTGCGGTCGGACGGGAGCGCGGCGGCGGGCTCGGTCGCCGACGAACGGGGCAGATCGGACGGCAGGGGCGACACGGGCACGCCGAGCAGCTCGGCGGTGAACGGCATGAGCGGCACCGCCGCCGCCTCGTCGGTCGTGAACCAGCCCAGCTCGTCGGTGCCGCCGGCCGGCTCCGGCCGCAGTTCGCCGCCGCGCGCGACGACGTCGAAGACCACGCGGTCGGTGTGCACCGCGACGTCGGCGGCACGGAAGGCCGTCACGTCGGCGGACACCGCCCGCAGCCCGGTCACCTCCACCGCGAGGCCGGTCTCCTCGGCGAACTCGCGGACCACCGCGTGCGCCGGGTGCTCCGCGTGTTCGAGGCCTCCGCCGGGCACCTGCCAGACGCCCGGGACCGGGCACGAGGCGGAACCCCGGACCAGCAACACCCGCCCGTCCGAGCCCCGACACACGCCGTACGCGCCGACCCGTCGCCGCTGTTCCACCCGCCCGCACTCCCCCGCCCGCGCCGACCCGTTCCGTCGATCATGAGGTTAGCCGCAGCGGACGCGGTGTGCCGCCCGGTCGACCTCGTGATCAACGAACAGGGGCGGGGGGCGGACGCTCCTATGCCGCGTCAAGTGGTTGGGGTGGGGTTTCGAGGCGTCGGTAGAGCTCTCGGGCGACGTAGCGTGTGAGGCAGCGTTTGATTTCGCGGTCGGTTTTGCCTTGGGTACGTCGGCGGTCGGCGTAGGCGCGGGT
>NZ_JBICUN010000024.1:0-115730 GCF_043198195.1 Micromonospora sp. NPDC048868
TTCTTGTCTGCCATGACGTGGTCCTTCCTGGACAGGATCGACGTCCTGTCCAACGGACCACACCCAGGTCAAACACGGAAATCTACGCAGTCCCAGCATCATCAGGTGGGACGCATCCGTCAAGCATGTGGTGGGACTAGACATGAGACTTGAACCCGTCTTCCCGTCATCCGACTCGCTGATCACGCTGGCTGCTGCGAACGGAGGTTGATCACGGGCTGAGCGCGAGGGGCCGTGGTGGCGCTGCCACCTCTCTGCTTCTACGCCCTGTGGCCTGCGTAGACGATCGCCCGAAAGGGTTCAAGATCATTGCACGTATTTGCACGGACGGCTGCAGCCGGCGGCTGCGGGTGGCATCCGGCTGCTCAGGCTGGCCGATCGACGCGGTAACGTATCCGCTGCTCAGATGGCGTTTTTGCTGATCTTCGAGGTGCCCCCGGCAGGATTCGAACCTGCGACACACGGTTTAGGAAACCGATGCTCTATCCCCTGAGCTACGAGGGCGCGAGAGCCTAGTCTAGCGACCTGGGGGTTCACCTGGGGTGGCAGGGAGTGCTCCACGTTCACCCACGTTCCCCGGACCGCCGTTGTCGCAGCCCAGGAGCACATCCCGAGCACACGAACCCCGGGTTGCGACCGGCGGTCGGCCACGGTGACCCGCGTTGGCACCGGTTCACCCGGGTTGGCATCCGCTGGAGAGCACACACCGCGCACATCATCGAAGATCATGTGGGGCTGCCCGCTCCCCCGGCTGGGCGCCGCCTCCCACGGGGGATTCCGGCCAGGTCGCCATCAGCCGCGCGGTGGCTGGTCGTCGTTGTCGCGGATCAGGTCCGTCGGGTCGAGGAAGACGACGTCGACGTCGACCACGGACGACGGGTCGAAGCCGCGTCGTTCGTCAGCGGGTCACCCGCGCTCGGCTGGTTCATTGGGTGATGATGAGGTCGTCTATGCCGTAGTGGCTCCACCAGGTAGGTCGGTGTCTGCGGAGTGTGCCCTCGACGCGGGTCAGCAGGAGCCAGTTTCCGTTCTGGACCAGCGCCGCGTCCTCCTGCCGGGCGGCCAACACCCGGGCCACGGCCTTCATCATGTTCGGGATGCCCTTGTCGACCACGTCGTCTGCCCGCATGGAGAAGTCGATGTCGACGTACGTCTCCGGGTCCCACTCCCAGCGGGCACCGTCGTCGGCCTCGGCATCGAAATAACCCTGGCTCCCTGAAGAGACGGTCAGCGCGTACCCGCGGGTGTCGTAGAGGCGAGCAGTGAACAGCCGCGGGTTGGTGCCGCTCGGCCTGGGCTTCTCGGCGGTGTCCACCGCCACGAGATCAGCCACGTGGTCCAGGGGCAGGTCACCCGCCAGGGTCAACCTGAATTCGACAGCCATCTCTGCGCCTCTCCTCAGTCTCGACGGACGATCTGCACGATCGCGCCACTCGGCGTTACCGCGACGAGTTCTTTCAGTCTCTCGACGGGCCAGGTGTCGAACTGTGTCCGCAGGGCCGCGAGGTCTCCGTGCCAGTCGTGCAGGTTCAGCACCACGCGTTGGGTCTGTTCCTTGTCGACCTTGGCGCGGACCTCGCTCCAGACGCCCCGCACCGGCTTGCCGAGAGTGGGCGAATAGCAGTCGAACACATGACCCTCGATCAGGTAATCCGGGTCTTTGTTCGGGTTGCCCGAGTCGCCGGTGCGGAGCCGGGCGTCGGCGATCTCCTGCCTGGTGGGGTTCTGGTGGACCCGGTAGCTCTTGCTGGCGACTATATCGGCACATTCGTTCTCGAGCTCCAACGGACGCCGCCCTCCGTCGTCCAACCGGGGTGGAATTCTGGTTCTCGGACCGGTCGGCGTCCCGCCCGGGACTCCGGTTGGCTGTCTGGTCCAGGGCGTGCCGTGGCCGTGGTCAGCGGATGTGGCGTCGCCAGCGGCATGAGGTGTCGACGGCGGGTCACCGTGCTCGGAAGGGGTAGGGCTGGTCGGTGGATGACCGCCAGCCCGTGTCAGTTTCCCGAAGACCCCAACTGCCGGGCCTGCGCGATCGCCGCTTCGACTGCCTGCCGGGCCCCGCCGGTGCGCGCAACGACCAGCACCAGGACCTGCTTGATGGCCTCCAGGGCCTGCAGCAGCGGCCCGGGCTGCCCGCCCTGCAGGACCATGGCGACGAGTTGCTGCGCCTCACCGACTCCGGTGATGGCCCCGGTCGCCGCGTCACGAGCGGCGTTCACGGCGCTCTGCACGGGCGCTAGCCCGGCGATCGTCTCCTGCGGGGTGGCCTCGTTCGGCACCGCCGCAGTGGCCTTCGTCGCTTCACCGATCGAACCGGCGAGACTTCCCAGGCCGCCTTGGATGCTCGTGATCGCGTTGCGCACCCGCGCCACACCCGCCGCCACGGCCACGAAGCCCGCGCCCGCGGCCCGCAACGCCACCTCCTGCGCCTGACTGTCAGCGGCGGCTGCCAACCCCTGCGCGCGTTCGACCCCGGTCATCAACGCGCGGAGCTCACCGGTGATCTTCTCGACCTGCGACACGTGGCCGGCGCCCCAATCGACGGTAATGAAAGTGCTTGATGCCTGAACCTACCGGGCTACTCGCGAGGCCACTAGACACCGGCGAGGCGGTCGACACCGCAGACAGCCACCGCGATGCGAACGGGTCTGCTGCACCGGCAGGTGACAGGTGTAGTCACGCGGCCTGACTGGCCGGTGGGTGCATGATGGTCTCGAATTCCACGGGGGTCAACCGGGATAGCGACCGTTGTCGTCGGCGGCGGTGGTAGGTCCGTTCGATCCAGGTCACGATCGCGATCCGTAGTTGCTCGCGGGTGGCCCATGATCGTCGGTTGAGTACGTTGTTCTGCAGGAGTCCGAAGAATGATTCCATGGCGGCGTTGTCTCCGGCGGCGCCGACGCGGCCCATCGATCCGGCCATGTGGTGGCGGTGCAGGGCTCGGACGAACTTCCTGGACCGGAATTGGGATCCGCGGTCGGTGTGCAGGATGCAGCCGGCCAAGTCACCGCGTCTGGCAGCGGCGTTGTCCAGCGCGGCGACGGCCAGGCGGGACTTCATCCGCGAGTCGATGGAGTAGCCGACGATGCGGTGGGACCAGACGTCCTTGATCGCGCAGAGGTAGAGCTTGCCCTCGCCGGTGTGGTGCTCGGTGATGTCGGCCAGCCACAGCCGGTTCGGGCCGTCGGCGGTGAAGTCCCGCTGGACCAGGTCGTCGTGCACCGGTGGGCCTACCTTGCGGCCCTTGCCGCGACGCTTGCGCTTGCCGAATAAGCTCCACCAGCCGTTACCCGAGCAGATCCGCCACGCGGTGCGGTCGGCCATCGGCTGCCCGGCGTCACGGGCCTCGTCGACGAGGAACCGGTAGCCGAACTCCGGATCATCACGGTGAGCGTCGCACAACGCGTGTGGCCCGGTACGCCGCCACCTCCTCGGCGGTGGTGACAGGTCGGGCCAACCACCGGTAGTAGGGCTGACGAGCGATCTTCAACACCCGGCACGTCACCGCCACGGGGATCCCGTCGGCGGCCAGCTCGCTCACGAGCGGGTAGAGCCTTTTCCCGGTAGATGCGCCTGTGACAAGTAGGCAGCGGCCCGCCGCAGGACCTCGTTCTCCTGCTCCAACAACCTGATCCGCTTGCGCGCCTCCCGCAGCTCGACCGACCCCGTGCCGGCCGTCGCGGGCGTGGTCCCGGCGTCGACGTCGGCCTGGCGCAGCCACTTGAACAACGTCATCGGGTGCACCCCGAAATCCTTGGCGACCTGCTCGACGGTCACTCCCGCCTCACGGTCACGAGCGACACGCACGACGTCATCACGGAACTCTCGAGGGTAGGGCTTGGGCACAGCGACATCCTTCCAGCCCGCCACCAGGGCAAGCCATCTCAGATGTCACCTATCGGTGCAGCAGACCCTAGGAACCCGCAGGTCATTTGCCTATGGGCACAGATAGAGCGTCGTCTTAGGAAACCGATGCTCTATCCCCCGAGCTACGAGGGCGCGAGGGCCTAGTCTGGCGACCTGCGGGCTCACCTGGGGTGGCAGGGAGTGGCCCACGTCCACCCCCGTCACCCGGACCCCTGTTCGCCCAGACCGCACGCCGAGCACACGAACCCGGGTTGCGACCAGCGGCCGTGGTGACCCGAGTTGGCACCGGTTCACCCGGGTTGGCCTCTGCTGGCGAGCACACGCCGCGCACAATTCCAAGATCGTGTAGTGCCGTCCGCCGTGGGAGTCAACTGGTTCGTCCGGGCATACGTCGGCGAGAACGAGCCGAGGAGACGGCCCGGCACGCCGGTTACGCGGACATCCTCCGGAAGCAGCTCGACGGTTCCATCGGTCGGTGAGGGTCCGTTCCTGGCCGATCTGGGCGACTCACCAGGAGGAGAGGGTGGTCGTCGGGTCCGCGGTGGCGGCGGTGGCGGCAGCAGCAACCGCGGTCACCGTGTCGCGCGCCCGGTCCACACTGAACAGGCTCAGGTCGAACTCGAGACGCAACCGGTAGCCGCCCGCCTGTTCCTCCACGAGCAGTCCCAGGGAGGAGCCTCCGGTCGGCTCACCCTCCAACGGGTCGATCTCCAGTAGCTCCACGTCGGCGAGCGGCCAGTCGGGGAGCCGGAGCGGTGCGGCCACGCTGACGCCGACCCGCGCGAGGTTGTGCATGTCGGCACCGTTCGCGGCCGCGGCGGCGATCACATCCTTGAACGGCAGGCTCTGCCGCTCCATGGTGGCCCACGCCTCACGCTGCACCGCCCGGGCCAGTTCACCGAAGGTCGCGTCGGCGGCGAAGCGGACCCTGACGATGCTGGGGCTGGCCAGTGGACCGACATGCGCCCGGGACTCGGGTGTGAGCCGGTTGTCCACCACCGTGGCGACCCAGAGATCGGTCTGGCCGGTGCGGCGGTGCAGCATCGCCATGGTCGCGGCGGCGAACAGCGCGAACGGGCTCACCCGCAGCCGCCGCAGGCCGGCCGGAACGCCGCCGTCCGGGTCCGGCATCGTCGTCTCGACGGTCCCGGTGGGCGCCAGCGTCGTCTCCGCGGGCTTTGACCGGTCGGCGGGCAGGATCATGGTCGGCAGGTCAGCGAGCCGCGACGTCCAGAATTCCCTGTCCTCACCCTGCACCTTCGGGTCCGGGTCGCGCAGCAGGTGAGCGGTCTCCGGGTACGTCTGCCGGATCTCCGGCAGGTCGTGCGGCTCCCGGGTCACCTCCGCGCGGTACAGGCTGGCGAGTTCGTGCAGCATCAGGCCCTGCCCATAGCCGTCCACCACGAGCTGGTGGCAGGAGAGGACCAGCAGGTGATCATCCTCGGCGTAGCGAACGAGTGTCACTCGGAACAGTGGTTCCACGCCGAGCCGGAACGGGCTGCGCGCAATACCGCGGACGATCTCGGCCGGTGGCTCCGCCCCGGGGTCCGACACCTCCACCACCCGCAGCACGGTCGGGTCACCCGGTCGTGTGGTCGGCACCGGGCCGTCCACGAACACGGCGCGGAGGAGATCGTGTCGCAGCGTCAGCCGCCGGACCGCCGCGGCCAGGGCCGTACGATGCACCGGACCGGTGAGCCGGAACACCACCGTCGAGATGAACAGGGGCGTGGCGGCGAGTGCCCGCGCCGTCGGCCACAGTTCTCTCTGCTGAGGCGTCAGTGTGGTCGCAGACGATGACACGACGAGCCCTTTCTGACGATGGCCGGCAGGCGGCCCGGACGGCATCGGGAGCGGTACGGTTTCTTGGTGAGACGGTCTGTGGGGCGGGCGGGATGCAGGTCGAGCAGGACATGAGGCGCTGCTCGTCCGCGACTGGACGGCGGCCCGTTCCCACAGACCGTCTCAGTCAGCTTCCGCAGCGGTCAGCTCCGGAAGGCATCAGCCGTCAGGCGTAGTGACGCACCAGAGCGGCGATCTGGTCGTCGTCGGCGACCGGACCCCAGAAGCAGTTGGTCCGCATGCATATCCCCCCTTTCCTCGATGATCGTCCAGTACGCGGTCCGTGGGATGGGGCCGACGCTGGCCGTCGGCGCCGCATCGGCGTCACGTTCGTGTGTCGGGTCGGATGGCCAGCAGACCGTTGATGGTGCTGGCGTCGAACAGGTCGAGGAGCGAGACCGACACGGACAGCTCGCTGCGCACCCGCCGTACCACCCGGGCTGCCACCAGCGAGCCGCCACCGAGATCGAAGAAGTCGTCGTCGGGCCTGACCACGGCGACGCCCAGCTCCTCGGCCCAGATCGTGACCATCTGTGCCCGCAGCCGGTCCGCGTCGAATTCCGGCGCTCCGTCGCCCGTGGTCGGAGCGCCGTCACCGGCCGGCTCCGGGAGGGTGCTGGAGGCCGGCCGCAGCAGGCTGATCCCGTCGTTCGTCCACCACGCCACGACGGGCGTGTCCTGACACGTCGGGGTGCCGTCGGCGTCGTTCGGCCCCATCCGCAGGGTGCCGGTCACGTGCCGCGGCACCGGTCGCCCGTCAGCGTCGACCACATCGACGGACGGTGTGTCACGCTCGCCGACCCGCGAGCGCAACCCGGCGGGCAGCGCGTCGAGCACACCGGCGGGCGCCAGTTCGCCCGAGGAGGGAACCGGACCGCGGAGCCGGAGTTGCCCGACGGGGCGGTCCGGGTCGGACATCATCTGCGCGATGATCTGGAGGTAATAGTCGACGAAGCGGTCGACCGTCTCGGCATCGAAGAGTTCTTCGGCGTAGCGGCACTCCACCAGGGTGGAGGCGCAGCTCAAGAGCACGTCGAAGACGAGGTCGAATTCGCTGGTCAGGGCCGCGCCGCCACGCAACGTCAACTCCGGCACGTCGGCCACGGTCAGCCCGACCAGGACCAGCGGGCGCCGCTGCTGCAGCACCTGGAACGTCACCTGGTACAGCGGGTGCCTGCTCATGTCCCGGGATGGATTGAGCCGTTCGACGATCCGGTGGAAGGGCGCCTCTTGGTGGGCGAACGCCGACGTGACGTGCCCGGCCACGCTCTGCAGCAGCTGACGGGAGGACACCTCGGGATCGACCTCGCCGCGCAGCACCACGGTGTTGATGAAGAAGCCGACGAGGTCTTGCAGGTCCGGATCGTCCCGGCCGGCCACCGGCGCCCCGAGCACCACCTCACGCTGGCCCGACAGCCGCGCCAGCAGGATCTCGAACCCGCTCAGCAACACCAGGTACGGCGTCGTCGACATGTCCCGGGCGAGCTGGCGGACCCTGGACATCAGCCCGTCGTCCACCGGTACCTGGCGCAGGCCGGAGCGGAAGCGACGCACCGCCGGCCGGAGTCTGTCGCCGGGAAGCTCGACCGTCGGCAGGTTAGCCAGAGCGCCCTGCCAGTAGTCCAGTTCCGTGCCGAGGTCGCGTTCCAGTTCGCTGCGCTGCCAGGACACGTAGTCGTCGTACTGCACCGGGAGCACGTCGTCCTCGCCGGCATCCGATCCGTCGGCGTAGAACCGGCCAAGGTCGTCGGCCAACACGCTGACCGAGGACGCGTCGCACATCATGTGGTGGGTGGATACGACGAGGGTGTGCCGCTCGACGTCGCGCACGAACAGTCGCGCGTGCAGCACCGGGGCGACGGTGAGGTCGAACGGCTCGGTCGCGACCTTCCGCCCGTACTCCTGCACTGCGGCGAGCTGCCCGTCCGCCGACTGGTGGCGCAGGTCGGTCACGGTCAGCGCGAAGCGCACGTCGTCGTTCACCACCAGGGCGGGTGAGCCGTCGACGAAGGTCAGCGCGGACCGCAACGCGGCGTGCCGGCGCACCACCCGGGTGAAAGCCCGTTCGAGGCGGTCGTGATCGAGTGCTCCGTCGATGTCCCAGCCGCGGGTGACGGTGTAGGCCGACAGGCCGGGCACCAGCTCCTCGGACAGCCACATGGCCTCCTGGGCGTACGACAGCGGAACTCGGCGCCCGGTGGCCACGGCACTCGGCGCGCTGCCGATGGTCGCGGTCATGCCGGGGCTCCCAGCCGAGCGGCGGACCGGTCGATGTACGTCGCGAGGTCCGCGACGACGCTGTGCTCGAAGGTCGCCTCCGGCTCCAGTCGGACCGCCAGATCCCGCTCGATGCGCATCCGAGTGCGCACCGCAAGCAGGGAGTGGCCGCCCAGGGCGAAGAAGTCGTCCTGCACTCCGACGTGCTCCATGGACAGCAGTTCCTCCCAGAGCCCCACGAGGTAGCGCTCCGTCGCGGTGTCGGGCGGCGCGTAGGGCTGACGCCGACGCCTGCGGTCGGCGAGCACCTCGGCGAGCTGCGCCCAGTCGCGCTTGCCGTGCGCATCCAACGGCATGGCGTCGAGCACCGCGAACTCCGCCGGCACGGCCTGCTCCGCAACCTCACCGGCGAGCCAACGCCGCAGTTCGGGGATGCGCAGCTCCGCCCGGGGCACGACGAATGCGACCAGTCGCTTGTCGCCACTCGGGCCCACCGCCTGAACGGCGGCCTCCAGCACAAGCCCGGACCGGTAGAGGGCCCGCTCGACCTCCTCCGGCTCCACCCGGTGGCCATGGATCTTCACCTGGCTGTCCAGCCGGCCGAGGTACTCCAGCGCCCCGTCGGGAGCGCGCCGCACCCGGTCTCCGGTGGCGTACATCCGCGTCCCGCCACCCCACGGGTCCGGCAGGAACCGCCGAGCGGTCAGACCCGGCTGGTCGAGGTAGCCACGGCCGACACCGGCACCGCCCACGAACAGCTGCCCGGGCTCGCCGTCGGGCACCGGACGGAGCTGCTCGTCGAGGACGTAGAGACGGGCGGCGGCGAACGCCGTGCCGATGGGCACGTGCCGGTCCCCCTCCACCGGAGCATCGATCTCGTGTCCGGTGCAGGCGACGGTGGTTTCCGTCGGGCCGTAGAGGTTGAAGAAGGCGCCGGCGAAGCCGCCCGCCCGGAGCTGGCGGCAGGTGTCCGCGAGCAGCACGTCACCGCCCGAACAGAGCAGTCGAAGCGACCGCAGGGCCTCCCGGTCGTGGCGGGCGAGGTGGTTCAACGCGATCGCCGGGGCGAGCATGGCGGTGATGCGGTGCCGACGAAGCTGTCGTTGCAGGTCGGTCCGGATCAGTTCGGGGATCGAGGGAATGACCACGACCTCGGCCCCACCGGCGAAGGACCGCCACAGCTCGAACGTCAAGGTGTCGAAGGAGATGCTCGCAGCCTGCGCCGTACGATGCCCCGGCCCGAGTTCCGGCACCGCTGGATCCAGCGCGAACGCCACCATCTGTCGGTGCTCCAGCACCACCCCCTTCGGGCGCCCGGTGGACCCGGAGGTGAACAGCACACAGGCCGCCTGGGCGGATGACGGTGCCGGCCTGGGCGCCGCCGGCGGACGATCGACACCGGTGGAGCCGGCAACGACCGGAAGCAACTCCAGCACCGGGCGGTCCAGGTGCTGGAGGCGGACTCCCCAGCCCGGGGCGGTGATCACCAGCCGGGAGCGTGCGTCGGTGAGCATCGCATCCCGTCGGGCGTCCGGGTACGCGGCGTCCACCGGCACGTAGGCGCCGCCCACGTGCAGCACCGCCAGCAGCGCCACGATCGTGTCCAGGCTGCGCGGGAGGTACAGCGCCACCCGGTCCTCGGCGCCCACGCCGTAGCGGCGCAGCAGCGCCGCGACCTCCGCCACCTCTGCCGCCAGCTCGGCGTAGGTCAGCTGCCGGTCCCCCTCGCTGACCGCCGGCTCGTCCGGATGACGGGCCACCGTCCGGGCGAACAGGTCCACCAGCGAGGCCGGGCCCGCGGTCTGCGTGACGGTCATCGCGCACCCCGGCTTCCGGCCTCATGCGGGGTGGCGGCGACGAAGGCGTCCTCGATGACGGTGAGCAGAGCGGGCGGCGCCGTGAGGAAGGTCAGCGTGTCACCGTCCAGCAGGTACTCGTCGGTGGCCCCGTACTGGTGCCAGTCACGCAGGTCGGCCTGGCTGACGTCGGGGTCGTCGCGCCACGCCACGGCGGTGATCGGGCAGCTCACCGGCTCGGGAGCGGCGGGAGAGTGGTCGAAACACATCTGCACGTCCCGCCGGAGCACCCTGATCGCCAGCGGCAGCAGCTCGGGTTCCATGCGGCCCTCGCCGAGCACCCCCAGGACCCGCTGGATCTCCGCGGCGAGGCGGCCGTCCGACATCCAGGGGTGGTACAGGCCGTAGAAGCCGCGATGCGGTGCCAACGAGGCCGAGACGACCAACCGGGCTGGAGCGGGCGCCCCGCACTCGGCGAGCCGGACGGCGAAGGCGTGGGCCAGCAGCGCGCCCATGCACTGTCCGAACAACACGAACGGCCGGTCCAGGTAGGCACGCAGACCGTTCACCGCGTCGACGGCGAAGGATGCGAAGTCCTGGTAGGGCTGCTCCCTGATGCGACGCTCACGGCCGGGCAACTGCACCGGGCACACCTCGAGCGAGCCGATGCGGTCCGGCCATCGACGCAGTGACGAGGCGCCCGCGCCGGCGTACGGAAAGCAGAACAGCCGAGCCGGTGCATCGGGCGAGGGCTCACGGATCAGCCATCGCGATCGCGCCTGCGCCACGGTGCCTCCCCTGGAATCGGTTGGAACGAGGGAGAAGCTAGTGGCGGGGGGTTAGGTCGGGGTTATGCGTGCCGCCCCGGCCCATGGCGCCGGCCGTCGACCGCGGCGGGTCCGATGCACAACCGACGCGCAACCGGTTCTCGGAATACTGCCCGGACGAGCTGCCGTACGCCCTGGGGGACCACCTTGACCACGACTGCTGACCAGGACCTGAACCTCGGACGCCGGTACCGGGAGGTGCTGGCGCAAATCCCGAAGGGCGTCATGGTGGTCGCCGCGGACGGCCTGGACGGCCCCGTCGGCATGACGGCCACCGCCGCGAATGCGCTGTCGCTGGACCCGCCGTTGTTCCTGGTGTGCATGCGGTCCGGCTCGCGCACGCTCGGCTGGCTGCGCCGGCGAGGGGCATTCGGGGTCAGCGTGCTGCGCGAGGCGCACCGGGACGTCTCCGAGCGGTGCGCCGGGCGGGCGGCGGACGCGGTGCGCGAGGTCTGCTACCGCCGGGCGCACGGCGTGCCGGTGCTCGACGACGCGCTCGCCTGGCTCGCCTGCCGGGTGCACGCCGAGTATCCCGGCGGCGACCACGTGATCGTGGTGGGCGCCGTGACAACCGTGTCGTGCAACGCGGGCGATCCGCTGGTGTGGCACCGCAGCGGCTACCGGGCCGTCACGGACCTCACCACGGCCGACGGGTGAACACCCCGCCGGCCGGTTTAGGTGACGTGCTCAGTGGTCGGACGTAGCGGTCAACCAGCCCAGCTCGCCGTACGCACGACCTCGCACCGTGTCGGAGAACGCCCGCACCAGTCGGCTGAACACCGGCCCGGACGCATCGAGCGGGTGACCGTCGACCTCCGTCGCGGGGACCACCTCCGCCGCCGTGCCGGTAAGGAAGACCTCCTGTGCCCGGCGCAGATCGGCCACAGTGACCGGTCCCTCCTCGACGGGTACGCCCAACCGCCGCGCCAGGACCAGGACGGCGTCGCGGGTGATGCCGGCCAGCGGACCGTCGACGAGCCAGGGCGTGGTGAGCAGACCTCCGCGGACCAGGAAGACGTTGGCGATGGTCGCCTCCGCGACCCGGCCGGTGACCTGGTCGAGCTGGATGGCGTCGTCGAAGCCCTGCTCCGCTGCGGCGGTGCGAGCCAGCGCCGAAACCGCGTACGAGCCGGTCGCCTTCGCCTGGGGGGGAAAGGTGGTGGCGGGCGGCCGACGCCAGGACGAGACGGTCAACCGCAGGCCGGCAGCACCCTCCGGCCGACCGCCGCGCGGACCGGCCATGGCGTACACCTCGACGGCGAGCTCGAAGCGGAACCGGCGCAGGTCCACCCCGAGCGCCGGCTCCGCGGTGAACAGCACCGGGCGGAGGTAGCGGTCGTCGGGTCCAGGAAGGCGGGCCGCGTCGAGGACCACCTGCCGCATCCGGGTCAGGTCGTAGTCGTGCCGGATGCCCAGGAGCCGGGCGGACTCCAGCAGGCGTCGCAGGTGGGCGTCGAGGCGGAACACGGCGGGCCCGCGGTCGGTGGCGTAACAGCGGATGCCCTCGAACACCGCGGTGCCGTGCTGCATGCTGTTGCTGCCGAAGGGGACGGCCCGCGCGCCGGGCCGGTCCCACACCGTTCCGAGGGACCGGCCCCAGGTGGTGCTCACGACATCACCTGGACATCGAGGTCAACCGCTGCGGTGGGCAGGCACAGCAGGAGCGTCGGGTTCCTTGCCACCGCACCGTGACCGCCCGGAACGGTCACCGACCGCGAGCCAGGGCCGCCGACGACGGCGTCGTCCGGCGGGTGCGCGATCCGGTACGCCGGCTCGAGCTGGTCCGGCGGCGGGGTACCCGCCACCGGCACCTGGCACGTCGTCCGTTGCCGCAGGGACCGCACGGTGGACAGGTACGTGCCCTTACCACCGCCTACGTGCTGATAGACGCTGCATGAGGCCGCCATCTCAGGCCTCCGACGGTTCCCGGAGGCGCTGCTGCAACCTGCCGAGCTGCCGGACGCACTCGATGACGTCGTCGTCAGGCAGACCGAAGTCGACCAGGCAGCCGAGCTCCGTCACGCCGGCGGCCGTGAGACGGTCGACCATCGGCCGGCAGGACTCGACGGTGCCGAAGAGGCCGGCCTGGTGCAGGTAACGCTGGAGGCCGTGCTCGAGCAGCAGCGCCCGGTCGGCCTCGCTGACGTCCTGCGGTCGGATCCCCAGGTCCTGGTTCGCCGCGAACTTCTCGAACAGGTTCATGTGGGCGGACAAGTACCGGCCCAGCGGTCCGCGTACCCGCGGCGTCACGTCCTCCTCGTGCTCCGCCAGGTGCGTGTGCAGCATGCACGTCACGTGCCGGTCGGCCGTCAGGTGACCGGCCTGGGTGCGGGCGTTCCAGTACAGCTCGACCTTGCGCGCCACCTCCTCCACGCTCTGTTCCAGCAGCGCGGTGAGCACGTGCTGGTTGAGTTCGCCCGCCGCGCGCCACGTGTCGGGATTGCCGGAGCTGGTCATCCAGACCTCCGGCTCCTTCGCCGGACGGGGAAACACCTGGGTTTCGACGGGTCGTCCGTCCGGTCCGGTGCGCTGCACGCTCTTGCCTGCCCACAGGTCCCGCAGGATCTCCAGCCGCTCCACCAGGACCTGCTTGCGGCGCTGGTAGCTGCCCGGATCGAGGACGAAGTCGTTCGCGTGCCAACCGGAGGCCAGCGACAGCGCCGTCCGCCCGCCGCTGAGGGCGTCCAGTACGCCCCACTGCTCCGCCACCAGCAACGGGTCGTGCAGGGGCAGCACGACGCTACCGGCGCGCAGGCGGATGCGGCGGGTCCGGGCGGCGATCGCCGCGAGCAGGACCGCCGGGCTGGGGTACGGCGCACCGAACGCGTCGAAGTGGCGCTCGGGCACCCACACCGCGTGCAGGCCCAGCTCGTCGGCGAGCTCAGCGCAGCGCAGGACCAGGCGGTACTTGTCGGCCGGCGAGTCGTCGAGGTCGGCGGAGAAGAAGAACAAGCTGACCGCCGGCGGATTGGGGCGTGCCGGCTCCGCAGCTGCCGGCGCATCCCGCGCCGGACCGGCGAGGACCGACCCGGCCCGCCGCTGCCGCAGGAGCCGTTCGAGCAACTCGCGACGCTGCGGCGACATCTGCTCGCGGTCGCTGGTCGAGGCTGGATCCGTCACCGCTGCGTTCCTCCGTTCAGCTCCGCCAACCGGGCTTCCACCTCCGCGTCCGTGAGGCTGTCCACCTCTGCCGCGATCGCCGCGAGCAGGCCGTCAGCGTCCGCGTCGTCGGTCGACGCGGCGTTCGGCGCCGGGCCCGGCCCGCTCTCGGCGGGCGGCGCCACGGCCGGAGGGGTGAACCCCGCAGCTTCCAGGTGCCTGCCGAGCGCAGCCACGGTGGGCATCTCGAACAGGGCGGTCATCTCCAGCTCGGGAGCGCCGTCCCGGCGGATCTGGGTGACCAGTTGCATGGCGAGCAGCGAATTGCCGTCGAGGTCGAAGAAGCTGTCGTTGAGGCCGAACTGGCTCACCCCGAGCAGGTCACGCCAGAGCCGCACCAGGTACCGCTGCACTGGGGTGAGGCCGGTCTCGGCCAGCGGACCGCTCGTCGGTGCGAACGATGCGGCCGGGCCACCGATCGGCTCGGCCGGTGACGCGGGTGCGGCGGAAGCCGCCGCGGTCCGATGGACCGGCTCCAGCCAGTGCCGGGCCCGCGCGAACGGGTACGCGGGCAGCGACAGGCGGGCGCGCGGCTCATCGTCGTAGTAGGCCGACAGGTCGAACGACCCGCCACGCATCCAGAGGTCGGTGACCACGTCGAGCAGGTCCTCGCGCTCGGCCCCGGCGTCACCCGTGAGGGTCGCGAGGTGATCGGCACCGGGCGCGACCGCGCGGACCAGCACCCCCAGGGACCTGCCCGGACCCACCTCCACGAACGGGGAGGCCTCGTCGCGCACCAGGGTGGCCACACCGTCGGCGAACCGGACCGGCTGGCACATCTGCTCGACCCAGTACTCGACCGAGGTGGCCTGCTCCGCGGTGAGGTAGTCGCCAGTCACGTTGGAGACGACGGGAATCTCGGGCGCTCGTAGCGGGCACTCGGCCAGGACCTCCCGCAGGAGCTCGGCAGCCGGTTGGATCAGCGGGCTGTGGAAGGCCCGGCTGACGTCGAGCCGCTGCGCCGTGACCTGCCGTTCGCGCAGCAACGCCGTGAACTCGTCCAGAGCGGGCAGCGCGCCGGCAACGGTGACCAGCGAAGGCGCGTTGACCGCCGCGATGGTCAGGTCCATGCCGTCCAACCACGGCCGCACCTCGTCGGCGGAGAGGGGTACCGACAGCATGCCGCCGTCCGGGGTCTGCGCCAGCGCGCGTCCCCGCTGCGCCACGACGCGAACGGCGTCGGGCAGGTCGAGCACCCCGGCGAGCGTGGCCGCCACCAGCTCGCCGACGCTGTGGCCGAGCATGGCGTACGGCCGCACGCCGAGGTCGAGAAGCGTGCGGCCCAGCGCCCACTCGACCGCGAACAGCGCCGGCTGGGTCAGTTCCGTCTGCGCCAGCCGGGCCCGGGCGGCCTCGTCCTCTTCTGCCGCCGGGTACAGCGTGGCGCGCAGGTCCAGCTCCGGCTCCTCGGCGAAGCGCGCCAGCACCATGTCGAGGTGGCGGGCAAACCCCGCGTCCCGGTCGGCCAGGAGTGCTCCCATCCGCACGCGCTGCGCGCCCTGCCCGGGAAAGAGGAAGACCGGTCGGTGGTTGGGCCGGGCGTGACCGGTGCGCTGTCGGCGTCCACCGGCAGCGGAGAGCGCGGACGCGACATCGTCCAGGTCCCGGGCCAGCACGACGCGGCGATGCTCCCATTCCCGGCGGCCGGCAGCCAGCGTGTACGCGACGTCGGCCACCTCGGCGGCGGGATGTTCCCGGGCCCAGCGCCCGAGATTGCGGCTGAGGGTTTCCAGCGCCTCCGGGGTACGAGCGGAAAGCTGCACCGCGTGACGTCGCCGGCGCGAGCGACCGCTGGCCCGGGCGGGCGGCGGCTCCTGGAGCACAACGTGCGCATTGGTCCCGCCCATGGCCAACGAGTTGACGGAGGCCAGCAGCGGTCGCTCCGAGTCCAGCTCCACCAGCTCCTGCGGTACGCGGAACGGCGTGGTGTCCAGTTCGAGCTTCGGGTTCGGCCGCTGGAAGTTGACCACGGGCGGAACCCGCCGGTGCCGCAGCGCCAGCACCGCCTTCATCAGTCCGGCGACGCCGGCGGCCGCGTCCAGGTGACCGATGTTCGGCTTGACCGAACCCAGCCAGCAGTACTCCCGGTCCGGGGTCCACTTGCGGAACGCGCGACTCAACGCGGCGACCTCGATCGGGTCGCCCAGCGGGGTGCCGGTGCCGTGTGCCTCCACGAAACTGATGTCGCGAGCCGACACGCCGGCACGGGCCAGCGCCCGGGTCACCGCACGACTCTGGCCCTCGATGCTCGGCGCCGTGAAGCTCGCCTTCGCCTGGCCGTCGTTGTTGATGGCCGAGCCGCGGATGACCGCGTAGATCTGGTCCCCGTCGCGCAGGGCGTCGGCGAAGCGCTTCAGGACGACCACGCCGGCGCCGTTGCCGAGCACGCTGCCGGCGGCTCCCGCGTCGAACGCCCGGCAGTGGCCGTCCGGCGACGAGGTACCGCCCGGGTTGGCCAGGTACCCGGCCGCCAGGGGCAGCCGCACGGAGGCGCCGCCCGCCAACGCCATGTCGCACTCGTCGTCGAGCAACGCACGAGTGGCGAGGTGGATGGCGACCAGCGAGCTGGAACAGGCGGTCTGCACGGTCACGCTCGGCCCGCGCAGGTCGAGCCGGTGCGACACCCGGGTCGCGAGGAAGTCCTTGTCGTTGCCGACCATGGTCTGCAGGTCACCGACCATGGCGACCACGTCGTCCGTGTGCGCCATGACGTTGTACAGCAGGTACGTGTTCATGGTGCAGCCCGCGAAGATGCCGATCTGACCCCGGTAGCGGTGGGTGTCGCAGGCCGCGTCCTCCATGGCGTGGTAGGCGCACTCCAGAAAGATGCGGTGCTGCGGGTCCATGATCGAGGCTTCCCGGGCCGAGTAGCCGAAGAAGCCGGCGTCGAACCGGTCGGCGTCGTCGAGCGCCGCCGACGCCGGAACGTAGTGGGGATTGTCCACCAGATCCGGTCGCACGCCGCGCTCGAGCAGTTCCTCGCGGGTGTGCCGAGTGATGCTCTCGACTCCCTCGCGGAGATTCAACCAGTAGGTGCCGAGGTCCGGTGCGCCCGGCAGGCGCGCCGCCATGCCGATGATGGCGACCGCGTCAGGGTGTTGGTCGAGAGGCGTGGTCGTCACGGTTTGTCCTTTACTGTCGGAGCCGGCTGCGACGGCGGGGAGGTCGGCGTGGACCGACGCCGCACGACGAGTCGGCTGGCCAGTTCCCGAGGGCGGGGGTACTCGAAGAGGAAGTGGATGGGGAACGTCAGACTCAGGCTCGTCTGCAGTTGGCGGTGCACGCGCGTAGCCACCAGCGAGTGCGCGCCCGCGTCGAAGACGTTGTCGTCCGGGGACAGGCTCGACACGGCCAGCGCATCGGCCCAGATCCGGCAGACCGTCGCCTCCACGTCGCGCGGGCTGGCGGAATCCGGCAGGACCGCCACGCGTTCGCGCTGCGCGACCTGCTGCAGCAGCGCCTCGTCGAGCTTGCCGTTCGTCGTCGTCGGCAGGTGTTCCACGAAGGTGACCTGTTCCGGCACCATCGCTGCGGGCAGCCGGTCGGCCAGGTGCCGCAGCAGGTCGCCCGCGTCCGCGGTGCCGACGACGAACACGACGAGGCGGGTCGGCTCCGGCACGACGAGGACCGCGCAGGCCGACACGCCCGACAGCTCGCGCGCCAGGTGCTCCACCTCTTCCGGTTCGACCCTGAAGCCGCGCACCTTGACCTGGCGGTCGGCCCGCCCCACCACGACGTAGCCCCGGTCGCGGTCCAGGTGGGCCAGGTCTCCGCTGCGGTACACACGCTCACCGGTACGGCGGTCGACGACGAACCGCTCCGCGGTGGCCTCCGGCCGGTGTAGGTACCCGTCCGCCACTCCCGGCCCGCCGATGACGATGTGACCGAGCGCCCCGACGGGCACCGGAAGGCCGTACTCGTCCACCAGCCGGATGCGGCTGGCGCCCGAGGGCCGGCCGACCGGCAGCACCGGCACGGCGTCGGCGTCGGCGTCGAGGTCGGCGGGCACCTCGTAGGCCAGGCAGTTCACCGTCGCCTCGGTCGGACCGTAGCCGTTCACCAGTCGACACTCGGCATTGACGAGCCGTCGCAGTCCAAGCACGGTGGACCGCTTGAGCACCTCGCCGCCCAGCAGGACCAGGCGCAGCGCGGGCAGCGGTTCCCCGGCGGCCACCAGTTGGTCCGCATACGAGGGGGTGGTGAACAGGACGGTGACCCTCTCCCGGGCGAGGAACCGGGCGTAGCGGCGCGCGTCGCGGCGCTCCTCCCCGGCGGGCACCACCAGACAGCCGCCGAACGACAGTGCGGTGAAGACCTCCTGCAACCCGAAGTCGAAGCCCAGGGACAAGGTCTGCGCCATGCGCACCCACGGCCCCAACTGCCAGGCCTCGCCCTCCCAGGCGACGAGGTGGGCCAACTGGTCGTGGCGGATGAGCACGCCCTTGGGCCGCCCGGTGGAACCACTCGTGTAGACCGTGTAGGCGGGCGCGTCCACCGGCGGCGGGTCCGCCGGCCCGGCTGCGCCGCGATCGGTGCACTCGTCGAGCACCACTACGACCGGCGATTCGGTCAGCCCCGACACGAGCCTGCGGGCCCGGTCCGCGGTGCCGGTGGAGGCGAGGACCAGCCGCGGCTGGCAGTCCGCGAGCATCTCCCGCAACCGGGCATCGGGGAACTCCACGGGCAGCGGCAGCACGCCGAGGCCGGCGGCCCAGGCCCCGAACATGCCGGTGGCGAACGCGGCGGGCTCCTCCAGCAGGAGACCGACCTGTCGCCGCGCCGCCGCATCCCGATCAGGCCGGCTCATCCGGCCTCCTTTCGCCGGACCCGTCGCCACCGGTGACCACTCGCAGCGCGGCCGCGAGGCGGTCCACCTGGTCGGCGAAGTCTTCGAAGCGGACGGTCCGTCCGGCCGCGACGACGGCCGGCGCGTCCGGCCAGGTAACGGCCGCGTCCCTCATCCGTGCGGGCACGGGCGTCTCGACGTCGGGGCGGTCCATGCCCGCGAAGCGCTTCACCAGGGCCTCGTCGGTCTCGGAGAGCACGAACACCTCGGCCACCCGCTCCGGCCCGGTGCCGGCCGCCGCGACCATGGCGGCGTACGTCGCCAGGATCGCCGCCGCGGTGTCCGGTCGGAACAGGTCGACGGCGTAGTCCAACGTCAGCAGATACTCGGACCTGCGCGGCGTGACCACGAGATCCAGGTCGTAGCGGCAGGTACGCCGGGGTACGGGAATACTCGCCATGGTCAGTTCACCCAGCCGCAGCGGGGCCGGCTGCCCGCTCAGCGCATCGCGCAGCTCGGGCACCTCGGGCAGCGGGTTCTCCAGGACGGTGACCAGGGTCTCCAGCAGCGGCAGCCGACCTGCCACACGCGGCGGCCGCACCGCCTGCACCGCGTGCAGCAGCGGGTAGAGCCCTTCGTCCATCCCGTCGAGCACCTGCTGGCGGACGTCTGCCACGAGCGCGTCGAGCTGCTGCTCGACGTCGACCCCGATGGCGACTGGCACCGTGTTGGTGCACAGGCCGCCGATCTCGGCGAGCCGACCGGACGGCCGGCCCAGCACCGGGACGCCCACGACGACGGGGCTGGGCGTGCCGTACCGGTGCAGGCACAGCGCCCAGAGGGCGACCAGCAGCGCCACCTGGTCGGGTCCGCCACGCGCGTCGGCCGCCACGGGGAGGGTACGGGTGACCCGACCGGCCCGCGCGCTGCGCCGGTTGGCGCGCGGCAGGTCGGTCCGGATGTCGAGGGCGGTCGCCCGCTTCGGCAACCGTCGCCGCAACGCCGCGCTCCGGGCCTCGGCCGCCGGTGACCGGAGGTACGTGTCCTGCTGGTTGACGTAGTCGTCGTAGGAGCCGCGCGGCGGCGGGCTCCAACCGGCGTCGCCGGACAGGCGGCGGTAGCCCTCCCCCAGGTCGCGGAGCAGCAGGCCAAGAGACCAGAGGTCGGTCACGATGTGGTGGACGACCAGTTGGTACACCTGACGGTCCGCCGACTGCCACCGGTAGAGACGCACCAATGGGCCCTTGTCGAGGCGAAACGGTGCCGCCGCGGCGTCGGCGAGTTGTTCGTCGAGCCGGTCCGGCCGGATCGGAACGGGGGCGAGCGCCAACGCCGCGGTCAGGTGTTCCCCGGATACCGGCTCGCGACGGTGCCGGTTGCCGTCGGCGACGATGCGGACCGCCAACTCCGGCTGGCGCCGTACGGCGAGGCGCAGCGCCTCGTCGAACGCCGCCACGTCGGTGCCGGGACCCAGTTCCCACGCGAAGGAGATGCTGTACTCGTCGCTGTCAGGGTCAAGCGTCTGCAGAAAGGCCAGCGCCTCCTGGGCCTGGGACAGACGGCCGTGGCCGGCCGGTGCCGCCGCAGGCTCCGCGGGGCGGGCAGCAGCGGGCGATTCCACCCGGGCCAACAGGTCGGCCAGCGTGGCGCCCTCCAGTAGGACACGCACCGGTAGGTCCGCCCCGGATTCGCGGTGGACCAGTTCGGACAGTTGCAGCGCCGTCAGCGAGTCGAGGCCGAGAGCCACCAGCGGTTCGGTCTCGTCGGTGACCGGCACGCCCAGCAACTCCTCGACCGCGCGTCGCGTCCGCCCCTGCGGGCTGGACCGGTCGGCTTCGGCGCTTCCCTGCCGGTCGCGGTATCGCTCGTACGCGCCCGCGCGGTACCGTCGCGCCGTCTCGCCGCGCCGCAATTTGCCGCTGGTGGTCTTGGGCACGGTGCCGGGCCGTACCGCGAGCAGATCGACCAGGCCGACCCCGAAGTCACTGGCGAGTGCGGCGCCGAGTCGGCGCCGGTCGTCGTCCGTGACGCCGCCGGCACGTGCTTCGGCCACCATCACTACGCCGCGGCCGGCCGGGTCCTGGAAGGCCACCGCGCCGCCCGGGCGCAGCGCGGGCACGACGCTGGTGGCCAGCCGCTCCAGGTCGTGCGGGTAGAGGTTGCGCCCACGGATCACGATGACGTCCTTGCTGCGTCCGGTGACGTGAAGCTCACCCTCTGTGAAGAAACCGAGGTCTCCCGTTCGAAGCCACCGCCCGGTGCGCCCAGCGACCGAGGCGCCGAACACCCGACCGTCAAGCTCGGGCTGCCCCCAGTAGCCGGCGGCGACACTGTCGCCCCGGACGAGGACCTCGCCGATGGTGCCGTCGGCGACCGGCGTGTCCCCGGCGACGACCACGACATCGCATCCGTACGGCCGCCCGCAGGACACCGCTTCGGCGCCGTCCGCCGCGCGGCGGGTCCGTGCCCCCTGCCCTGGCGGCATCGCCGTCACGAGCAGCGTCGCCTCCGCCAGGCCGTAACACGGGATGAAGGCCGTACGGCGGAAGCCGGCCGGGCTCAGCAGGTGCGCGAAGCGTTCCAGCGTCGACGCCGACACCGGTTCCGCCCCGCTGTACGCCTTGCACCACCCGCTGAGGTCCAGATCGGCGACCGGGGCCCGGCCCCACGCCCTGACCACCAGTTCGTAGGCGAAGTTGGGCGCGCCGCTGGTAGTGACGCCCAGGTCGGCGATCGCCCGCAGCCAGGACAGCGGGTGCCGGACGAAGTCGCCCGGCGCGGCCAGATAGGCCGGTATGGCGGCGTGCAGCGGGTGCAGCAGGTTCCCGATCAGCCCCATGTCGTGGTACGCGGGCAGCCAGCTCAGCACCACCGCGGACCGGTCGTGCCGGAAGGCGCGGGCGATCGAGTGCAGGTTCGCCGCGAGGTTGCCGTGCGTGACGACCACGCCCTTCGGCGTGCCGGTCGAGCCGGAGGTGTACTGCAGGAATGCGGGACGGGCCGGATCCGGCCGCGCCGGCTCGGGCAGCCGGTCCGTGCCGGCGCGCCATTCGGTGCGCATGCCGAGCGCCCGCTCCGCGTCCTGCGCCAGCGTCTCGTCTGACGTCCACGCCAGGGTCGCACCGCAGTCCTCGGCGATGCGTCGGACGGTTTCGGCTCCGGTGCTGGTGTCCAGTGCCGGATAGACCGGCACGGGCACCACTCCCGCGTAGAGACAACCGAGGAAGCCGGTCAGGAATCCGAGGCCGGGCGGATGCACCACCAGGACCCTGTCGCCCGGCTCGGTGCCGCTGCGTAACCGGGCACCGACCGTGGACGCCGCCTCGTCCAGCTCGGCATAGGTCAGCCGGTCGGTCGGCGTGCCGAGGTCCCGCAACCAGGTGAAGGCCACCCGCTCCGGCTCCGCCGCCGCGTGCCGGTGCAATCTGTCGAGCAGTCCGCCGTGCTCACCGCTCACCGCTGCTCAACCCCTTCCGGAACCCGGTCGTGCTGATCGATGTACGCCGCCAGATCCGTCAGGACGGGATGCTCGAAGACGGCCACCAGGGGGATGGCGCGCCCGATCCGGCGTCGCAGCCGGGCGACGAGCCGGAAGGCCAGCACCGACTGCCCGCCCAGTTCGAAGAAGTTGTCCGAGGGCCCGACCCGGTCCACTCCGAGCACCTCGCGCCAGGCGGCGCCGACGAGCTGCTGTGTGGCGCCGGTCAGCGGCGGCACGGCTGCCGTCGTCGGGCCCGGTTCCGATGCAGCCGGCAACGCCGCCCGGTCCACCTTGCCGTTGGCCGTGCGTGGCAGCGCATCGACGGCCACGATCGTCGTGGGGACCATGTACTCGGGAAGCCGGGTCCGCACCGCGCGGCGCACCGCGTCGACGTCCAGGGCGTGGCCGTCGGCGCGACGGCAGTAGGCGACGAGGGCCGCGGCGCCCGGGCTGTCCTCCCGGACGGTCACCACCGCCTGGGCTATCTGCGGGCACTCGGTGAGCGCCGCTTCCACCTCGCCCGGCTCCACCCGGAAGCCCCGGACCTTCAACTGGCCGTCGGCGCGCCCACAGAACTCGAGCCGGCCCGCGGGGTTCCACCGTCCCAGGTCGCCGGTGCGGTACATGCGGGTACCGTCGCCGGCCACCACGTCGGGCAGGAAGCGGCGCGCGGTCAGCCCGGGCTGCCCCAGGTAGCCCCGGGCGACACCGGCCCCGGCGACGAAGAGCTCTCCCACGATGCCCGGGCGGCGCACCGGGCGCAGGGACGCGTCCAGCAGGTACACCCGGGTACCGGCCAGCGGCGTGCCCAGGTGCGGGCCACCGGTTTCGTCGATCGGGGCGGCGGTGACGTCGACCGTGCACTCGGTCGGTCCGTACAGGTTCACCGGGATCAGCGCGCCGGCGGCCCGACGCGACGCCATCCGCCGCCACAGCGACGGCGCGATCGCCTCGCCGCCGACCAGCAGCCGCAGGGACTGGCCGAGGGGGCGCGCGTCGAGCTGGTCGAGCAGTTCCACGGCGTGGGTCGGGGTGACGTCGAGCTCGGTCAGTCGCTGCTCGACGATCGTACGGACCAGCGCCTCGGGGTCTCGGCGCACCGCGTCGTCGAGCAGCACGACCGTGTCACCGCGGCACAGCCGCAGCCACTGTTGGACGGAGGCGTCGAAGGCGAGGCTGGCGTTCCAGCCGATGCGTGCGCCCGGCGGGCCCACGACCGTCTCCATCGCCGTCAACAGGTTGTCCAGGGACCCGTAGGTCACCTGCACGGCTTTCGGCCATCCGGTGGAGCCGGAGGTGTACAGGGCGTACGCCCGGTGGCGGGGGTCGATCCGGGGGGCCGGCGGACCGCCCGCCGTGCCGGACCGGCGGCAGTCGGCGAGCCGGACGGTCCGCTGGACGGCGGGAAAGTCCGGAAGCGCCCCCGGACCGGACCCGCAGAGCACCAGATCCACCCGCGCGTTCTCGCACATGTGGTGCAGCCGGGCGGGCGGCAGCGCCGGGTCCAGTGGGACGTAGCCAGCACCGCTGCGCAACACGCCGAAGAGCGCGACGACCATGTCGACGCTCCGCGGCAGCAGGAGGCCGACCAGGGACTCCGGGCCGACGCCGCGCGCGGCGAGTCCCGCCGCGACCGTCCCGGCGCGCGCGGCCAGCTGCCCGAAGTCGAGCACCTCTGAGCCATGGACGAGCGCCTGACGGGTCGGATCGCTGTCGGCGACGGCGAGCAGCCGATCGACGATCGAGCGCCACGGCCGGTGCGGGCTCACAGCGAGTACCTCGCCGGTGCCAGGTGCAGACCGGCCACCTGCTGCGCGAACTCGTGCTCCAGGGAGGCAACCACATGCGGCTGCTCCGCGCGGTTGCGTGCGCCGATGAGCTGCTGGCTCGTCCGCAGCAGCGGCGTCAGATCGTCGACGCCCAGGCCCTTACCGTCCAGGTAGGGCAGGGCCCAGAAGTCGAAGTCGTACAGCGGCAGCCACACGGAGGAGGTGACCGCCTGGAACATGCGGTCGGTGTGTGTGGCGGCCTCCTCGGACGACATGGTGAAGTGGGACCAGTTGTACCCCTCGCCGCGGATGCCCAGGAGTTCCTTCTGCTGGAACACCGGCGACCGAGGGTTCGCCCACCAGGCCTGGGCACGCCAGAAGGACGGCGCGGTCTCGTTGAGGAAGTCGATGGTGTTCTGCACGGTCTGCTCCGTCTCGCCGGGGAACCCGACGATGATCGAGGCGAACGTCGTGATGCCACGCTCGTTCAACCGGAGGATGCCCTCCCGGTACTGGCTGTCCTGCGCGAGCTTGTGCATATTGCGCAGCACCGTGCTGTCGCCCGACTCGATGCCGAGGAACACACCGGCGCAACCACTGCGCGCCGCGAGGTCGAAGGCCTCGTCATCCCGCGCGTTGGAGCAGCGGAAGTAGGAGTACCACCGCAGACCGAGGTCCTCCTCGATCATCATCCGGCACAGCTCCTTGAAGCGCTTGGGCGGCACGTTGAACGTGTCGTCGACGAACACGACGTTGCGGACACCCATCCCGGCCAGCGTGCGCAGCTCGTGACGCACCGTCTCCACCGATGCCAGGGTCAGCGCCCCCGCCCGGGTGGGGTAGTCGCAGAAGCTGCACTTGAAGGCGCAGCTTCGGGCGGTCCGCAACTGGACGGTGGGCCCCAGCAGGGCCGGATCGAAGCCGGCCCAGTCGATGGCGCACGCGTCGAGGTCGTTGTTCTCGGGGGACCGTCGGGTCAGCACCCACCGGTCGTCGGGGCAGTGGATGACGTTGTCCAGCTTCGCGATGTCGTCGCCGGCCCGCACCGCGTGACACAGCGCGGCCAGGCTCTGCTCCCCCTGGGACTCCTGCACGTACGAGTCGGCCCCCATCGCGAAGAGGAGGTCCTGCACGTCGTCGGTGACGCCGGAGCGGCACAGGTTGTCGACGAGTGGACCGCCGACCACGATGTGACTCGACGGGGACCGCATGCGGACGTACTCCACGAGCGGGCCGACCGGCAGGATGTTGACGTAGAACGTCGTCGTGATCGCGACCACCGCCGGTCGCTGGGCGAGCAGGTCTTCCAGCCGGTCCTGCTCGCCGCTGAAGAGGGAGATCGGTTCGGCAGTGAGCCCCTGCCCCCGCAGGTAACTGGTGAGGTAGAGCGCGGCCAGGTTGAACACCTCGCCGACGTGGTACCGGTCGGCACGGCCGGTCGCCCGGTACCGGAGGTGGCTGAACGCCTGCAGCCACGGCATGCTCCGGCCCTCGTAGACCAGGTGTTCCGACCGCATGATCTGGAACTCCGGGGAGCGCGGACCCGCCCGCTCGCACATCACGCGGTATTCGTTGAAATCACCCTCGTTGTAGCCGATCACGACACAATCCAGAACGGCCATATCGAGGTGCTCCCGTCCGTTTAGCAAATCGACAGGATCGCCGACTCAATAACGAGCTCTCCCGCGGCGCCTGAGGCGGCATTCGACACTTTATGACACGTGACGAAACCACCGGATCTTCGACGCCGACGACAAGTTACCGACCATTGGTTCACAGGCGGTTACGCGAGCACGACGTGCCGGCATTTCGATCTTATCGACCAAAAAAGGGGCAAGTGGCGCCTATTTGACGCGCCATGCAGCTTTGAGGCGCCCGGCGAGCCCGAGATGCCATACACTGTGGACCGGATGGCCATCGGAGGGCGATATCTGTCGTAGCGGGCGGGTATACCAAAGACTTGCATCGATCAACATCGCTGGGATAGGCTCGAATAGCAAGATCCAGTCGGCGCCACGCATCCGCAGCCAACACCAGCAATATCGACCACCGCCACGGAACTCGGTGGCCATACCGCATCCATCCGACTGGATTCTGGTCGAGTCATGAAGCTCCATCTGATACGGGGGTATCGGTGATTGACCCAGATGAAGCAGACATCCAGATAAATTCCTTCGGCGCTTTCAGGCTGACTTGCGCCGGGCGGACGGTAGAGCGCTGGCGGGCGGGGAAAGCGAAAAGTCTCCTGCAATACCTCCTGCTACGGCGTGGTCGTGTCGTGGCCCGCGACAACCTCTACGAAGCACTGTGGCCGGACGCGCCCTGGTCGACGAACTCCAGCTCGCTGAAGGTCGCGGTCCACATGCTGCGGCAGACCCTCAGCTGGGCACAGGACCGGCGCGCGGAGGCCACGCGCCAATCGAGGCTGCAGCTACTGACCCGCGAGTCGGGGTACGTGCTGGAGGCCGAGAACGTGTGGCTTGACTTCGAAGCCTTCGACCAGCTCGTCGAGCTGGGCCATGCCGCCCAGTTGGAGCACCGGGACGCCACCGAACCGTACCGGCGTGCGGTGGAGCTCTACCACGGCGACTTCCTGGCCGACGCCGACACCGACTGGGCAGCCACACACCGGGAGTGGCTCCGGAGCCGCCTGCTGTGTGCCCTGAGCTTCCTGACCGACCGCGCCATGGCGGCCGGCGACCATCTGAGCGTGCTGCGCTGGTGCCAGCGGACGCTGGAGATCGAGCCGTTCCACGAGCAGAGCTACCGGGCCTTGATCCTGGTGCACGGGCAACAGGGGCAGCTCACCCAGGTCTATCGCTGGCACCAGTTGTGCGCCTCCAGATTGCGGGAGGGCCTGCAGGTCAATCCACACCTGACCACCCAGCGGCTCTATGCGCGCGCCGTCCGGGGCGACTTCGTCGGTCGGCGGCTGCACGCGCAGGCGTGGCGGCTCGACGGGCAACAGCCAGCTTTCGCGGGCTGACGTCCGCGGCCGACCGGGATCGCACGTCGCCGGCCCGGCCCCGTGGTGCGCGCACCACGGGGCCGGGCCGGCGACGTCACGGACAGCCCCGCAACGGGGTGCTGCTCGTGCCGTCTCCCGCCCACCGGTACACGGCCGCGAGATCCCGCCGGGTTGCGGCCACGGCCGCCCCCGGCACCTCCAGCAGGCCACCGCCCGACCGGCCCGGTGCCACCACCAGGCGCATGGCGGCACCGAAGTCGGGCTGCGCCACCCGCAGCGACTCCGGGCAGCCTGGCACTTCCACGCTGGCCCGGAGGGTGAGGGTCGCCGACGCGGCGGTGAGACGCAGTCCGTTGACGCTGCCCCACCGCACCGGTGCGGGGTCGCCGGTCTGCGCGGTCAACAGCCGTCGGGCCAGCAGCAGGTGTCCGACGACGAAGTGCCGGTCGTCCCGCCACGGCGGCGGCACCAGGCTGGCCGACAGCGACTCGATCATCCGCCGCAACGGCCGCTCGTGGGCGTTCCAGCAATACACGAAGGACTGGTCGTAGTCCTGGCAGGGTCGGGTGGCGGCCGCGAACAGCGTCTCCCGGACGACGTCGCGGAACACCGACAGCAACGCCAGGCCCACCTCGTCGGGCGCGGCGGTGCCGCGCCAGGCCGTCACCTCGTCCCGCAGGCATCGCAGCGTCGGTGGTCCGCCGTCGGCTCCCAGGTGCCGCACCGCGAGGGCCCGGTAGAACTCGTAGTAGCCGGCGTCGACGTCTCGTTGCAGGGCACGAGCCACCGACTCGTCCGGTGCCGCCGCACGGCCGAGGACCTGGGCCGCGCGGCGGGCGCGGACACCACCGAAGCAGTTCCAGGCCACGCCACTGGCACGCAGCAGGGAGTTGCCGTTGTTGCAGCTGATCACCATTCCGGAGGCCGGATCGTCCAGCCGCGGCAGCTCGGTGGGCGACAGCCGGGAATCGGGCATCGGACAGTCGGACGCGGTGAGTCCCCGCGGACCCGTCCCCTCACGTCGGGGAAAGCGTCCCCCCACCGTCCAGGTGATGTGGCCGGCGGCATCGGCGATCACCGCGTTGACCGGCGGCATGCCACTGTCGGTCACGATCGCCGCGGCCTCCGCCGCGTCACGCGCCCAGTACAGATCCGCGACGCGGAAATCCAACGCGGACGGATCGGTCAGCGTGCCGCGGAAGGCGATGTCGCGTCCAGCAAGCTGGCCGACGACCGGGCCCCGCGTGGTTTCCCGGACGTCGATCGTCACGTCCGCTCCACCGCGCACGTGGATGACCTCCCGACGCGTCCGCGCCTGCTGTACCTCCGCCGGGTCCAGCTCCGTGAGATCCACGGTGTCGCCCGGCAGCCGGGTGAAGCCCCAGGCCACATGGTCGTTGGCGCCGGCCAGCACCACCGGCAGCCCGGGCACCGTGATCCCTGCGACCCGAGCGTCGGGCAGCTCGACCCGGGCCACGTACGCCACGGACGGGCTCGTCAGCTCGAGGTGCATGTCGTTGGCCAGTACGGCGACACTGCCCCGGCTGGTCGCCCAGGCATTGCTGCCGACCGGTCGCTGCTGGGCCACGACCACCCGGTCACCTCCGCCCGGCGGCAGGGCGAACAGGGCGGCCAGCTCGCGCCGAGGCACCGGAACGTCGGTGACGGCCGGAGCGACCCCGTCGCACCCGGTCTCGAACTCGTCGCAGTCCGGCAGCAGAAAGTCGACGACGTCCGCCGGCAGGGTCCGGCGCATCACCTCCACCATGCGCAACTCGCCGCCGTCGCCGGCCATCTGCTGGAACAGCAGTTGCACGACGGCGATGGAGTCGACCGGGCGCCACGGCTCGTATTCGGCACTCGCCTTGGCGACGGCCACCCCCGCAGCGAACGCCTCGAGCAGTCGGCGCTGTCCGTCCGGCAGGCCGAGCACACATCGCGCTGCGACCCCGGGGAGATCGAGTGTGCGCTGGAGGGTGTCACCGGCGACCGCAGTGGGACCGAGCACCTCCGCCAACCGCCCGTGTGCGGTGCGACGCAGGAGGTCCATCTGGCTGCGGCGATCGCTGGCCACGCTCCAGCCAAGGCCGAATGCTGCCGGGACCGGCCCGCGCGCCCGCACGGTGGGCCAACCCTCGGCGTCCCGGTGCACCTCGACCGGCCCGCCTTCGGTATCCAGGATCACCGCACCGGGGAGGCTCACGGCTTGCCGGCCGCGGTCGGCGCCGACGACAGCGGCGCGTCCGGCGTCACCGCGATGCGGGCCAACAGCATGGCGGTGCCGTCCAGCAGGGCGACGGCATGGGCCCGGCGGCGGGGCTCGTCCGGAAACTCCACCACGAGGTGCAGGTCACCGTCCGGACCGACCAGGCCGAAGACCCCGAGCGTCGGTGCAAGGGCCAACGGGACCAACGGTTCGCCATCGTCGGGAAGCAACGTCAGCGGAAGCCCGTAGGCGGCGATGGGCCGTTCCACCCGGTCGACCGAGACCACCACGTCCACCAGGCCGCTCGGATTGACGTACAGCTCCTCTGCCGGTTCCCGCAGCAGACACTCCAGCGGCAGTCCTGCGGACGCCCGCGCCACACCGAGTTGCTCGCGCACCGCGGCGAGCACCTGCCGGGCGCTCGCTTCCGGTTGCACCGCAACGGCCAGCAGCGTGCTGGTGGCGAAGGGGCCGATCACCCCGTCGAAGTCGGGCAACCCACGGTTGTCCAGCACGGTACCCACCCCGATCCGGGACCGGTGCCGCAATCGAGCCGACACCACGGCCACGGCGAGTGCCACCGCCGTGAAGTCGGTGCCGCCCTCGGCCGCGACCCATTGCCGCAACGGGGCCAGCGCCTCGCTCCGGACCCGGGTCGACCAGCGGCCCAATGGCAGGCCCACCGGGAGACGCTCGGTGTCGGCCGGCAGGTCTGCGGCAAGGGCCCGCACGGTCGCCCGCCACGCGGCCCGGCGGTGGGCCATCGCCTCGGGGGCCCGCTGCTCCTGCCACCGCACGTAGTCCAGGTAGCTGAGCGCGGGAGCCGGCCGAGGGCTGCGACCTTCGGCGAGCGCGCCGTAGCAGGCGGCCAGGTCCTCGAACAGCAGGCGCAGCGACTCCCCGTCGCCGGCGGCGTGGTGCAGGTGAACGGCGAGCACGTGGTCCTCCGGTGCCCGACGGAAGAGCTGCACCCGCAGCAGCGAACCGCCGGCCAGCTCGAAGGCGGTCAGATGGGCACGGCGCAGTGCCCGCCGCAGCTCCCGCTCGGTGTCCGCTGGTGGACGTCCACTCAGGTCGATCATCGACAGCGGGGGTTCGGCGGGCACCGGCGCCAGCCGCTGCACGAAGCCTTCCGCCTCGGCCGTGATGATCGCCCTCAGCATGGGGTGGCGCTCGACCACCAGCCGCAACGCTGCGCGCAGCAGGGCGGGATCGACGGCCGCGGGCACGGTCGCCACCGCGGTCGCGTTGTTGGCCGGAGCCCATCCCAGCGCCGCCTCCATCGCCATCAGTTCCTGCTGCTGCAACGACAGGGGTGCGGAGGTCGCTCCACCGCCGCCCACCACCCGCGGCTCCGCTCCCGCAGTCACCGCCAGCACGCTCGTCACGAAGTCGCCGAACACAGGGTGGTCGAAGATGAGTTGCACGGGCAGCTCGACGCCCAGCGCCTTCTGCACCCGAGACATCAACCGGGTGGCCAGCATGGAATGGCCGCCGAGCTCGAAGAAGTGGCTGTCCTCGGCCACCTCGTCGATCGCGAGCACCGAGCGCCAGACGGCACGCATGCTCTCGGCCGCGCGGGCGGCTCGTTGCGTATCCGGACGACTCTCGACGGGCACGACTGCTCCTCCGTTGCGGGCTGCGGCCGGGTCACGCGTACGCGCGTGCCTGGCGGTCGTACAGGTCGCGGTAGATGCCGTCGGGCCGCTCGGTGAGCGTGGCATGGTCGCCCACCTCCACGACCTCCCCGTCCGCGATCACGATGATCAGGTCAGCCGCCCGAGCGGTGGACATCCGGTGCGAGGCGAACAGGGTGATGCCGTTCGTCCGCTCCACGGTCGCGCGCGCCGCCGCGATGTAGCGGCTGAGGATCTCGTCCTCGGCGAGCGGATCGATGGCGGCGGTGGGCTCGTCGAGTACCAGCAGGCACGGCGTCTGGCGCATCCTGCCCCGGGCCAGCGCGATCCGCTGCCATTGCCCGCCGGAGAGCTCCGCGCCATCCGCGAACGACCGGCCGAGCGGCGTGGCCGGGCCCTGCGGGAGGGACGCCATCACCTGCTCCGCCGCGCCGTCGCGCACCGCCGTGGCCACCCGGTCGTGGTCGTCGCGGTGCGGCAGGCTGCCCAGCCCGACGCTGAGGGCCGCAGTGAACTCGAAGCGGACGAAGTCCTGGAAACACGCGCTCGTCCGGGTGTACCAGGACCCGGGTCGGGTCAGCGCCAGATCCACGTCGTCCGCCAGGACCCGCCCCTCGGCGGGCTCCAGCAAACCACTGAGCAGCTTGATCAGGGTGGACTTGCCGGCGCCGTTGGCACCGACCACGGCGACCACCGAGCCGGCCGGCAGATCCAGGGTGACGTTCCGCAGCGCCGGCCGCTCTCCGCCGGGGTACTGGAAACTCACCCCTTCCAGCCGCATTCCCGTGACAAGCCGCTCGGGCGGTTCTTGGCGTCCACCGACGGCACCCACCGCCCCGGCGACGTAGTCCTCGAACGCCAGCAGGTTCCGCGACGCGTCCACGGTCTCCTGCAGGAATCCGAGGAAGGCCACCGCCTGCGCCACCTGGAGGCTGATCCACGTCACCAGACTCAACGTCAGCACCACCTCGCCCAGCGACGTGTGCGACGCGGTGTACTGCCGCAACACCAGCTGCAGCGCGCCGAGATACCCCACGGCGAAGAACGCTCCGGCAAGCGCCGTGGGCAGCACGTTGCGCCACACCGTCCGGGTCACCGGTGCGTCCGCCGCCGCGGCTACCCGCTCGTAACGGGCGCGCACCTCGTCGGCCGCGCCGGTCAGCCTCAGCTCCTTGCCGGAAGAAACGGCACTGCCGGTCTGGAACAGGTGTTGGGCCAGCCGGGCGTCGGCTGCGGCCGCAGCGACGGCGGCGCCCCGGCGACGATGTCCCCGGCGTGAGGCCACCAACGCCGGAATCGCGAGCAGCGGTGCGAGCAGCATGACGGGGTTCAACATCGCGAGCACGACGGCCGTGACCACCGCACGCACCGCCGCGCCCAGCACCAGCGCGAAGGCGTCCGCACCCTCGGACAGGTGGACCCTTTCCTGACGCAGGACCTCCAGTCGGTCAAGGACCTCGGGCCGGTCCATGTGGCCCACGCCCGGCAGGCGGCTGGTCAGCCGGATCAGGCGCTCGTCGATCAGCGCCGACGTGGCCTCGATCATCTTGGTGTTCAGCTCGATGGCCCACGACACGGACCCGAACGACAGGGCGGCCGCCGCAGCGATCCCGACCGCCGTGACGAGGACGGTGCTTCCATCGCCGGCCACCGCGGCGTCGATGACCACCTTGAGCAGATAGGCGATCACGATCGGAATCGCCGGGCGCAGGCCGAAGCTCAGAAACGTCAGTACCGTGGAACGGCGATCGGCTTCGAGGGACAGCCCGATCGCGGCCCACAGCGGGTGACGGCGGCCGCGGGGGGACGTCTTCACCTGGCCTCCTGTCCTACGAAGTGCTCGGCCTGGACGGTGAACATGCGGCTGTACCGGCCACCAGCCGCCATGAGGCTCGCGTGGCTGCCGCGCTCCACGACCTTCCCTTCGTCCAGGACGACGATCTGGTCGGCGTGCCGGACGGTGGAGAAGCGGTGGGAGATCAGCACGATGGTCCTGCCGGACACCGCCTGCAGGAGCAGGTCGTACAGCTCGGCCTCGCCACGGACGTCGAGCGCCGCAGTGGGCTCGTCGAGCACCAGGATCCTGGCGCCGGCGGCCGCGGCCCACAACGCCCTCGCCAGCCCGACCCGCTGCCACTGGCCGCCCGAGAGGTCGACGCCGTCGAACTGCCGGCTGAGCACGGTCGACCAGCCGGCTGGCAACTCCTCGACGACCTGCTGCAGTCCCGACCACCGGGCGACCTCGGCGAGGGTCTTCTCGTCGGCGGCGCGGTCCGGCGCGCCGAGCAGGACGTTGTCGCGCACCGGCAGCCCCCAGCGGATCCAGTCCTGGAACAGCGCCGCGAACTGGCGCTGCCAGCTTCCGGTGTCGATTTCCCGCAGGTCCACACCGTCCACCAGGATCCGCCCCTCGGTCGGCTGGTACAGGCCACAGAGCAGCTTGACCAGGGTGGTCTTGCCGGCGCCGTTGACGCCGACCACCGCGGTGGCCGTGCCGAGCGGAATGGTGAGGTCGAGGTGCCGGAGCACCCAGGTGGAGGACTGGGGATAGCGGAAGCCGACGTTCTCGAAGACGATGCTGCCCGAGGAGGACAGCGGGGCGGCGACGCCGGGCGCGGCAGCGGGATACGTGCTGGTCCATCGCTCCAGTTCGGCGGCCGCACCAAGGATCCGGCCGCCGGCCGCGATGTTCACCAGGTCGGGCATCACCGTCGCCAGGCCGAGCAGCGCCGTGGTGGCCATGGCGTAGGTGGTGAACTCGGCGACCGACAGGCGCTGCGCGCGCAGGTCGAGAGTCAGCGGCACGAGCACCAGGACGTGCAGCACCAGCACGATGCCGCCGCTGGCGAGGCTCGCCAGGCCAGATCTTCCCCGACCGCGGCGGACCTCCTTGAGCGCGCTCCAGAACTCGGCGCGGTACGACGAGAGCAACCAGTCGGCGAGTCCGAAGACCCGCACCTCCTTGGCGGGGCCGGCCGTAGTGAGGGCGTCCTTCAGGTACATCGCTCGGCGGACGCGGTCAGGCGTGCCCTCCGCGGAGGCGAGAGCCTGCTGGTAGTTGCGGGACACGATCACCATGGCGACACCGTGCCCGGCCAGAACCAGGCACCCGAGCCACCAGCGGTAAGCGCACAACACCAGACCGCCGCCGGCCGCCCCCAACCGGGTGATGGTCATGTTGGCGGCGCCCACCAGTCCGTCGCGGACCGTGGTGCCGCCGAGGCCCCCGTTGACGGCCGCCAGGAGCCGGCCGGTCCGTTCGTCCTCGAGATGGGCCACACCGGCGGGACGGTGCAGTGCGGTCAACACCCGCACGCAGACGTGCCGGTTCATCCGCCGGCCCAGGTCCTCCGCGACCGCCTGAGCCACGGGTGTGAGGGCCTGCTGGAACAGGAACAACACGGTCAACGCCAGCAGGAGCCCGGCCAGTGCCCGCGCGGTCCCGTCCCGGTCGTCGCCGTGGTGCAGCGCGTCGACCAACCGACCCGACGCGATCGCCAGCCCCGCCGGCACCGAGGCGGCCACCAGCGTGATGGCCGCGAGGAGCATGGCGGCGCCACGGTGGGCCGCCAGGGCTGCCGAGGCGAGGCGCACCACCGGTGTGGCCCGCAGCCGGGCTGCCCTCGTGCGGGGGCTCATCGGCACCTGGCTCGCCCGGCGCGCCGGCGGCCCGAGTCGGTCTGCAGGGATGCTGAAATCATTCGGTCTCCACGTCGGGCCGGACCGGGCCGTCAGCCCGGCCGGCGCACTACGGTGCTGTCGGCCAATCCATCCCCGTCACACCCGGCCCGGGCGTTCCGGCGCGGGGCCCGGCTCAGGTTTCCTGCGGCTCTGGGGGAGCGCCGACCGCCTTGACTTCGACCTCTTCCTCGGCCTCGAGCGCGGCCAGGGACTCCAGGTACGCGTCACGCACCTTGCCCAGGTCTTCTTCGTCAAGAAAGCGGGAAAAGGAATTGGGCATGCTGGTCACCTCCGGCCTGCATCGTATCGACGGACGGTTAGCGGATGGTTATGCCGATCCGCGCGATCCTCGGCCGATGCACCGGCCGCTGCTAGCCTCCCTCGCGCCGGCCGGCGACACGCCCACCACCCCGTGGAGTAGCCATGACGACCGATCCCGACGCCCGACGGGCCCTACTCGTCACGCTGCTGCGGCAACGGCGACGGGCCGATCCGCTACCGCTGACCGCCACCCAGGAGGGCATCTGGCTCGCTGAGCAACTCGATCCCGGCGATTCCGGGTACCACGACAGCATCGTGCTGCGGATCGATGGTCCGCTCGACGTCGACGCGCTGCGCGCCGGGCTGCGCGACGCGCAGGCTCGGCACGAGGCGTTGCGGGCCCGGTTCGCCACCGTGGACGGCACGCCCGTGCAGCACTTCGATGTCGATGCTCCGGCCTGGGCCTACGACGAGCTGCCCGGGTACGAGGTCGACGACGTGCGCATCCGTCGCCTGTTCGCGCTGGACGCCGCCACTCCCTTCGACATGGCGTGCGGACCACTGTGGCGGACGCGCCTCGTCCGCACCCACGCCCGGGTGCACCTGCTGTCGATCGTGCTGCACCATCTCATCACCGACGGCGCATCGCATTCCGTCCTGCTGGGTACGCTGATGGACGCATATGAACGACGTCGCCGGGGCGACACGATGGCCCGGGAGGAACATCAGGGTGCCTACGGGCGCTGGCTGCGGGCGAAGGTGGCGCGGGAGGCGGAGCTGGCCGGCGGGGCCGCCGCCGACGAGGTGGTGGCGCGGCTCACCGGCCTGCCGCGCCGGTGGGACCTGCCCGGCGTACGCAGTGCCGCCGGCCGACTGGCGGTCAGCGAGCCGGTCGGCGTGGACCCCGACACCTGGCGGGGGTTCCTGGACGCCTGCCGGAGCCTCGGCGCCACGGGATTCATGGCGCTCGGCGGGCTCCTCGGCCAGCTCGTCGCCGACGAGTGCGGCGCGAGGGACGTGGTTGTCGCCGCGCCGGTCGCCAACCGCCTGGATCGGTCCGACAGGGACCTGATCGGGTGTCTGATCGACGTGGTTCCGATCCGGATGACGATCGGCCCGGGCAGGGAAGTCCGCGAGGCGATCCGCCTCGGTCGGGACGCCGTGCTGGCGGCTCTGCGGTCGGCCGGTGTCCCGTACCGTCACGTGGCGCGCGCCGTCGGCGCGCCGGCCAGCGCCGACGATCCGTTGACCAACATCGGCCTCGAGGAGTTCAACGTCTCGACGAGCGCACGCCACGCCGGCGAGCTGCTGATTACGCCGCTACCACGGCAGGGGCTGCGGCTGCGTCACGACCTGGCCCTGTCCGTGCCGGTCACCGCCAGCGCCATGCCGGAACTGTGGGCCCCGGCACGACGCTGGGCGCCAGGACGGTTGGCCGAGCTGGCCGGTGCGATGGCCGAGGCGGTGCACGGGGTCGTGGCGCGACGGTGAGGCGACGGCACCGGCCCGTGCTGGCTGCACCGCCCGGTGCCGACCATTCACCGCTTGTGCCGGCTCAACACCAGCGCCGCGAGCCCCATCGGCGTCGGCTGGGCGGCGAGGTTCGCCTCGGTCAGTTGGACCCCGTAGTCCTCGCCCAGACGATCGAGTATCCGGTTCGCCGCCTCGACGCTTCCGCCCAGCGAGTAAAAGCTGTCGTCCGGCAGGCAGCGGGGGATGTCGATCTCCTCACGGTACATACGCTGGATGATGCTGGCCAGCACCTCGGTCTCGCTCCTGGTCACCGTGTCCGCACCGCGGAATCCGATGACCAGCGCCGGCCGCGCACGGTCGCTGCGGTTCGGCCCACTCTGGTGGATCATGTCGCCACCGAAGATCGCGGCGGAGCCGGCCGGGCAGTCCACCTGGACCCGGTACGGGGCGAGCTTCTCCAGCACCGTCGGGTCGACGGTCGGCGCCATCCCCGGCTGCTCGATGTGCGGCGCCACGCCGAGCTTGTGCGTGCGGGGATAGAAGTAGATGCCCCCGTTGTCGCCGGTGACATCCTCCAACGGCACCCACAGGTGCAGGAAGTGCGGCGGATCGACCGGCGCCGTGTACAGGTCCTGATGGGGGTACGCCCCGTGGGCGCCGGCCGGCTTGGGGAAGACCTCCAGGTAGAAGATCATGGGATCCCAGCTGACGGCCCGCCGCGCCACGTCCATGATCAGCGACCGGTGGACGAGGTCCTTGAACCAGGCGTCGTACTTGTCGACGTCGCGGTACTGGTGCAAGGTGACACCGTCCGCCTGGTAGTCGTAGCTGGCCCTTGGAACGGTGGGAAGCACCTCGCGCTCGTAGCGATCGAGCTGCCGCCGCGTCTCAGAGATCAGCTCGGGGTCGAAGAGCCGGTGCAGGAACACCACACCGTCCCGGTCCAGCGTCTCCGCGATGGTCGGATCGTCCGGCGCGACGAATCGCACGCTCATTCGTTCTCCTGCGTGGGTTGAGGGTTGGATGGCGCCGGGAACGCCTCGCCCTCGCCTGGTCACGGTGCCCCCGGCGGTGCAGAACGTAGGCGGCGGCAGTTAGGCCAGGGTTACGGGCAGCGCGTTCCCCCGGCGGCGGGCTCGTCGAGGTCGATGGCGTACACCCGGACCGGCCGGCCGGCCGACGGATCGGTGGTCGTCCGGTCCAGGCGCATGCCGAGCCGGCGCATGACCCGTGCCGAAGCGTCGTTCCCCACCTGGTGGATGCTGACCAACCGCGTCAGCCCCAAGTCGTCGCGCGCATGCGCCAGCACGGCGCAGGCCGCCTCCGTGGCGAGGCCGCGCCCCCAGTGCCGGCGCGCCAGCCGCCAACCGATCTCGACGGCCGGCAGCACCTCGGGCAGGAAGTCGGGGACCGCCAGCCCGACGAAGCCGACCACCTCGTCGGACTCGCGCAAGGTGAGCGCGAACAGACCGAACCCGTGCCGGTCCCAGTGCTGGCGGTAGTAAGCGAGGCGAGCTACGGTGCGCTCCCGGTCCAGCGGGGACCCGTCGCCGATCCACCGCATCACCTCGGGATCGCTGTTGACCGCCGTCATGGCATCGACGTCGTCGTCGCGCCACTGACGCAGCAGCGTGCGGGGCGTGATCAGCCGGGTCACGGGACGGCTCGCCCCGCCGGCGGCCCGCCCCGACTCACCGCGTGGCGAGGGCACCGTCGATGGCGGCACGGTACTCCCGCAAGGCAGCCACCGGATCGGTACCCGCGCTGAACAGGCACGAGTTCACCAGTACCGACGAGAACCCCATCCGCATCGCATCCAGCACGTCGTCCACCCCGCCGATGCCGCCGTCGAGCATCACCGGGACCGTCGCGTCGTCCAGCATCCCCGCCAGCACCTCGCGGCGGTGTGGGTCGATGCCCCGGCGGGCACCGATCGGCGATCCCATCACTCGCACCATGCTGCTGCCCAGCTCCTGGCATGCCGCGAAGGTCGCCGCGTCCGGCATGATCAGGGGCCAGACTTCCAGCCCGTCGGCCCTCAGTGTGCGGGCCGCCGCGACCACCGCGTCGTTACGGCTCACGGTCAGACTGTCGTCCAGCACCTCGAGTTTGATCACGCGGATGCCGGTCAGCTCGACAGCGCGTCGGGTCCGGGCCACCGCCTCGTCCCCGGTCGTCGGGTGGTTGATGTTCAGCACCGGCTGGACGGGCGACTCCGTTCCGAGCAGGGCACGCACCGTGCCAAGGGTGGCCGTCGCGTAGCCGACGGGCAGGTCGTCGCCCTTCGCCACCTCGTCGATGTTGTGCGTGTTGACGGCGAGGTAGCGGCACTGGCTCGCGGTCAACATGGCGGCGGCCTGAGGTGCGTCCACCCGATGGCTGGGTCGAGCGCCGAAACAGTGGAACAGCTCCATCATCGAATCCCTTCACAGGTACTGCGGGGCAGAAACGGTGCGCGCACACGCACCTGTTGGTGGCCTACGGCGGCTGGCGGAGGCCGGGCGACTGACCAAACAGCGTGACCGTCACCGGCAGGTGCGTGATGCCCAACATGAAGTTCGAGCGCAGCCGTCGCACGGGACCGGACACCTCGAAGCGCAGCCCGCGCCGGGCGATCTCCTCGGTCAGCATGGCGATCTCCATGCGTGCCGCGCCCATGCCGATGCACCGGTGGTGCGCGACGCCGAAGGCGAGATGCTGGTTGGGGCTGCGCCCCAGGTCGAGCCGGTCGGGGGAAGGAAAGGCGTCCGGATCGCGGTTCGCCGAGGCGTTCCACAGGGTCACCGTGTCGCCGGCCCGAATGGTCACGCCGCGCACGTCGACGTCACGGGTGGCGGTCCGCCGCACATAGGCGTTGGTGGAGGTCCAGCGGAAGAACTCCTCGACGGCGGTGCGGTTGAGGCCCGGGTCGTCGCGGAGGCGCCGCGCCTGCACGGGATGCGAGGCGAGCGCCTCGACGATCGCTGACGCCGTGAACGGGGTGGTCTCGTCGCCGCCGACGGCGACGTTGAGGGCATTGTACAGGATCTGGTCCTCGGTCAGCGCCCGGCCGTTGATCCGGGCCTGCAGGAGGATGCTGATGAGATCGTTACCGGGATTGCGGCGGCGGTGGACGACAAGGTCGCCGAGGAACTCGAATATCTCCGCCTGCGCGGCCACGAGCGTCATTGGACCGCCGGACCGGCTGGCGTACTCGTCGTCCCGGAAACCGATCATCCGGCGGGTCAGGCCCAGCAGGTGGAAGGCGTCCTCCCGCCCGATGCCCAACATCGCGGTCAGCAACCCGGCAGGAAGCTGGGGCGCCACCTCCGTGGCGAAGTCGCCCCCACCGGCCTGGACGAACCGGTCGAGCGCAGCCGTGAGGTAGCTGCGCACGTACCCGGCGGCCTTCGTCATCATCTGCTGCCCGAACGCCGGATGAACCTGCTGGCGGAGCAGCCGGTGTTCGGGCGGATCGGAACAGATGAGCATCTGCCCGGAGGCCGTGTCGGTCGCGCTGCGGTAGGACCCGCCGAGAACCGTGCCGTGCCGGGAGGAGAAGGTGACGGGATCCACGTACGCCGCCGCGACGTCCGCGTAGCGGGTCAGCGCCCAGTGGCCCGTGCCGTCCGGCCCGGCGTTCCAGTGGACGGGAGCCTCACGGCGCAACCGCGCCCAAATGGCGTGCGGGTCGCCGCAGACGAACAGGTCGAGATCATCGAGGTCGACGACCGTGGCGGACATGGTCTCCATCCCCCCGCTGCGAGGCTTTCGGACGGCCACGGGACGGACGCCCCGATGCCGACGCACACTAGGGCGGCCGAGTTGGCCGCCGGTTACGTGGCGAGAACGGATATGCCGGTGCGAGGACCGGCCACGGATACCCTCATGGCCCCAACGGTCGGGCGGCACACCGGAGGAACAGTGACCGGCGAACGGAAGCGAACGCAGTCCCTGACGGACGTTCTGCGCCGGACGGCACGCGAACAGGCCGGGCGGACGGCGCTGGTGGGTGACGGCTGGTCGCTGACCTACGCGGCGCTCGACGCCCACGTGGACGCGCTGTGCGCGCGGCTACGCGGCGAAGGGGCGCGAACCGGCGACCGGGTCGGCCTCGCCGTCGAGCGGGGCGCGCTGCCGCTGGTGGCCTCGGCCGCCATCATGCGGCTCGGCTGCACCTACGTGCCGCTGGACGTCCGCCACCCCGCCGATCGCCTCGCATATCTGGTGGGGGATTCGGAGATCCGGCTCGCCGTCACGGACGTGGCGGGGGCGTCGGCGCTGGCCGGCGCGCCCGTGACCGCCATGAAGGTGGATCAGGACGAGCTGCGGGCCCGGCCGTCGCCGACGCCACAGCCGCCGTCCGAGGTGAACCCATCGTCCGGCGCGTACCTGATGTACACGTCCGGCTCCACCGGCAGGCCCAAGGGCGTGGAGATCACCCATGGGAACGCACTCGCGCTCCTCCAGGACGCCCTGCCGCTGTTCGGCTACGGCGACGACGAACTGTGGCCCCTGCAGCACGGTCACGGTTTCGACGTCAGCGTGTGGGAGATGTGGGCCGGCGTCGCCGTCGGGGCCACGCTGCTCGCCGTGCCGCCGACGGCCGCCGGGGACCCGGAACGGATGCTCGAGCTGCTGCTCCGGCACCGGGCCACCCGGCTGCACGTCGTGCCGAGCGTGTTCCGGCACCTGGCCGAAACCGCACACGAGGAGCGGCTGACGGTTCCGCTGCGCTCGGTCGTCTTCTGCGGCGAGGCGGTGAGCTACGACGCCATCAAACTGTGGAACGAGGCCCACGGGCCGGTGGACCGACCCCAGTGGTGCAACGTCTACGGCATCACGGAGACCACCGTCTACAACACCATCGCGCAGTTGTCGGCCGATCAGGTCGAACGGGCGGACAGCGCCGCGCCGATCGGCCAGGGCTACGCCACCAGTCCGGTCGTCGTGCTACGCGAGGATCTGCGCCCCACCGCGCCGCACGAGGTGGGTGAGATCTTCGTCGGTGGACGGCAGGTGGCCGCCGGATACCTGAAGAACGCGGCCCTGACGGCGGAGCGGTTCCTGACGCTTCCCGATCGGCCCGGCACGTGGTACCGGACCGGCGACCTCGGGACCGCCGAGCCGGACGGGATGCTCCGCTGCCTGGGGCGCCGTGACGAACAGGTGAAGGTGCGCGGTCACCGTATCGAACTGGGCGAGATCGACCATGCGCTGCGGGCGCTGCCGTGGCTGCGTGACGGCGCGGTCGTGGCTCACCCGTCGGCCCGGGGTGACGCCATGCTGACCGCGTTCCTCGTGCCGGAGTCCGGCCTGGACGCGGCACCGCGCGCCCTGCTCTACCGGGTCCGCCGGGACCTGTCCGCCCTCCTGCCGGAGCACATGCTGCCGAACCGCGTGGAAGCGCTGGACCACCTCCCGGTCAACCCCAACGGCAAGACCGACCGGCGGGCGCTGCGCGACCTGGCCGCGCCCGGGCGTCGGTGATGACGGCGGCGGGCACGGGGCCCGGCGGGCCGCTCAGCCGGTGGCGGTCACGTCGTCGTGGACCAGGCCGGCGAAGAGCTTGTCGATGAGTTCCAGGGTCGCCGGGTCGAGGCGAACTCCGGACGCTGCGGCGTTGTCCCGCAGTTGCTCCGGACGGGTGGCTCCGACCACCGCAGCGGTTACCCCGGGCCGGTTGAGGACCCAGGCGATCGCCAACTGCGCGGGGGTGAGGTCCCGCCGGGCGGCGAGCCGGGCAAAGAGTTCGACCCGGTCGAGGACCTCGTCGAGCAGCAGTGCCGACATCGTCTGCTGCCCCACCTCGCCAGCGGCCCGGGTACCGGTCGGCGGGGGCCGACCGGGGCGGTACTTGTTCGTGAGGATGCCCTGTGCCAGCGGCCAGAACGCCACGACCCCCAACCCGTTGCGCTGGCAGGCGGGCAGCACCTCGCCCTCTGGCACCCGCCACACCACGTTGTACTGGGGTTGGTTGCTCACGGGTCGCGGCACGCCCAGCTCGTCCGCCAGCCGGCAGGCCTGCTCGATCTGTGGTGCGGTCCACTCGCTGACCCCGTAGTGCCGGATGGTGCCGGCCCTGACCAGCTCCGCGAAGACGCCGATGGTCTCCGCCAACGGGACGGCGGGGTCGAACCGATGGGCGGTGAGCAGGTCGATGTGGTCCACGCCGAGCTGGGACAGGCTGCGTCGTACGCTCGCCAACACGTGCTTGCGGGACAGACCGCCGCTCGTCCCCGAATACGGGAAGTACACCTTGGTGGAGATGACGTAGGTATCCCGGTCGACGCCCCGCAGAGCGGCGGAGAGACACTCCTGCGCCTCACCGTAGGAATCGGCGGTGTCGAAGAGGTTCACCCCCTGCTCCAGCGCGGTCGCGACGACGGCATCCACCTCCGCCTGCCGATCCGACGACGCGTTCAACCAGGTGCCCAGGCCCACCTCGCTGACGGACAGGCTGCCCAGCCTCCGGTATCTCATCCGCCGAGTCCCGCAAGCTCGTCGATGGCCGCACGCAGCTGGCGCTCGGCATGGCCGAACGAATCTCCCGGCCATGCCGAGAGCAGACGGTGCGTGACCCCACGCAGACCGTCATCGGCTCCGAAGAGTTCCACGACGAGCGGGAAGTTCGTCGGGTCGGCGGTGTCTCCCCGCTGCAGGATCTGCTGGGCGGACAGAACACAGCCGGGAAGCGCGCGGGTGTGGCCGAGCGGAGGCTGCAGGGCGAAGCCCAGCTTGGGCAGGCACCCGCTGCCGGCCAGGTCCCACCCACGTGCGGTGAGTTCGCGCAGGGCAAAGTCGCTGGGCAGGTCCTCGTAGGCCAGCGCGTCGGCGACCGCCGCGCGGACGGCACCGACGATGTCGGTGCCGGACATCGACGGGTCGAGGTCACAGGCCACGTGGAGCGTGTTGGCGAAGCAGCCGACGATGTCGTCGGCACCCGGCCAGCTGCGGTTGGCCGACTGGATGCTGACCAGTTGTCGCGGTTGACCGTTGCGGCGGCGGCCGAAGTCCAGCATCGCGGCGACCAGGACGACGAACGCCGTGGCGTCACAGCCGGCCGCGGTCGCGTCCACACCGGACGCGGTCCGCCCGGACAGGTCGAACGGCGCGATCCGCGAGGTGAAGCCACGCGCATCCGAGGAGCATGCGATGGGCGGCGACGGGCTGGACAGCGTCCTGCGGAGCTGATCCAGGCACTCCCCCAGGCGACCTCCGCTGAAGTGGTTGCGCTGCCACTCCGCGAACTGGAGGTAATCGGTCGAGAGATCGGGCAGGGCTCCGCCCGCGCCCACCTCGTGCGCGTACCAGGTGGCGATCTCGTCGACCAGCAGGCCCTGCGACATCCCGTCGACGGCGATGTGGTGGATCGCCATCAGCAGCGACCATGATCGATCACCGGTCCGGACCGCGGTGAAGCGGCAGGGCAACTCGCGATGCAGGTCGAAGCCGCGCAGATGCTCCAGGCGCACCAGGCGCTCCAGCCTGCTGGCGTCGTGCCGCAGGTCGACCTGACGTGTCGGGGACGGCTGCGCGACCAGTCGTTGGGCGGGTCGCCCGTTGTGCGTGCCGTAGAGCGTGCGCAACGACGACTGCCGCCGCACGGTGTGGGCGACCGCAGCCAGCAGGGCGTCCGGGTCGACGTCACCGACGAAGTCCAGCCGGGTCAGGCTGTTGAACAACCCCGCGCCGCCGGTCGCGAGGTTCATCTCGTAGAAGCCCTCCTGCGCGAGCGACAGCGGAAAGAACTCGCCCCGCCGGCGCCGGGCGTGCTCGGCGACCGACCGGCGTGCCGGAGTCGGGGAACGACGCGCCCGGCTGATCCGGTCGGCGAGATGGCGCGGCGTGCCATGCTCAAACAGGTCGACGAGGCGCAGGCGCACCCCGTACGCGGTCCTGACCTGCGCGAGGAGGGACATTCCCTTGAGTGAGTCCCCGCCCAGATGGAAGAATGACTCGTCGAGTTCGCACGGTGACCGGTCGAGCACCGTGCCGAAGAGTTCGGCCACCCGCCGGGCGACATCGTCGTGGTCGCTCGCCCCCGGCGGCTCGTCGTCGACGCACACGCTGTGGTTCATGGGAGCTCCTCAGGTTGTGTCACCGGTGGTCGGGCTCGGCATTCCACGGCGGCGGCGCACGGAGTCAGGCTCCGGCCGAATCCATCTGCACGACCAGGCTGCGCGGACGCATGTCCGTCCAGTGCCGCTCGATGTGGTCCAGGCAGGCGTCGCGCCGATCCGGTCCACAGACCACCTGCCAACCGGCGGGCACGGGCAGCGATTCCGGCCACAACGCGTACTGGCCATCGTCGTTCATCAGCGCTACGTAGCTACCGTCCGGGCTTTCGAACGGATCGTCCATGTCCACACCTCCCGTTGCGGCGGCGCCGGCAGCGCGGCTTCCGGCGGCACGGCGCCATCGCGCTGACCATAGGCAGACGTGGTTGCGCTGCAGTTATGCGCGGGCTCGCCGGGCCGCGCACCGGGAGCGTCACCGACCCGCCACCGCCGCGATCTGCGGGGACCTTCGAGGCGGGGGTTCATCACAGGCGCCGCGTCGGCGGCATCCGGGTGTCGGCCGCCCTTGCTCTGCTGCCCGGCTCCGCTCGGGCTGCCGGCAGCTACGGTGAGCCGCGGGCGGTGGTCCTCGGTGGCGACAGCAATGCCGGCGCTTCCGGCCTCCCTGTCCTGCACTTCAGCGGGGATCCGTCGATCGATGCGCTCAGGGCCACGGTCGACGGCATCGGGCTCGCTCGACGAGACACACCGGCCACGGTCAGGAGGCTGTGGCGGGCTTCCTGGTGGGATCGGCAGAGGTGGCGCCCTGAGTGGGGCGGCGGGTCAGGACCTGAGGGCCGGAAGCCGTGATGGCGACGGTGTGTTCGGAGTGGGCGGTGCGGGAGCCGTCGGCGGAGCGGATCGTCCAGCCGTCCTTGTCGAACTTGATCTTGTCGGTGGAGCGGCAGAACCAGGGCTCGATGGCGATGGTGAGGCCGGGGTTGAGTTTCAGGCCGCGGCGGGGGCGGCCGTCGTTGGACACGTGCGGGGCCTCGTGCATGGTGCGGCCGATGCCGTGGCCACCGAACTCGGCGTTGACGCCGTAGCCGTAGGAGCGGGCGACCTCGCCGATCGCGGCGGAGATGTCGCCGAGGCGACCGCCGGGCTGGGCGGCGGTGATGGCGGCCTCCAGTGCGACCTCGGTGGCCTCGATCAGCTTCAGGTCGGCCGGATCGGGCGTGCCGACGACGACGGAGAGCGCGGAGTCGGCGACCCAGCCGTCGATGCCGACCGCCATGTCGATGCTGAGCAGGTCGCCGTCGCGCAGGACATAGTCGTGCGGCAGGCCGTGCAGCACCGCGTCGTTGACCGACAGGCACAGCACGTTGCGGAACGGGCCGCGGCCGAACGAAGGGGCGTAGTCCCAGTAGCAGGATTCGGCGCCGCGTTCCTTGATCCGGCGGCGGGCGTGGTGTTCGAGGTCCATCAGGTTGACGCCGACCGCGGCGACGTCGCGCAGTTCGGCGAGCAGTTCGCCGACGAACTGGCCGGTCACCGCCATCCGGTCGATCTCCTCGGCGGACTTGAGCTCGATCACGACAGCCTCCCTCTCCCCTGTGCGGTATTTTTATACCACGCCAGGTCGGGGTGCTCCGGGGGGTATCCTGCTGGCATGGTTCGCCAACCACTCACCGCCGAACAGATCGCAGCGGGCCAGCGCCTCGGAGCCGCCCTCCGGGCCGCGCGGGCCGGCCGCAGCCTCGTCGAGGTGGCCCTGGCAGCCGGCATCTCCCCCGAGACGCTACGCAAGATCGAGGCGGGTCGCCTTCCCGCACCGGCGTTCGGCACCGTGGTCGGCCTCAGTCAGGCTCTCGACGTCCCGCTCAGCGACCTGGCCGATGTCTGGCGGGCCGACATGCCCATCCGCCAGGCGTCCTAGAGACCAGCCGCCCAAAACGGCTCGGTGGTCGCCCACGGCAGCGCTCTCCTGATGCCCCAGCGCCGCCGCGACAGGCAGTGGACCCCGCGCCGCAGCCTGCAATGGACCCTCGACGCCGGCACCCGCGCGGCGCGAGTGCCGGCGTGGCGACGGTCGAGGCGCTCAGTCGCAGCCCAACCCCTGGGCGTACGCGGGCGGCGGGTTGCCGGCGGCGACCTTGTCGGCGATCTCCCAGAACACCTCCGGCCAGTCGCCCTCGTCGTTGATCTGGTGCAGCACGCGCCAGTTGTGGCTGCTGCGCAGGGCGTCGCCGGCGCGTTGGAGAGCCGCGTCGTCGCCGGCCCGCTTCGCGCGTAGCCATTCGGCGATCCATGCGCAGCCGACCCGGGAGGTCACCTGGGCGCCGAACTGGTAGGAATCGTTGGTGCCGACGTCACCCAGCGCGGTGGGGTCGAAGTTCGGCGGCAGCGGCACGTCGGCGAGCACCTTCGCCGCCTCCTCGTCCACCCGCGCGGGCGTGACGATCTCCGCCGGAAGCGCGGCCAGCCAGGTGCGTACGTCGACGCGGACGACGGCGGCGAGGACCTCGTCGAACTCGTCCCGGCTCCAGCCTCCTCCGGCACGCAGCTCGACGAAGACGCCGTCGCGAGGGCGGAGCATGACCGCGAAGTCGTCGGAGCTGTAGCGGAACAGGTCGCCCAGCCAGCCGTCGACCCGCACCGCTTGCGGGGGGCTGACGTGGAGCCGGTCGGCGTGGAAGCTCTCGTACTGTCCGGCCGGGTACCAGTTCATCTCCAACTGGCGCCCGTCGTTGCTGAACGCGATGGTGCCCTGCTGCTCGGTGAACCCGTAGACGGTGGTCACCTTCCAGCCTGGTTGGTCGATGAGCAGCCGCGGGTTCCCCTCGGCGGCCTTCATCGCCACCGGCGAGTAGACGACGGGGGCACCCGCACTGGCGGCGTCCGTGGGAGGGGCCTGGCTGTCGTCCGGATGTTCGCGCAGCACGGTGGACACGGCGAGGAGGCCGGTGAGGACGGCGGCGGCGGTCAGCGCGCCGGCGAAGCGGCGAACGATGCCGCGGCCCGTTCGGGAGCGTGGTGGCGGTGACTCGACGACGCGTTCGAGCCTCGGCTCGGACATGATCTCCTCCAGGAGGGTCTGCTTCGCCCCGTCCAGGCGCCGGATGACGGCGGGTCGGTAGGGGTCGGCGTCTCGAACCATCCGGTCGAGGTGCTCCTCGGTCATCGGCCCTCCTTCGGGGTGGGTGCGGTCAGGACGTCGAGTACATGTCCGGGTGGGTCGGGGTCGTCACGGACGAGATCGCGCAGCCTGGCCCGCGCGCGCGACAGGCGGGTACGGACCACGGCCGGGCTCACCCGGAGGACCGCCGCCGCCTCCCGGGGCTCCAGGCCCTCCCAGACGGTAAGCATCAGCACCTCCCGGTCCAGCTCACAGAGGCGGGCCAGCGCGGCCTGGACGGTGAGCCGTGCCGGCACCTCGCTGCCCGGGTCGGCGGCGATCGCGGCCGTGAGCCCCTGTCGTAGCCGCTCGCCCAGCCGCTGCCGGCGTCTGCCGCTGCGATGGTGGTTGGCGAGCACCCGCCGGGCGACGCCGTACAGCCACAGCCGGGTCTCGGCTTCCGTCGGCATCTCGTGTCTGCGCCGCCAGGCCACGAGGAAGGTCTCCGCGACCACGTCGGCCGCGTCCTCGGGGTGCTCGACGCGCCGCAGGGCGTACGCCAGCAGCGGCTCGAAGCCCTCGGCGTAGACGCTTCGGAAACGGTCCTCGTGCTCGGTCGCGGAGCTCACGTCCACTCCATGTCCGGTCGGACGCCGATCGTGACGGGCCGTCGCCGCTCGACGTCGTCGAGCGGCGGCCGTGTCGATCGATTCCCGTGCCGTCCGCGCGGCTACCGGAGAGCCGCCGCGGCCCCGCCGGTCAGGAGCGGCCGGAGCTGATGCGGTCCAGGTGGGGCGCGAGTTCGTCGGTGATCAGCAGGTCGCGGCGGATCTCGTCGTGCGGGTAGCCGGCCCGGCCCACCATGTGCGCCGCGACGGGCGCGGTGGCGAGCTGGAAGGCGCCGACCAGCACGAGGGTGGTGATGTCCACCCCCGTACGCAGGCGCAGCGCGCAGCCGAGCAGGACGAGCAGCAGGCCGAGCACCTGGGGCTTGGCCGCCGCGTGCATCCGGGCGAGCAGGTCGGGGAAGCGCAGCAGCGCCGCCCCGGCGGCGACGCAGAGCAGCGCGCCGGCGATCAGGCAGACGCCGGCGGCGACGTCGAGGACGGCGTCGAGCGTCACTTGTCGTTCCTCCGGGCGGCGAACCGGGCGACGCTGACAGAGCCGACGAACCCGAGGATGGCGAGGACGACCAGCACGGGCAGCGCGGTGGCGTCGCGGCTGTAGGCGGCCTCGGTGGCGATGGCGGCGACGACGACGGCGAGCAGGACGTCGGTGGCGACGGCGCGGTCGAGGATGGACGGTCCGCGGATGATGCGGACGAGGGTCAGCCCGACGGCCACGGCGAGCAGCGCGGCGACGGTCACGGCGACGACGGTCATCTGGGTACCCCTTCCGGGTGGGTCGGCTCCGACGGGCCGGCGGCGTGGGGTTGCGTCACGCGGCGCAGTTCGTCGGGCGAGCCGATGGCGGCGACGATCCGCGCTTCGAGGTCGAGCACGCCCTGCCGGAACCGCTCGACCTCCTCGCGGCTGCGGACGCCGATGACGTGCACGTAGAGGGTGCCGGTCGTCCGGTCGGCCTCGATGATGAGGCTGCCGGGCACCAGGGACAGCGCCTCGGCGGTCAGCGTGAGGTTGAGGTCGGTGTTGACCCGCAGCGGCACGGCGATGATCGCGCTGAGTGGGGGTTTCCCGATCCGCACCGCCAGCCAGGCGATCTGGGCGGAGGCGACCACGAGGTCCCGCAGGAAACGCACCCAGAACCGCGCGAGCGGCACGGGGCGGATCCGTCCGGCGAAGGTCACCGGCGGCAGCGGGAAGACCGCCAGCAGCACGACGGAGAGCACCAGCCCGCTGATCAGGTTGGCCCAGGAGAGGGTGCCCCACAGCAGCACCCAGACGCCGGTCAGCCCGGTCACGGCGACGATCCGGTTGCGCCGGAGGGCCGTGCGGGTCAGCGGCGGGTTCGCCGGCGCGACGGGCTTCGGCGGGCTCATCGGGTCACTGGTCACGGGGCACCGTCCGGGAACACGGCCTCGACGTACGGGGTGCGGCGCAGCAGGTCGTCGGCCGCGTCGGTGCTGATGTCGAACAGCGGCCCGGCCACCACGGTCAGCGCCAGGCCGAGCACCACCAGGGCGGCGGTCGACCCGATCATCAGCCGGGGCAGCACCGCGCCCGACGCCTCGGGGGTCGGTGCCTTGTGCGGCTGCTCGGCACCGTCGGTGCGGGCGGCCCGCACGGCGTCGCCGACGTCCGGCATGTCCGGGTGTGGGGCACGCCAGAAGGCCAGGTTCCACACGCGGGCGATGGCGTAGAGGGTGAGCAGGCTGGTGAGCAGCCCGCCGACGACGAGCGTCCAGGCCAGCGGGCCGCCGTCGTCCACCCCGGCCTGGACGAGGCCGAGCTTGCCGAGGAAGCCGGAGAACGGTGGGATGCCGGCGAGGTTGAGCGCGGGCAGGAAGAACAGCACGGCCAGCAGCGGCGAGAGTCGGGCCAGCCCGCCGAGCCGGTCCAGGGCGGTGCTCCCGCCCCGGCGTTCGACGAGGCCGGCGGCGAGGAACAGGGTCGTCTGGATGGTGATGTGGTGCACCACGTAGAAGATCGCCGCGGACAGCCCGAGGGAGGTGCTCAGGCCGACGCCGAAGAGCATGTAGCCGATGTGGCTGATGAGGGTGAACGACAGCAGCCGTTTGACGTCGGACTGGGCGACCGCGCCGAGGATGCCCACCACCATGGTCAGCGCCGCCACCACCAGCAGCAGGTCGGCGGTGCGCCCGCCGGGGAACAGCAGCGTCTCGGTGCGGATGATCGCGTACACGCCGACCTTGGTGAGCAGGCCGGCGAAGACCGCGGTGACCGGCGCCGGGGCGGTCGGGTAGCTGTCCGGCAGCCAGGCCGACAGTGGGAACACGGCCGCCTTGATGCCGAAGGCGAGCAGCAGCATGCCCTGGAGCACGAGCCGGATGTCGTCCGGCAGCGCGTCGAGCCGGTCCACGAGCTGGGCCAGGTTGAGGGTGCCGGTCGCCGCGTAGACCAGGCCGATAGCGACCAGGAAGATCAGCGACGACAGCAGGCTGACCACGACGTACGTGGTGCCGGCCCGGATCCGGGTCTCCGTGCTGCCCAGGGTCAGCAGCACGTAGCTGGCGACCAGCAGGATCTCGAAGCCGACGTAGAGGTTGAACAGGTCGCCGGAGAGGAACGCGTTGCACACGCCGGCGGTCAGCACGAGGTAGGTCGGGTGGTAGACCGACAGCGGCGTCTCCTCGTTGCCGTCGGCCGTGCCCTGCCCGATCGAGTAGACGAGCACGCAGAGGGTGACGGCTGCGGAGACGACGAGCATCAGCGCGGCGAGCTGGTCGGCGACCAGGACGATGCCCAGCGGCGCCACCCAGCCGCCGACCTCGACGACCAGGGGCCCGTCCACGGAGGAGCGGACCAGCAGCGTGGCCGCCACGGCGACGGTGGCGGTGAGGACCGTGAGGCTGACCCAGCGCTGGGCGCGGGGCCGGCCGACGAGCAGCAGCGTCAGGGCCGCGCCGAGCAGCGGCATCACCACCGGCAGGGGTACGAGCCAGGTCATCGGCCCCTCCCCCCGTCCCCGGCCGGGCTGGCCGTGGTGTCGTCGGCGGGCACGGTGGCCAGGGCGACGTCGCCGTCTCCGTCACCGTCTCCGGCGTCGTTGTCGGCGGTGCCCGGTCCCTCGTCCCGGTCGGCCAGCTCCATGATGCGACGGTCCTCGACGTCGTCCTGCACCTCGTCGTGCCCGTTGAGGTGCCAGCTGCGGTACGCCAGGGCGAGCAGGAACGCGGTCATGCCGAGGGTGATGACGATCGCGGTCAGCACCATGGCCTGGGGCAGCGGGTCGCTCATGTCCCCCTCGGCGGTGGTGCCGACGATCGGCGGCCCGCCGGCCTTGCCGCCGGTGAGCAGCAGGAGGTTGGCGCCGTTGCCGAGCAGGATGACGCCCATCAGCACCCGCGTCAGGCTGCGCTCCAGCAGCAGCGTCACCCCGGCGGCGAAGAGGACGCCGACCACGAGGACGTAGGTCAGGTTCGGGTTCACACCAGCTCCTTCGTCCGGTCGTCGGCCTGTTCGGTCTCGCGTTGGTCGGTCTCCTGTTGCCGGTCCATCTCCGCGCCCAGGCTGCGCAGGATGTCCAGGACCAGGCCGACCACGATGAGGTAGACGCCGACGTCGAAGAAGACCGACGTGACGAAGTGGACGTGGCCGAAGACCGGCAGGTGCAGGTCCAGCAGGGCGCTCTGGAGGAACTCCCCGCCCAGCAGCATCGCGGCGACGCCCGTGCCGACCGCGACGAACAGCCCGGCGCCGAGCACCGCGCCGGCGTCGACCGGGGCGGCCCCGTTGAGTTCCGTGCGACCGCCCGCCAGGTAGCGCACGGCCAGCGCGAGCCCGGCCACCAGTCCGGCGGCGAAGCCGCCGCCGGGGGCGTTGTGCCCGGAGAAGAGCAGGTAGATCGAGAAGAGCACGATGGCGTGGAACAGCAGCCGGGTGACGACCTGGAGGATGACCGACTGCTGGCGGGTCGTGGCGCCGGTGGTGAGCCAGCGGGGCCGCGCCGACTCGGTGCGGCCGACGCCGGGAATGCCCCTGCGCAGGTCGAGGTCCCGGGAGTGGCGGAAGATGAGGCTGGCCACGCCGGTGGCGGCCACCACCAGCACGGCGATCTCGCCCATGGTGTCCCAGGCCCGGATGTCGACCAGGGTCACGTTGACGATGTTCTTGCCGCCGCCGTAGGAGACGGCCTCGTCGGGGAAGTCGACGGAGATCGGGGTGGCGATCCGCGCTCCCGCCGCGACGTACGCCATGCCGGCGGTGACCACGCCCACGGCGACGCCGAGCGCGATGCGACCGCGCCGGCTGGACCGGATGGGCCGCTCGGAGAACTTGGCGGGGAGGTGGCGCAGGACCAGTACGAACATGACGATCGTGACGGTCTCCACCAGGAACTGGGTCAGGGCCAGGTCCGGCGCGCCGTGCAGGATGAACAGCAGCGCGGTGCCGTAGCCGGCGACGCCGACGAGGATCATCGCGGTCAGTCGGCGCCGGGCGCGGGCGGCGGCCACGGCGGCCACGATCACCACCGCGGCGGCGACGGCCTGCAACGGGGTGTCCCACAGTTGGAACTGCTGCGGCCAGGGCATCCCGGCCAGCAGCGCCCCACCCGGCAAGGTGATCATCACCAGCAGGATGACGCCGAGGTAGAAGGGGAGGGAGCCGCGCTGCGTGGCGCCGGTCAGCTCCACCGCGAGCCGGTCCACCCCGCCGATGAGCCGGTCGTAGACCGCGGCCCCGTCGAAGGGCAGTCGGACCGACGTGCCCAGCCGCCCCCGGTGCCGCAGGAGGAACAGCCCCACGCCGCCGGCGACCGCCAGCGCCGACAGGCCCAGCGCCAGGGTCGGACCGTGCCACAGCGCGAGGTGGTAGCCGGGCTCGGCACTCTCGTACAGGTCCGCGTACGGGGCGAGGACCTTGTCGACGGCGGGCGCGAAGAGCCCCACCGCCAGGCCGGCGGCGGCGAGCACGACGGCCGGCGCGAGGAAGGGCCACCCGACCGGACGGGCCTCGGTGGCGGGCACGTCGCCTTTGGTCGCGAACGCGCCCCAGACGAAACGCAGCGTGTAGGCCACGGTCAGCGCCGAGCCGAGCACCACGCCGGCGAGCACCACCAGGTCGGCGGTGCCGCCGTGCAGGAACGCCTCGACCGCCGCCTCCTTGGCGACGAATCCGGCCAGCGGCGGGAGGCCGGCCATGGAGGCCGCCGCGAGGCCCGCCACCACCGCGAGCGCCGGGGCGCGCCGCCCGAGGCCGCTGAGTTCGCGCAGGTCACGGGTGCCGGCTACGTGGTCGACGACCCCGACGACGAGGAACAGGGTGGACTTGAACAGCGCGTGGGCCAGCACCATCGCCGCGCCGGCCAGCGCGGTGTCGCGGGTGCCGGCGCCGAGGACCACCATCAGCAGACCGAGCTGGCTGACCGTGCCGTAGGCCAGCAGCAGCTTCAGGTCGACCTGTCGCAGCGCCGCCCAGCCGCCGAGGAACAACGTGATCAGGCCGCCGACGAGCAGGATCGGCCGCCACGGTGCGACCCCGACCACGGCCGGTCCCATCAGCGCGACGAGGAACACACCCGCTTTGACCATCGCCGCGGCGTGCAGGTAGGCGCTGACCGGGGTGGGCGCGGCCATCGCGCCGGGCAGCCAGAAGCTGAAGGGGAAGATCGCCGACTTGCTCAGCGCGCCGAGCAGGATCAGCACCAGGGCCACGGCCAGGTAGCCGCCGCCGGGCAGGTCGGTGGCGATCTGCGACCAGCGGTACGTGCCGGCGTGCTGGCCGAGCATGACGAACCCGGCGAGCATCGCCAGGCCGCCCAGGGTGGTCACGAGCAGCGCCTGCATGGCCGCGCGCCGGCTGGCCCGCTTGGTGGGGTCGCTGCCGATCAGCAGGTAGGAGAGGACGGTCGTCAGCTCCCAGAACACGTAGAGCAGCAGCAGGTCGTCGGAGACCACCAGGCCGAGCATCGCCCCGGCGAACGCGACGAAGACGGCCGCGAAGCGGCCCAGGCCCGGGTCGTCGGAGCGGAAGTAGCGGGCGCTGTAGGCGAGCACCAGCGCCCCGACCCCGCCGACGAGCACCACCATCAGCCAGGCCAGGGTGCCCATCCGCAGGGCGATCTCCAGGCCGAGCTGGGGAACCCAGGTGACCGTCTCGACGACTGGGGTGCCGGAGCGGACCGTCCCGGTGCGGGTCAGCGCCCAGAACAGGGTCGCCGCGGGAGCCAGGGCCACCAGGTAGAGCCCTTTTCGGCCCCAGATACGTATCAGTCCCGGGGCGATCACGGCTGCGAGTGCGTGGACCGCCACCAGAACCAGCACATACCCTCCCCAGAGTTCGACAACCGGTTAGCCAACCCTAACCGGTAAGGAGCGAATCTGCATATCGGCGATACGGCGCCGCCGGCGTGCCCGTGCCCGCCGGCGGCGCGGACGACCGGCCGTCGGCCTCCCGTCGGGAGGTCCACGGGAGCCGATGCGGCGGCCTCGTCGCCCGCGCCCCTCCTGCCTATCATGATCAGGAGGCGATCGCCCACCTTGCGGATACCCTTGGCGACCTGGCGAGCAGGGCGACGACGCGCACCCGGGCGCGACGCGACGGCGCCGGAAATCGAGGGCGACGGATGGGTGGGGCGATGCGGAGTGGGGTGCTGGTGTCGACCCGGACGGCTCTCGCCGGGGCGACGGGCAACGCCCTCGTGATGGGTGTGGCCGAGGTGAGCACGCCGCTCGGCTGGGTGCTGCTTCCGGGGCTGCTCGGCGTGTCCACCCGCCCCCGGGTGGCGGCGCTGATCTCCGCCTGGGCGGCCGTCCTGCTGGCGGCGTCCGTGGTCGTTCCCGTCGTACCCGGACACCGCGCCGACCCGTGGGCGCTCGGCGCCTCCGTGGCGAGCCTGGCCGCCGTACCGCTGCTGGCCTGGGCCCGGCGACGCCGCGATGAGCGGGCAGTCGCCCGCGTGCCCGCGCCCCGCGACGTCGCCGTGTTCACCATGCCCGCCGGCACCGGACGCGCCGCGCTGGCCGTCTGCCGCGCCCCCGGGGAGGTCGCGGCGGCGGTACCGCTGCGCCGGGGCGGCCTGCGCGTCCTCCTCGGCGTGGCGCACGGGGCCACCCTGGCCCGCCCGGAGCACACCCGGGCGCTGGAGTCGGCCTTCCGGGACGAGGCCCTGCGCGGCGGAGGATCGCTGCCGCGGGTCGCCGGGGCCCTCGACGGCCTCGTGCGGGACATCGCCCCGGGCGGCTACCTCGCCGCCACCCTGGTGGAGGTCTCCCCCGAGGGGCGCGTCACCCTGCTGCGCTGCGGCGGCCCGGACGCCACCGCGCACGCCGCGGACGGGACCCGCCCCGCGGGCCTGCCCGACGCCGGCCCGCTCGGCCTGACCGGGACGGCGACGAGCGTGGCGGAGGCGCCGGCCGGCGCCCGGCGGCTGGCGGTCGCCCCGGCCGCCGGGCCGCACCGGCCGACCGAGGAGGCGCTGCGGTCCCCGCGTGCCGCGGACGCCGTGGTCGCGCTGACCCGACGCCCCGGCGGCGGCCGCCGGGCCGGCCCGGCACTGGTGGTCGACCTGCCGCCCGAGCGGCCTGCCTGACCGCCGACCCCGGCCTGCGGGAAGCGTCCGGCCCCGGTCGGCGGGCGGCGGGGAACCCGGTCAGCGGGCGGCGGCCCCGGTCAGCGCTGCCAGCGCACGACCCCGCCGACCACGGTGAGCGCCACCGTGAGGTCGCGCAGGGCCGCCGGCTCGATCCGGTACGGGTCGGTGGGCAGCGCGATGAAGTCCGCGAGCATCCCCGGGGTCAGCCGCCCCTTCAGGTGCTCCTCGTAGGAGGCGTACGCGCCCGCCTCGGTGAAGCAGCGCAGCGCCGTGTCGAGGTCGAGCCGCTCGTGCGGCTGCACGCCGCCGGGCGGGGTGCCGTCGGGCTGCTGCCGGGTCACCGCGGCGTGGATGCCGAAGAACGGATCCGGGTCCTCCACGGGGGCGTCCGAGCCGAAGGCCACCGTCGCGCCGGCGTCCAGCAGGCTGCGCCAGGCGTACGAGGCGAGGTCCCGGCCGGCGAGCATCCGGCTGGTCAGGGGGATGTCGCTGGTGCAGTGGGTGGGCTGCATCGAGGCGATCACGCCCAGCCGGGCGAGCAGCGGCACGTCCGCCGGGCGCAGGTGCTGGGTGTGCTCGATCCGGTGCCGCAGCCGCCGTACCGCCGTCGGGTGGGTGCGCGCCGACTCCTGCCAGTTGGCGTACGCCCGCAGCACCATCTCGTTCGCCGCGTCGCCGATGGCGTGCGCCGCGACGGCGATGCCGGCCCCGGCCGCCTTCGCCACCAGCCGTTCGAACTCCTCCGCCGGGGTGACGGCGATGCCGTGGTTGCCGGGCTCGCCGTCGTACGGCTCGGTCATCAGGCAGGTGTGCGAGCCGAGCGCCCCGTCGGTGAAGATCTTGACCGGGCCGGTGCTCAGCCAGCGGTCCCCGTCGCCTGTCGCCCAGCCCAGGTCGATCACCTCGTCCAACGCGGTCGACGGGATCGACTTGTGCACCCGCAGCGGCAGCTCGCCCCGGGCGTACAGGGTCTCGTAGGCGGCCCGGCAGTCCTGCCCGTCGATGTCGTGGATGCTGGTCAGGCCGACGGAGAGCAGCCGGGGCAGGTGGGTACGCAGTTGCGCGACCAGGTCACCGCTGAGCGAGGTGCGCATGACGTCGTACGCCGCGTCGCCGGCCGCCTCCCGCAGGATGCCGGTCGGCTCGCCGCGTTCGTCGCGGACGATCTGCCCGCCGATCGGGTCGGGCGTGCCGGCGTCGATGCCGAGTCGCCGGAGGGCGGCGGTGTTGACCCAGGTGGTGTGCCCGTCGATGGTGGGCAGCACGGCGGGCCGGTCCGGGCAGACGCGGTCCAGGTCGGCCCGGGTCGGCTGCACCGGGCGGTCCCACTTGTGGCTGTCCCAGCGCCCGCCGAAGAGCCAGGCGTCGGGCGGCAGGGTGGCGGCGTGCCGGGCGATCCGCGCCAGCGCCTCGTCGAGGCTGGTGGTGCCGCGCAGGTCCACCTGCTCCAGGCCGCGCACGTAGAGCGCCGAGTGCAGGTGGCTGTCGATCAGGCCGGGCAGCACCGTCATCCCGCCGAGGTCGACCCGGCGCGCGCCGGCGCCGGCGCGGTCCCGGCACTCGTCGAGGTCCCCGACCGCGACGATGCGCTCGCCGCGCACCAGCATCGCCTCGGCGTGCGGACGGGCGGGGTCGAGGGTGTGGATCCGGGCGTTCTCGAAAACCGTACCGGTCATGGGCTGCCTGCTTCGACGGTCGGGCGGGGCCGTCCATGCTAGACAGCTGCCCCCGGCGACGGGCGCGGTGGCACCCGGAGGCGGGGGCGTCGGGGAGGGCCACCACCGGGCCGCTTGCGGTACGCTACCGGCCAGTCACTACTACGACCCGTCGTGACCACCGTCGGGCACCCGCCCTCCGGTGGCCCGACACGGAGGTGCCGGATGGCTGACGACGCGGAGCTGACCGCGTGGGCGCTGGCCGCCGGCCGGGGTGACCCGACGGCCGCCGCCTGCTTCGTCCGGGCGACGCAGCAGCAGGTCCGCCGCTTCCTCGCCGCGCTGGTCACGCCCCGCGAGGCGGACGACCTGACCCAGGAGACCTTCCTGCGGGCGATGCGGTCGCTGCCGTCGTACGCCGGACGCTCCTCGACACGGACGTGGCTGCTCGCCATCGCCCGCCGGGTCGCGGCGGACCACGTCCGTACCGTCACGTCGCGGCCGCGCACGGTGCCGATGCCCGACGGGTACGACGTTGCCGACCCGGCGCGCAGCGGCTTCGACCGGCAGGTCGTGCTCGAACGCCTCATCGCGGCGTTGCCGAGGGACCGGCGGGAGGCGTTCGTCGCCACCCAGGTGCTGGGCCTGTCCTACGCCGAGGCCGCGGAGGTGTGCGGCTGCCCGGTGGGCACCATCCGCTCCCGGGTGGCCCGGGCCCGGGAGGATCTGGTCGCCGCCGCCCACGGCTGGTCGGAGCCGGACGCGGGCCGGGGCGGCGACGCCACCGGCTGACCCACCCCGCCGCGCTGACCTGCGGGAAGACGACGGTCCACGAAACTGCGCGGGAACCAACGACGGGTCCGGGACGACTACCGGTACATGGGGTGTGAGCAGTGGCGTGAGGTGCTGTCGGCGCAGTTGGACGGGGAGGAGACCGCCGCCGAGCGGACAGCCGTGGCGGCCCACCTGGCCGGCTGCGCCGGCTGCCGGACGTGGTACGACCGGGCCACGGCGGTGACCCGCCGGGCGCGGCTGTCGGTCGCCGTCGCCGGTGACGACCGCACCGACGCCATCCTCGGCGCGCTGCCCGCCCCGGCTCCGCGCCGCCGGCGGGAACGGGTCGTGCTCACCCTGCGGGCGGTCCTGGGCCTGGTCGGGGCGCTGCAACTCGTGCTGGGCCTGGCGCAGATCGGACGCGGCACGGCGAGCGCCCACGCGCACGTGGCGACCGGCGGGCTGATGTCGGGGCACCTGTGGCACGAGTCGGCCGCGTGGAACGTCGCCGTGGGCGCGGGCTTCCTCTTCGTCGCCGCCCGGCGCACCCCGCCGACCGGGCTGGTGCCGATGTTGAGCGCCTTCGTCGGCATGCTGGCGCTGCTGTCGGTCAACGACCTGCTGACCGGGTGGGTGGACACCGCCCGGCTGGTCAGCCACGGCTTCCTGCTCGCGGGCTACGTCATCGTCGTCGCCCTGTCCCGCCCGGGGCTGCGCCCCGACGGCCCGGCGCGGCGCAGCCGCCCGGACGAACCCCGCTGGAGCCTCCCCGCCGACGAGCCCACGGAGTCGCCGGGGCTGCGGCTGCTCCCGTCGCCGTATCCCGGCTCCGCCCGCGTCTCCGACCGCCGCGCGGCCTGACCGGTCACCAACCGCCCGGCTGACCACCACCAACCAGGAGAAGCGCCAGACATGCACAACCCGTCCCGCCGCCCGACCGTCGCGGCCCTCGTCGCCGCCGCGCTGGCCGCCACCGCGCTGCTGCTCGTATCGGCCGCCCCCGCCGCCGCGCACAACACGCTGCGGGCCGCCAGCCCCGCCGACGGCGACCGCCTGACGACGCCGCCGACGCGGGTCACGCTGGAGTTCGCGCAGCGGCTCGACCCGACCTTCACCACCATCGCGCTGACCGACGCCGCCCGGCGGAAGATCCCCACCGGCGGGCCCACCGTCGACGGGACGAAGGGCACGGTGACCGTCGACGAGACGCTGGGCGAGGGCACCTACACCGTCGCCTACCGGATCGTCTCCGCCGACGGGCATCCGGTGCAGGGGTCGTACCGGTTCACCGTGGCCAGCGGCGGCGGGGCGAGCACGGCGACGGGGGCGGTCACCGATCCGCCGGCCGCCGCCGCGTCTACCGCCGCCGCGCCGACCGCTGTCGCGGCCCCGTCCGCTGCCGCGGCCACGTCCGCTGCCGCCGCGCCGACCGACGCCGCCGCCCCGCCGGCCTCCGGGTCGGTCGACCCAGCCGCCGCCGCGACCGGCTCCGGCGGCCTCGGGACGGGCGGCGTGCTGCTTGCCGTCGGGGTCCTGGTGGCCGTCCTCGGCGGGACCGCGCTGCTGCTGCGCCGGCGCCGCGAGACCCGCTGACCGGCAGCACCCCGAGCCCCGCCCCTCCGGCACCGCGCCCCGGGCCGCCCCCGACGCGAACCGCCGCCCTCCCCGAACCCAAGGGACACCGACGTGCCAGACACCACCTCACGCCCCGCCCAGCCCGCCCGGGGCCCGGGCGCCGACTCCGTGACGACGACGGCGCCCGGTGACGCCGGGCCGGTCGCGGGCCCACCCGGTGCCGCCGGACCGGTCGCGGGCCCGCCCGGTGCCGCCGGACCGGTCGCGGGCCCGCCCGGCGCCGGCGTCCGTCCCGGCTCCCGGGGGCGTGGCGCGGGGCTCGTACCCGTCGCGGCCGTGGCGTCGGCGGTGGCCGTACTCCTGCTCGGTTTGCGGGCCGGCGACGCGCTCGCGGTCGCGATCCCCGGGCTGCCGGACCCGGGGCCGGTCACGGCGTGGGCGCTGCCCGTGGTCCGGCTGCTCGCCGACGGCCTCGCCACCCTGACGGTCGGAATGCTGGTGACGGCGGCCTTCCTGCTGCCCGGCGACGGGCGGAGCGTCTCGGCGTACGGCTGGCTGCTGCTGCGCCGCGCGGGCACGGCGGCGGCGGGCTGGGCGGTGGCCGCGGTGACGCTGATCGTGCTGACGGTCTCGGACCTGCTCGGCGTCCCCGTGGACGGACTCGGCGCCCCCACCGTGGTCAGCTTCGCCACCTCGATCTCGCAGGGGCAGGCGCTGCTGCTCCAGGCGGGGCTGGCGCTGGCGGTGGCGGTGCTGGCCCGGGTTGGCGTGTCACGCGGGCTCGCCGCCCTGACGGCGTTGGTCGCGCTGGTCGGGGTGCTGCCGCCGGCGTTCACCGGGCACGCCGCCGGGGCGGGCAACCACCAGATCGCGGTGTCCAGCCTCGCCCTGCACGTGCTGGCCGCCGCCCTCTGGGTCGGCGGGCTGGTGGCGTTGCTGATGGTCCGCCGCAGCCGGCAGCTCGCCGACGCCGCCCACCGGTACGGCCGCCTCGCCCTGGGCTGCTTCGTGGCCGTCGCGGTGAGCGGATCGGCCAACGCGGCCGTACGCCTCGGCGACGTGACCCAGCTCTGGCAGTCCCGGTACGGCTGGCTGGTCCTCGGCAAGCTCGTCGCCCTGGCGGTCCTGGGCACCCTGGGCGCCGTGCACCGGTCGCGGACCCTGCCGGCCCTGCGCGCGGGTCGACGCGGCGCGTTCGCCCGGCTGGCCGCCGGCGAGGTGGTCGTGTTCGCCGCCACCGTCGGGCTGGCGGTGGCGTTGTCCCGCAGCCCCACCCCGGTGACGCAGGGCCCGCTCGACGCCGATCCGATCACCGAGCTGCTCGGCTTCCCGATGCCCGCCGCGCCGACCCCGGAACGCCTGGTGGGCCAGCCGTTGCCGGACATGTTCTTCCTGACCCTCACCGTCCTCGGCATCGGCGGCTACCTGGCCGGGGTGTGGCGGCTGCAACGGGCCGGGCACCGCTGGCCGCTGGCCCGGACCGCGAGCTGGTCGGCCGGCCTGCTGCTGCTGGCCGCCGTCACCAACCTGGGCGTGGCCCGCTACGCGTACGTGCTGTTCAGCGCCCACATGGTGCAGCACATGGTGCTGTCGATGCTGGTGCCGATCCTGCTCGTCGGCGGCGCCCCGGTCACCCTCGCGCTGCGCGCCCTACGTCGCCCCGCCGACCCGCAGGTCCGTGGTGCGCGGGAGTGGCTGCTGCTGGCGCTGCACAGCCGGCCCGCGAGGCTGCTCACCCACCCCCTGGTCGCACTGGGCATCTACGCCGGCAGCCTCTTCGGCCTCTACCTCAGCGACCTGCTCGGCACGCTGATGCGCTCCCACCTCGGCCACCTGGCCATGCTCACGCACTTCGTGGTCGCCGGGTACCTGCTGTTCTGGGTGCTCATCGGGGTCGACCCGGGCCGGTCGAGGCTCCCCCACCCCATCCTGGTGATCATCCACCTCGCGGCGATGATGGCGCACGGCTTCTTCGGCCTCGTGCTGATGCAGACCACCAGCCTCATCGCCCCGGACTGGTACGTCGCCGTCCACCCCGACTGGGCGTCGTCGCTGCTGGAGGACCAGCGGCTGGGCGCGGGCATCGCCTGGGCGTTCGGGGAGATCCCCGCCGCGGTCGTGCTGGTCGTGCTGGTCCGCCAGTGGATCCGCGCCGACGGGCGGGAGCAGGCCCGCCTCGACCGGGCCGCCGCCCGCGCCGAGGCCACCGGCGAGCCGGACGACCTGGCCCGCTACAACTCGTTCCTCGCCGCAGCCGGCCGCGCCGACGCCACCGACTCCGACGGTTCCGCCGCGACGTCGGCCCGTACCCGGTAGACGTCGGCCCGTACCCGGTAGACGTCGGCGATCGGCCCCGGGGGGCCGGTCAGGGCTGCGGCGGGGGCGGCAGGTCGACCACCCGGGTGGCCCAGCGGGCCATCAGCGCCGGGTCGTGGGTGATGAGCAGGACCCCGGCGGCGTGCTCCCGCTGGTAGTCGGTGATGACGGCCGCGAGGTGCGCCTGGGTGGAGGCGTCGAGCATGGCCGTGGCCTCGTCGCAGAGCAGGTAGTCCGGCCGGTGCACGAGCGCGCGGGCGAGGCAGGCGCGTTGCAGCTGCCCGTCGCTGACGGCGTGGGGGCGGCGGGCGAGCAGGTCGGGCGTGAGGCCGACGAGGTCGGCCAGCTCCGCCGCGCGGGCCCGCGCCGGCGCCTCGGGCGTGCCGGTGGCGCGCAGCGGTTCGGCGATGATGTCGGCGAGGCCCAGCCGGGGGTCGGTGGCCGCGCGGGGGCTCTGGAACAGGATCGCGACGCGGGTACGGACGGCGGCGGGCAGCCGGTGCCGGGCGCCCGCCACCCGCTGACCGTCGAGGGTGACGTGCCCGGCTTCGGGGGCGTGCAGCAGGGCCAGCACCCGGGCGAGGGTGGACTTTCCGCTGCCCGAGGGCCCGCGCAGGCCGACCGTCTCGCCGGGGGCGACACGCAGGTCCACGCCGTCGAGGACGCGCCGGCCGCCGTAGGAGACCGCGACCTCGTGGGCGGCGAGCGCGGTGGTGGTCATGCCGGCGGTGCTGGTCATGCCGGCGCTCCGAGGGTCAGCGGGTGGTGACAGGCGATCCGGGCCGGGGTGCCCGCCGAGGGCGCGGGCGGGGTGCGGCAGATGTCGGTGGCGCGGTCGCAGCGCGGGGCGAAGGCGCAGCCGGGAGGCAGGTCGGTGAGCATCGGCGGATGGCCGGGGACCGGCCGGAAGGCCCGCTCGGGCAGGGCGTCGAGCAGGCCGGCGGTGTAGGGGTGGGCGGGTGCCGCGAAGAGTTCGGCCGTCGGCCGCCGTTCCACGATCCGGCTCGCGTACATGACGGCGACCGTGTCGGCGACTCGGCGGGCGGCGGCCAGGTCGTGAGTGATGAGCAGGACGGCACCGCCGGCGTCGCAGCGGCGGCGCAGCAGGTCGAGGGTGTGGTCGACCAGAGGCCGGTCGAGGCCCGTGGTGGGTTCGTCGGCGAGCAGCAGCGGCGGGTCGGGGGCGAGGGCGAGGGCGGTGGCCAGGCGTTGGGCCATGCCGCCGGAGAGCTCGTGGGGATAGCGGTCGAGGTCGGCGGGGTCGAGCCCGACGTCGTCGGCGACCCGCTCGGCCGCCGCGGGCGCCTCGCGCCGGGTGCGCCCGTGGGCGCGCAGGGTCTCCTCGAGCAGCCGCCGGCCCGTCCGTACGGGAGTCAGGGCGGTGGCGGGGCTCTGCGGGACCAGCCCGACCGCGCGGCCGCGTACGGCGCGGGCGAGGTGCCGCTCCGAGGAGTTCACCAGGTCGACCTGCGCCCCGGTGGGCGGGCGCAGGCGGGCGTGACCCGTGACGGTGGCGTTACCGGGGAGCAGGCCGAGCAGGGCGTGCGCGAGCACCGACTTGCCGCAGCCGGACTCCCCGACCACCGCCAGGAGTTCGCCCGGGTGGATGGTCAGGTGCAGGTCGGTGACGGCCTGCACGACGGCGTCGCGGAGCTGGAAGCGGACAATCAGCCCGTCGACCTCCAACAGGCCCGGCCGACCGTCGGCGGCGGTACCGGCGGGGGCGGCGGCATCACCCGTGGCGGCGGCGGTGGCGGTGGCGGTGGCGGTGGGCTCGCGGGTGGTGGTCACAGGTGCAGCTCCGCTCGTACGCGCGGGTCGAGGCGGTCGCGCCACCGGCCGGTGAGGGCGGCCAGGGCCAGCGTGACGACAACGAGGAGCAGGCCGGGCACGATGCTGGCCCACCAGGCGCCGGTGAGCAGGGACCGCTGCCCGTCGTTGATCATGTTGCCGATCGAGGCCAGGTGCGGGGGCAGGCCCAGGCCGAGGAAGGACAGCGCGGTCTCGTGCCAGACGGCGTGCGGCACCATCAGCGTGGTGGCCAGCGCCAACCGGGGCAGCACGTGCGGGAGCAGGTGCCGGGTGATCACCCGGGTGCGGCTCGCGCCGCCGGAGATCGCGGCGTCGATGAACGGCCGGGTGCGCAGGCTGAGCAGCTCCGACCGGACGATGCGGGCGGTGGAGAGCCAGTGCGTCAGCCCGATCGACAGGATCACCGCGCCGAGGCTCGGGCGCAGCATCGCGACGATGAAGATGCCCAGCAGCAGGTGCGGCAGCGCCGCGATGGTGTCGACCACCCGCATGAGCACGCGGTCGACCCAGCCGCCGAGGGTGCCGGCCACCGCGCCGACGAGGCCGCCGATCACGGTGGCGACGAGCGCGGCGACCGCGCCGACGAGCAGCGAGACCCGCAGGCCGTAGAGGCTGCGGTGGGCCACGTCGCGGCCCAGGTCGTCGGTGCCGGCCGGGTCCGCCCAGGAGGGCGCCAGCCGGGTACGGGCCAGGTCCACCGCGCTCTCGTCGAGCGGCCAGAGGACGGGGGCGAGGAGGCAGGCCAGGCCCGCGCCGACGAGCACGGCCCAGGCGAGCGCGGCACCGACCCGGCCCGTACGCGGCTTCGGCCGCCGGACCCGGGCGGGCAGGGCGAGGTCAGTCATCGAGGCGTACCCGGGGATCGGCGGCGGCGTAGGCGAGGTCGGTGCCCAGGTTCGCGGCCAGCACCACGACGGTGGTGGCCAGGGTCGTGGCGGCCAGCAGCGGGAAGTCGCTGCCCAGCGCGGCCTGTACGGTCACCGCGCCGAGGCCGGGCAGGGAGAACACGGTCTCCACCAGCACGGCCCCGCCGATCAGCTCGGGCAGGTGGGTGCCGACGAGGGTGAGGAACGGCAGCAGGGCGGTGCGCAGGGCGTGGCCGAACAGGACGGTGCGGCCGGGCAGGCCCCGGGCCCGGGCGGCGAGGACGTGGTCGTCGCGGAGGCTGTCGGCGACGGCGTCCCGGATGAACAGCACGAACCACGGCGTCTGGGCGATCGCCAGCACGCCCACCGGCAGGATCAGGTGCCGGGCCACGTCGGCGGGGTCGGTGCCGGTGGCGGTGATGTCGGTGAGCCCGCCCGCCGGCAGCCAGCCGAGGGTGAGGGCGAAGAGGGCGATCGCGGCCAGCCCGATCCAGAACACCGGCATCGACTGCACGGCGTACGCGGTGGCGCGCAGCGCCCGGTCGAACCAGCCGCCCCGCCGGTACGCGGCCAGCGTGCCCAGCAGCAGGCTCGCCACGAGGACGAGGGCGAGGGCGGCGCCGACGAGCAGCAGGGTCCAGCCGGCGCGGGCGGCGAGCACGGAGGTGACCGGTTCGTGGCGGCTGGTGGACCAGCCCAGGTCGCCCTGGAGCAGGTTGCCGACCCAGCGCAGGTACTGCACCGGCAGCGGGTCGTCGACGCCCCAGTTGGCGCGGATCTGCGCCAGGTTCTCCTCGGTGGCGGTGAACGCCGCCGCGCCCGCGTACTGCTGGGCGGGGTCGATGGGCGAGGCCGCGCCGAGGGCGAACATGCCGACGCTGGTGGCGGCGAGGATGGGTACGGCCACCAGCAGCCGCCGGCGGACCACCTTGCCGGCTCCCGCCAGCCGCCGCGGCCGGCGCCGGGCGGTGGTCCTCGCCGGGGGTGGCGCGGCGGTCGGGGCGGGGGTCTTCGCTGTCGGGGCGGGCGTCGTCACGACTTCTTCGTCCAGGTGTGGATGTTCCACCAGAGGCTGTTGGCGACGTCGTGCTCGTGCGGCTCCACCCGGGGGGTCACCCCGGCGACCGAGTCCTTCACCACGTAGGTGTGCTGGAGGTAGGTGAGGAACACCCACGGCATGTCGGTGGCGAGTTGCTTCTGGAACGTGGCGTACGCGGCCTTGCGGGCGGCCGGGTCGGCGTTGGCGCGGCCGTCCTGCAACGCCTTGTCCACCACGGGCGACCGGTAGGAGCCGGGGTTGAAGAAGCCCTGGCCGGCGAAGGCGGAGCCGAACAGCTTGTAGGAGACGAAGTCCGGGTCGTACGGGGTGCCGTAGCCCATCATGAGCGCGTCGCTGCCCATCCGGGGGGTGATCGCGTCCCAGGTCAGCCCCTCGGGGGTGATCTTGATGCCGACCTTCTTCGCGTCGGCGGTCACCGCGAGGGCGAGTTCCTTGCGGAGGCTGTCCGTGGCCGGGTACATGAGCGCGAACGCCGCCTGCCGGCCGTCCTTGGCGCGGATCCCGTCCGGGCCCGGCTTCCAGCCGGCGGCGTCGAGGGCGGCGGTCGCGGCGGCCGGGTCGGCGGCGGGCCTGCCCACGATCGACGGCTCGGCGAACTCCGACGTCGGCGGGACCGGCCCGAACGCGGGCTCGCCGGCACCGCCGAGCAGCCCGGTGACCATCGCCGCGCGGTCCACCGCCGCGTTCAGTGCCCGCCGCACCGCGAGGTCGGCGGTGACCGGGTTGCCCATCGGCAGCATCACGCCCCGGTAGTCGGCGGTGGGCACCCGCTCCACCCGGTAGCCGGCCTGCCCGTCGAAGCCGGTGGTCAGCTTCGGCGCCAGCTCCGCCGCGTCGAACTCCCCCGCCCGCATCCGCTGCGCGCGCACGTTGTCGTCGGCGACGAACGCCACCACCACGCCGCCGTTGGCGGGCCTGCCGCCCCACCAGCTCTCGTTGGCCGCGAGCACGAGCCGGTCGCCCGGGGTCCACGACGTCACGCGGTACGGGCCGGTGCCCACCGGCTTGCGGTTGAACTCGGCCTTGTTGATGTCCTGCCCGGTGAGCGCCTTGGCCGGCACGATCCCGAGGGCCAGCCGCTGCGCGAAGGGCGCGTAGGCGTACTTCAGGGTGAACACCACGGTCGACGGGTCGGGCGCGGTGACCGAGGCGAGCATGTCCAGGTCGGAGCGGAGCGTGGAGTCGACAGTCGGGTCCAGCACCGCCTGGTAGGTGAAGACCACGTCCTGGGCGGTGAACGGGCTGCCGTCGTGGAACAGCACGCCGTCGCGCAGCTTCGCGGTGACAGTCCTGCCGTCGGGCGAGACAGTCGGCAGCTCCCGGGCCAGCGCCGGCACCAGCTCGTTGCGGGCGTCGCGGGCGACCAGCCCGTCGAAGATCAGGGAGCCGCCGTCGACGCCGTAGTTGAGCACCGGGTTCAACGCGTCCGGCTCACCCGCCGTCGCCACGACGAGCGTGCCGGCGACGGCCGCGCCCGTCGACGTGGTCGTTGGCGAGGAACAGCCGGCCACGGCGAGGACACCGGCGACGGCCACCGCCGCCACGCGCTTGGACACAGGCGTACCCATCACATGCCCCCGGGTCTGTTTCTCCGCACGACCGCCCGGCGTCGTACCCGGGCCGGCGTCCTGATCTTGGCCGACGTGTCCGCAGTGGTCCACGGTCACGAGCGGGCGGACGCCGCGGCGATGGTCTGGATCATCGCGCCCGGGCAGCCGGCCACTAACGCCAGCATTCCGCAATTGCCAATCTCGTGCAACAAGCGCCGGGCGGCCATGTAGCCCAGGCCACACCCCGTCCACGTCGGAGCGCGACGGTCAGCCGCAGAGTACGGCCCGGCGCGGGTGATCTCGTAATCGAGGCGCACCGGCACCGGCAGCGGGACGGCTCCGGCGCCTCGTCCGCACGCCCCGACCACACCCGGACGCCCGGCAGGGGCCGGCCCGGCTCCCACCGGGCACAGCCTGCCGGGCGTCCGGATCGGCCCCCGTTCACCGGACGCCCGGCCGGGCCGTCCGCCGGGCGTTCTCGTCGTCGGTCAGCCGACGGGCAGGGCGGCCAGCCAGTCCTGCCAGGCCCGCTCGGCCGGGGCCGGGTCCTGCCCGGGAGCGAAGACGTGGTGGCCGAGGACCAGGGCGTCGCCGCGCTCGGCACCGGAGTACAGGAACCGGTAGAGCGCGTCGGCGGTGCGGACACCGACGTAGGTCGGCAGGCCGGCCAGGTCGACGACGCCCTCGACCGGCGGCAGCCCGGCGACGGTGCACCGGACCCGCTGCCCCTCGGCGAGCGGACCGGCCACGCCGAGGGCGTCGGCCACGGCCGGCCACACCCGGTCCGCGCCGCCGACGCCCGGGCGGAAGGCCGAGACCGGGGTCGCGGTCCGGCCGGGGAAGTGGGCGAGGTACGCGGCCAGCGTCCCGAGGTACATGTCCCAGCCGATCCCCATGGCCTCGTACTCGGTCTCCCAGTCGTCCCCGAGGACGCCGCTCTGGACGAGCCGCAGGGTCGTGCTGCCCCGCTCGCGGCCCTCGATCAGGTATTCCATGGCCATGAACGTGCCGTCCGGGGCCGGTTCGGTGCGGTCGGCGAGCCGCTTGCCGGGCTCCCAGGCGGTGATCGTCGACTCCTCGACGTGGCCGGCCATCGTCAGGCGGGTCCGGCCGCCCTCGCCCGGCTCGACCTCGGTGCGGCCCATGAACCAGGAGTCGATGCCCGGACCGGTGGCGATGGCCTCCCACACCTGCTCGGGCGTGGCGGCCAGCTCGACGTCCTTGCGCAGCTCGAAGTGGTGTCCCATGTCAGTGCTCCTCGTTCGCGGTTCTGTCGTCGGGGTCGGCGCTGGGGTGCAGGGCGACCACCACCCGGTGTTCGCGCCCGCCGGGGGCGTGCTCGTCGTGGTACCTGCCGACCAGGGCGGTGACGGTGGCCGCCAGTTCCTCGGCGAAGGCCGCCCGGTCGGCCGCCGAGGCGAACCGGACGGTGCCGTCGACCGCGAACGTCGCCACCCGCTGCTTCGCCCGCTCCGCGCCGGTGACGAGCGCGCCGACGTCCTGCACCAGGCGGGCGGCCAGCGCCAGCAGCCACCGCGCCGACAGCCGGTCCGGCGACTGCGCCGGGTCGGGCCGGACGGCGGCGAGGGCGGCGGGCGAGATCACGTACGACGCCGCGGTGGCCCGCATGACCCGCTCGGTCACGTTGCCCTTGCGGCGCTCCTCCACCAGCTCGACCAGGCCGTGCTGCTCCAACGCCCGGAGGTGGTAGTTGACCTTCTGCCGGGGCAGGCCGACGCGGGCGGCGAGCATCGTCGCCGAGGCCGGCTCGGCGAGCGCGGCCAGCAGCCGGGCCCGCATCGGGTCCAGCGACGCCTCGGCCGCCGCCGGGTCCTCGATCACTGCGATGTCGAACATGGGCACAGCGTCCCACCGACAACTTTTCTTGTCAAGACAATCGGATTGGTCGGTGGAGTCGCCGCTCACCCCTCCCGAGGGCGCAGGCGTACGCGGCGCAGCAGTTGGGCGTTGAGCGCCACCACGATCGTCGAGGCGGACATCAGGACCGCGCCGACCGCCGGGCTGAGCGTCACCCCGGCCCACGCCAGCACGCCCGCCGCCAGCGGGAGGGCGACGACGTTGTAGCCGGCCGCCCAGCCCAGGTTCTGGAGCATCTTGCGGTACGAGGCCCGGGACAGCCGGATCACGCCGGTGACGCCCCGCGGGTCGGACGAGGCGAGCACCACCCCGGCGGACTCGATCGCCACGTCGGTGCCGGCGCCGATGGCGATGCCCACGTCGGCCCGGGCCAGGGCGGGGGCGTCGTTCACCCCGTCGCCGACCATCGCCACCCGCAGCCCGCGCCGTTGCAGGTCGGCCACGGCGTCGTCCTTGTCGGCGGGCAGCACCTCGGCGAAGACCTCGTCGACGCCGGGACGGAAACCGAGGTCGGCGGCGACCGCCTCGGCGACCGGCCGGGCGTCCCCGGTGATCATGACGATCTTGCCGACGCCCTGCTCCCGCAGCTCCGCGATCGCCTCGCGGGCCTCGGGGCGGACCTGGTCCTCCAGCGCCAGGGCGCCGAGAACGGTGGCCGTGTCGCCGTCGAGGCGCAGCAGGTGCAGCACCGCCGCGCCCCGGCGCGACCAGTCCGCCTGCCGGTCGGCCAGGTCGTCCGGCGTCCGCGCGCCCAGCTCGCGCAGCAGGGCGGGACCCCCGACGGCGTACGCCGTGCCGTCGACCTCGGCGCGGACGCCGCGCCCGGTCAACGAGCGGAACCCCGTCGCCCGCCGGGCCACGCCGCGCCCGGCCCCGGCGGTCACGATGGCCCGGGCCAGCGGATGCTCGCTGTCCGCCTCCACCGCCGCCGCCAGGGCGAGCACCTCGTCCTCGCTGCCGCCCCGCGTGGCCGCCACCCCCGACACCACGTGCTCGCCCCGGGTCAGGGTGCCGGTCTTGTCGAACAGCACCGCGTCGACCGTGCGCATCCGCTCCAGCGCCAGCCGGTCCTTGACCAGGATCCCGCCCCTGGCCGCCACGGCGGTCGAGAGCGCGATCACCAGCGGGATGGCCAGGCCCAGCGCGTGCGGGCAGGCGATCACCAGCACGGTGACGGTACGCACCACGGCCGCGCCGAGGTCGCCGAGCACCGCCCAGGTCACCAGGGTCGCCAGGGCCACCACTGTCGCGACGTAGAACAGCCAGGCGGCGAAGCGGTCGGCGAGCACCTGCGCGCGACCGCTGGACTGCTGGGCCTGCGCCACCAGGCGTTGGATGCCGGCCAGCGCGGTGTCCTCGCCGACCGCCTCGACGCGTACCCGGATCGCCGCGTCGGTGGCCACCGTGCCGGCGACCACCCGGTCCCCGACGCCCCGGGAGATCGGCCGCGACTCGCCGGTCACCATGGACTCGTCCAGCTCGGCGCCGCCCTCGACGATCCGGCCGTCGGCCGGCACCCGCGCGCCGGGGCGGACCAGCACCAGGTCGTCGACCCGCAGGTCCGCCACGGACACCCGCTCGACCCCGCCGTCCGCCGCCACCCGCTCGGCGTCGTCGGGCAGCAGCGCCGCCAGGGCGGACAGCGCGCCCTGCGCCTTCCCGATGGCCTTCATCTCCTGCCAGTGCCCGAGCAGCATGATCGTGACCAGGGCGGCGAGTTCCCACCAGAAGTCCAGGTCGAAGACGCCGAGCGCGGTGGCCGCCGAGGCGACGTACGCCACCGTGATGGCCATCGCGATGAGCAGCATCATGCCGGGCGCCCGGTCGCGCACCTCCCGCACGGCCCCGACCAGGAACGGCCAGCCGCCGTAGAGGAAGACGACGGTGCCGAGGACGGGGCCGACCCAGGCCACGCCCGGGAACTCCAGCCGGTAGCCGAACCAGTCCATCACCATGTCGCTGGTCAGCACGATCGGCACCGTCAGCGCCAGGCTCAGCCAGAACTTCCGGCGGAACATCTCCGGGTCGTGCCCGGCGTGCTTGTCGTGCCCGGCGTGCCCGCCCGCGCCCGGAGCGTGCTGGCCGGCGTGCGTGTCGGAGGCACCCGTCGCGCGGGGCGGGTGGCCGTCGTGGTGGTGCGTCTCGTGGGGCATCTGCGCCTCCTCACGACCACCATACATACCCCCACCGGGTATCCGCCGGCGGATCGACACGGCGCCGGCACCCATGCGGGACGCCGGCGCCGTGTCGTGCGGGGACGGTCAGCTCATGGTGGCGAGCAGGTCCCGGCAGGCCCGCTCGCACGCGCGGCAGGCCTCGGCGCAGATCCGGCAGTGCTCGTGCATGCCCGCGTGGCCGGCGCACTCGTCGCCGCAGGACTTGCAGGCGGTGGCGCACGCCTCCAGCAGCGCGCGGGTGATGTTGGCGTCGTAGCCGGTGTGCCGGGACAGCACCCGGGCGGTCGTCGTGCAGATGTCCGCGCAGTCCAGGTTCGTCCGTACGCACTTCGTCAGCTCGGCGACCATGTCCTCGCTCAGGCAGGCGTCGGCGCAGGCGGTGCACGCCTGGGCGCAGGTGTTGAGCGCCTCGACGACGGCGGCCAGCTTGGCCCGGTCCAGGTTGATCGACTTCGGGTACGTCTCGAGCATCGGCATCGTGGTGCTGGGCACGGCGTTCTCCTCTCGGTCATTGCCTGTGCACTACCCGCGACCGTCGCCCGGCATGCGGCCACCGGCCGTACCGGTAGCGCGTCGGTCGTCGCGTTGGCCGATGATCGGACCGTGATGTTCAGACGCCTCCGGGAGACGGCCCGCGAGAACCGCCGGCAGCAACGGCTCATGTCGAAGTCGAAGAACCCCGACGGCTGCTGCGACTGCTGCGACCTGGGGCTGTTCTCGACCCTGCTGACGCTCGGCGCGGCGACGGCGGCGGCGACCCGGGCGCCGGTGCTGGACCGGGCGGGGGTGGCGGCGATCCGGGGCTACCGCCGGTGGCTGTCGCCGCACTGGCCGGACGGTGCCGCTTCACGCCGACCTGCGGGGCGTACGGATTGACGGCGGTGGAGCGGCACGGGTTGGCGGTGGGCGGACGGATGGCCGCCGAGCGGGTGCGTCGCTGCCGTCCGGGGGTGCCCCGGGGCACCCACGATCCGGTGCGCCGACCGATGAGCCCTGGAGTGAGCCGGCCGGAGATCGGGTAGAACGGAACCATGGGCCAGCTGAGCAGTTCCACACCCCCGGCGCAGGCCGTTGAGCTGCGGCGGTGGACGTTGCAGGAGCCGGTGGACCTGCGTGCCCTGCGGGCGTCCCTGCACGAGGAACTGACCGGCGACGTGCTCGGTGAGGGCGAGGCCCTGGCGGAGGTCCCCGAGCTCGTCGCGCTGATCGCCACGGAGCTGGCGACGAACGCCCTGCGCCACGGGATCCCGCCGACCATCGTCCGGCTGCTCGCGACCGACGACTACCTCATCCTCGACGTCGCCGACCACGACCTGGGGTCCCTGCCGCAGCTCGCCGAGGCCCGGCCCGTCGGCGACGGCGGGCGCGGCCTGGAGCTGGCCCGCGCCCTCTCCCTCGACGTCGGCTGGTACGCCACCGGCACCACCAAGAACATCTGGGCGTCCTTCCCCCGCACCGAGCGCCTCAGTGGCGCGCGGAACGCCTGACCGGGGGCACGGTCTGCCCGACCGAGCGGGTGATGTCGGCGGCCACCCGGTCGCGGCGCGGCGGCGCAGACCCCGGGGCGGAACGGCCGGCCGGTACGCCCGCCCCGGGCGACGAACCGGTCGAAGCTCCCGTCCCCGGCGTCCCGGGCAGGTCGCGGACCCGGCGCCCGTTCCGGGGCGGCCTACACTGGTCAGCGTGAGGCGACCAGCATGATCAGCAGCGAACGGCGGACCGCGCCGGGCAGTCACATCTGCTGGTCCTACGACGACCTGGAATCCCTTGCCGACCAGGCGGAGCGCCACCTCGCCGCGGCCCTCGCGGCCGGGGAGCGCTTCTGGTACGTGACACCACGCCCCTCGGACCTGGTGGCCGAGCGGCTGCACGCGCTGCCGAGTTTCACCGACGCGGTGCGCCGGGGCGCCGCCGAGGTGGTCGCCCTCGTCTCCACCTACTCGCCCGACCAGGTCGTCGACCCGGCGACGCAGGTCGCCGCCTACGCGGCCGCCACGGACGAGGCGCTGGCCGCCGGCCACACCGGCCTGCGCGTGGTCGCGGAGGCCACCGAACTGGTCCGCACCCCGGCCCAGCTCGACGTCTTCACCCGCTACGAGCACCAGATCGACCGCTACATGCGCACCCGGCCGTTCAAGGCCATGTGCGCCTACCATCGGCTGAAGCTGGGCGACCGGGCGGTCACCGAGTTGGCCTGCATGCACCCGCAGACCAACGTCGAGGACCTGCTGTTCCGGTTGTACGCCGTGGCGCCCGCCGACGGGCACGCCGCGCTCGCCGGCGAGCTGGACATGTCGAACCACGACCTGTTCCGCACCGCCCTGGACCGCGCCGACCTGCGGCCCACCGACGGCGAGCTGGTGCTGTCGGCGGCCGACCTGCGTTTCGTCGACCACCGCGCCCTGACCCACCTGGCCGAGTACGCGCACCGCCGCGGCGCGACCGCCGTGCTGCGCACCCCCCGCACGGCCGCGGCCCGCCTGGTGGAGCTGCTGGACCTGCCCGGCGTGCGGGTGGAGGTCACGCCATGAGGACGGGTGCGGCCGCCCAGCATCACGGCTACTACCACGAGGCCGTGCGCTACGACTCCGACGACGAGCTGCTCGCCGTGGCGGTGCCGTTCCTGCTCGGCGGCGTCGAGGCGGGCGAGCCGACCTTCGTGGCCCTGGGCGAGCGCACCGGCGGGCTGGTCCGCTCGGCGCTGCCGGCCGGTTCCGGGGTCGAGTTCCTGCCCGGCGGCGACGTCTACGCCCGGCCCGCCGCCGCCATCCGCTCCTACCGCCAGCTCCTCGCCGCGCAGGTGGCCGCCGGCGCCGGGCAGATCCGGATCATCGGTGAGGTGCCCTCGGTCTCGTTCGGCGCGACCTGGGACTGGTGGGCCCGCTACGAGTCGGCGATAAACCACGCGTACGACGACTTCCCGCTGTGGAGCATGTGCGCGTACGACAACCGGATCACGCCGCCGGAGGTGCTGGCGGACGTGGCCCGGACGCACCCCCGGTTCGCCACCCCCGACGGGCGGCACGTGCCCAGCCCGACCTGGACGCCGCCGAGGGAATACCTGCGGCAGAGCCGCCGGGTCGTGCCCGACCCCCTCCAGGCCCAGCCGCCGGCCGTGGAGCTGACGGACCCGACGGCGGCCGAGGCGCGCGCCGCCGTGCACAAGGTCGACCAGGGCCAGGTGCCGGTCGACGACGTGGAGGATCTGGTCGTCGCGGTGAGCGAGATCGTCACCAACGCGCTGCGCCACGGCAGGCCGCCGGTCCGACTGCGCGTCTGGGCCGGCGACGACCGCATCGTGGCGACGGTCAACGACGGCGGCGACGGGCCGGGTGACCCGTTCTGCGGGCTGCTCCCCGTGTCCGACGACGCCCCCGGCGGGCTCGGCCTCTGGATCACCTACCAGTCCTGCAACCACGTCACCTGGCAGCGCGACGACACCGGGTTCACGCTCCGGCTGACGGCCGGGAAGGCGTACACCGGCTGACCGGGACGGCCTCGCCGCCGGGCGGGCCCGCGCCGGCGGAGGGTGCCGGTCGGCGGGGCCGGCGCCGGCGGTACCAGGCCGCGAAGAGGGCGGTGGCGAGCAGCAGTTCGGCGACGTCGCCGCCGTAGTACATCAACCGGGCCGCCGCGCGCAGCGCGTCGACGTCCCGCTCGGGCAGCCCGGGCGGCAGGGTGGCGGCGTGCGCGTAGAGGTACTTCGCCAGCACGGCGTGCCCGGCCCCCGCCGCGAGCAGAGCGCCAACCCGCACCGCCGGGCCCGGCCGGCGCGGCGCCGGGTCCGGGCCGGCCACCGACCAGGCGAACAGGTAGCCGGCGGCCACGTAGTGCACGTGCAGGGCGTGGTGCAGCACGGGATTCCGCTCGGCCGCCGCGTACAGCGGCGTGAGCAGCACCAGCGCCAGCCCGCCGGTGGTGAGCAGCGCCGCCGTCACCGGATGGGCGAGCACGTGCACCGGCCGGGCCCGCAGGAACCGGCCCACCCGGCGGCCGGCCGCCGGCGGCACGACCCGCAGCAGCAGGGTCGCCGGCGCGCCGAGGGCCAGCGCGAGCGGCGCGACCATGCCCAGCAGCAGGTGCTGCGCCATGTGCACGCGCGGGTCGCCGGGCCCGCCCGCCAGCGGGCCGAGGGCGACCGCGAGCACCGCGCAGCCGGCCAGCCAGGCGACCGTACGCCGGCGACGCCAGCCGTGCCGGTCCCGGGACACGGCCAGCAGGTAGCCGGCGGCGAGCAACGCGACCGCCGCGAGCGGCAGCGGCGACGGCCCCGCGGCGCCACCGGTGTGCGCGAGCGCCGTCACCGGGCGTCGCGGTCGGAGCGGGACCGCACCCGCCAGGTCACCCACGCGCCGAGCAGCAGCAGCGCCACCGCCGCCACGTTCCACACCACGTCGTACGGGAGCAGGTGCACCCCGTAGCGGATCTGGTGCAGCCGCAGCACCTTGTGGTCGACGATCCCGTCGAAGAGCTGGAACGCCCCCGCGCCGAGCAGGAACCCGCCCCAGGCGGCCCGGGGCACCAGGGCGCCCCGGCGGCGCAGGTCGGCGAACCAGAAGAAGCCGCCGACCAGGGCGAGCAGCTCGGCCGAGTGCAGCAGCCCGTCGGAGAGCAGCCCGACGGAGAGGGTGGACCGGTCGTAGAAGTGGTGCCAGCCGAGGATCTGGTGGAAGACGATCTCGTCGACGGCGGCCATCACCGCCACCCCGATCACCGCGGCGGCGAGGACCGACCGGCGAAGATCAGGTGCGCCGGAGCCGTCGCCCGGCAACCACGATCCCGCCATCCCACCACCTCGCATCGCTCGCCACCCCCGAACTACCCGGGACCGGCCGAACCATGCGGAAGTTCCCCCCCGACGGGACGACAGTGCCGCGGTCTTCCGGTGGCACGGGTCACGACCGGCGGACGGCGCGCGGGCCCGGCGGTACCTTCGGCGGGCGGGCGACGATCGTTTCCCGGCGCGGAAGAAGCAGACCCCAGGAGGACACGGCCGTGCCGGACGCCGAGGAACTGGTCAACGACGCGCTCGCGGCGGTACGCGGCACCGACGTACGCCTCGCGGAGCGGCAGCTGGACCGGCTGATGATCGGGACGGGCGCCGCGGACGGCGCGGCGGCGGTGGACGCCGCGCTCCTGCGCCGCCTGGCGCGGGGCGTGGGGCGGCTGGCCGAGCGAGGCTGGCAGCCGGTGGACCTCGGCCGGCTCGCCGCCCGCCGACTCGACCCCCGGGCGGCCGGGCTGGTCACCGACGCGCTCGCCGCGCAGCGCCGCGAGCTGGCCGACCCGGTGCCGCCGTGGTGGGACGACCAACTGCGCGACCTGGGCGCCGGGGTGTGGTGGGACGCCGACGAGGGCCACCTGGCCGCCTGGTCCACCCGCGTCGGGTGCGACCGGTTCACCGCGCTGCGGGCGGCGGTCGACGCGCTGGCCCTGATCGAGGGGCTCCCGCCGATCGCCGTGCTGCGCCCGCCGCCCGGCGCGCCCGGTACGGCCGTCGCGCGCGGCGGGTCGAGCAGCGGCTCCCGGATGCTCGACCGGGTGCGGGCGCTGCTGGCCAAGGCGGAGTCGACCACCTACCCGGCCGAGGCGGAGGCGCTGACCGGCAAGGCCCAGGAGCTGATCGCCCGGCACAGCATCGACCAGGCGCTGCTGGCGGGCGTCGCCGAGCCCGCCGACCGGCCCGGCGGGATGCGCCTCGGCACCGAGCCCCCGTACGCGGGCGCGAAGGCGCTGCTGGCGCAGGAGGTGGCGGCGGCGAACCGCTGCGAGGCCGTCTGGTCCGACGACCTCGGCTTCACCACGGTGCTGGGCTGGCCGGCCGACCTGGAGGCGGTCGAGCTGCTCTACACCTCGCTGCTGGTGCAGGCCACCACCGCGATGCTGCGCGGTCGGGGGGAACGGCGGGCCAGGAGCACCGGCCGGCGCACCCGGGACTACGACGAGTCCTTCCTCAACGCCTTCGCGCTGCGAATCGGCGAGCGGCTGCGGGCCGCCACGGACGCGGCCGACCGGGAGGCGACGGCGCAGGCCGGGCCGGAACGGCTGCTGCCGGTGCTCGCCACCCGCGCCGAGGCGGTACGCGAACGCCTCGACACGCTCTTCCCCGGCGTCGTCCGGGGGCGGCTCACGGTGCGCGACGCCGAGGGCTGGTCGTCGGGCACCTCCGCCGCCGACCGCGCCTCGCTCGGCGCCGGCCCCGCCCCGAAGCGCCAGGTACGCGGCCGGCGCTGAGATTCCGTACCGCCGGCTGTCGGAACCGGCGAGTCGGCTCCGACCCCTCACCGGAGACGCGCCACCATGGGCGCGACCCGACGGAACGAGGAGCACCCGATGAAGTACATGCTGCTGATCTGGAACCGCCCGGGATTCGTCGACGGGTTGTCGGAGCAGGAGCGCAGCGCGCTCTTCGGCGAGGTCGACGAGCTCATGCGGGAACTGACCGAGTCGGGCGAGTTCCTCGGCGGCCAGGCCCTGGCCGACCCGTCGCAGGCGCGTACGGTCCGGCTGGCCGGTGACCGGCCGGAGGTGACCGACGGGCCGTACATGGAGAGCAAGGAACAGTTCGCCGGCTACCTGATGGTCGACTGCGACAGCCCCGAGCGGGCCACCGAGATCGCCGCCAGCTGGCCGGACGTGCGGCGGGGCTTCGGCGTGCTGGAGGTGCGGGCGATCATGGACGAGGCCGGGACGGAAATGTGAGCGGAGGCCACCTGGAGGACCTGCTGCGCGACCTGGCGCCGCAGGTCCTCGGCCTGCTCGTCCGCCGGCACGGCCAGTTCGACGCCGCCGAGGACGCCGTGCAGGAGGCGCTGCTCGCCGCCGCCGTGCAGTGGCCGCGACAGGGCGTGCCGGACAACCCCCGGGCCTGGTTGCTCACCGTCGCCACGCGCCGGCTGACCGACGAGTGGCGCAGCGAGCGCGCCCGGCGCAACCGGGAGGCCGCGCTGGCCGCCCGCGAGCCGGCGTACGCGACGGTCGCGCCGGCCGCCGACGAACAGCCACCGGCGGGGGACGACACGCTGGCCCTGCTGTTCCTCTGCTGCCATCCGGCGCTGGCCCGGTCGGCTCAAGTCGCGCTGACGCTACGGGCGGTCGGCGGCCTCACCACCGCGCAGATCGCGAGGGCGTACCTCGTGCCCGAGGCGACGATGAGCCAGCGCATCCGCCGGGCCAAGCAGCGGATCGAGGCCGCCGGGGCGCGGTTCACGATGCCCGCTCCCGGGGAGCGGGACGAGCGGCTGCGGGCTGTGCTCCAGGTGCTCTACCTGATCTTCAACGAGGGGTACACGGCGTCGAGCGGGCCGGACCTGCACCGGGCCGACCTGACCACCGAGGCGATCCGGCTGGCCCGGCTGGTGCACCGGCTGCTCCCGGGCGACGGCGAGGTGACCGGGCTGCTGGCGTTGATGCTGCTCACCGACGCGCACCGGGCCGCCCGCACCGGGCCCGCCGGGGAGCTGGTCCCGCTCGCCGAGCAGGACCGCGACCGCTGGGACCACGAGGCCATCGGCGAGGGGACCGCGCTGGTCACCGAGGCGTTGACCTGGTCACCGCCCGGCCCGTACCAGCTCCAGGCGGCGATCGCGGCCGTGCACGCCGAGGCCCCGTCCGCCGGGCGCACCGACTGGCGACAGATCCTGGCGCTCTACCGGCTGCTCGCCCGGACCGCCCCGAGCCCGATGGTCACCCTGAACCAGGCCGTCGCGGTGGCCATGGTGGACGGTCCCCGCGCCGGCCTGGCCCTGCTCGCCCCGCTCGACGACGACGACCGCACGGCCGGGCACCATCGGCTCGCCGCCGTCCGCGCCCACCTGCTGGAGCTGGCCGGCGAACCGGAGCGGGCGCGGGCGGCGTACCTGGCTGCGGCACGGGGGACGACGAGCCTGCCGGAGCAGCGCTACCTGTTGTTGCGGGCCGCCCGGCTGACGGGGACCGACGAGTCCCGGCGGCTGCGCGAGCCGCGTTGACGGACGCCGGCCGGCGTGCGGCACGGGGGTGCATGTCGGCCGGAGTCCCGGGTCAGGCGGCGACGACGCCGAGCGACGTGCCCGTCGGCTTCAGGCGCGGCACTCGCGGGTCAGCTTCGGTGGGATCGCGGTGAAGGTGGAGTCCATCCAGGCGGCCGGCCGGGACGCCCGGGAACCGGCGTCGATCCGGTCGGCGGTCTCCTGGATCAGGGCGCGGATCTCCGGGTCGGCGGCGCGGCGGGCCTGCGCGCGTACGTCGTCCGCCAGCCCCGCCAGGTTGCGCCGGAGCTGGTCGGCGACCTGCTCACCGGTCAGGTCGCGGGTGACCGAGGCCGCCGAGTCGGTGGCGATCCGCCGGCTGCCGGCGAGGATGAGCTTGTCGACCTCGCGGCAGACCTCGACGGTGTTGGCGGCGGTCGTGGCGACCGGGGAAGGGCTCGGGGCGGCGCTCGCCAGGGCCGTCGGGCTCGGCGGGGCCGCGCCGGGCCGGGCGGCCTCCTCCCGCGCGGTGTCCTGGCATCCCACGGCCAGCACCCCGAGCGCCACCGTGGCGGCGGCGCGGCGCGCGTAGACGACGGATCGGGACACGGGACCTCCCGTTCGGGGTCTCGGCCTTCCCGGGGCTGACGGCACGGGTGCGGCCGGCGCCGGGCGGCGGGACGTCGACCTGCCAACGAGTGGCGCCTGCCGGGGGAAACGTCCGCCGGACGCGCCAGTACGCCCTCCGCCGGCTCGGTTGGAGACCGGTCCGGCGGAGGGCGCGTACGCGGGTCAGCTCTTGAAGGCGTCCTTGATCTTCTCGCCGGCCTGCTTGAGCTTGGCGCTGGCCTGGTCGTTGCGCCCCTCGGCCTCGAGCCGCTCGTTGTCGGTGGCCCGGCCGGCGCCTTCCTTCAGCTTGCCGGCCGCGTCCTCGGTCGTGTTGTTGATCTTGTCCTCGAAACCCATGTCAACCTCCGGATTGGCGGTGCCGGTACGCCCCTCGAATACCCCGCACCGCCACCGTCCAACCGTCCGGTCACCCACCGCCGCCAGCCGGCAGGCCGCCGGGCCCGCCACGACCGGTGCCGCCGGCCCCTGACGGACGGGGCCGGCGGCACAATGCGGAGGGTCAGGAGACCGGGCGGAAGCCCCGCAGCCGGAGGCTGTTGGCGACCACGAAGACCGAGGAGAAGGCCATCGCGGCGCCGGCGATCATCGGGTTCAGCAGGCCGGCGGCGGCCAGCGGCAGTGCCGCCACGTTGTAGGCGAAGGCCCAGAACAGGTTGCCCTTGATGATGCCGAGGGTGCGCCGGGCGAGCCGGATCGCGTCCACGGCGGCCATCAGGTCACCCCGGACCAGGGTCAGGTCGGACGCCTCGATCGCCACGTCCGTGCCGGTGCCCATCGCCAGGCCGAGGTCGGCCTGGGCCAGCGCGGCGGCGTCGTTGACCCCGTCGCCCACCATCGCCACCACCCGCCCCTCGTCCTGGAGCCGCCGCACGACGTCGACCTTGTCGGCCGGCAGCACCTCGGCGACCACCTCGTCGATGCCCAACTCGGCGGCCACGGCACGGGCGACGGTGGTGTTGTCGCCGGTCAGCAGCACCGGCGTCAGGCCGAGCGCGCGCAGCTGTGCGATCGCCGCCCGGCTCGTCGGTCGGACCACGTCGGCCACCGCGAGGACCCCGCGGGCCCGGCCGTCCCAGCCGGCCAGCACCGCCGTCCGCCCCTGGGCCTCCGCCGTGGCCGCCGCCCGCGCGACCTCCTCCGGTACGTCGAGGCCGTGCTCGCGCAGCAGCCGGGGCCGACCGATGAGCACCTCCCGGCCGTCGACCGTCCCGCTCACGCCGAGCCCCTCGGCGTTGGCGAAACCGGTCACCGGCGGCAGGACGCCCGCCTCGGCCGCCCCGGCGGCGACGGCCCGGGCGATCGGGTGCTCGGACGCCGACTCCAGTGCCCCGGCGAGCCGCAGCAGCTCCGCGCGCTCCTCGCCGGCCGCCGGGACCACGTCCACGAGCGTCATCCGGCCGGTGGTGACGGTGCCGGTCTTGTCCAGCACGACCGTGTCCACCTGCTTCGTGGACTCCAGCACCTCCGGCCCCTTGATCAGGACGCCGAGCTGCGCGCCCCGGCCGGTGCCGACCAGCAGGGCGGTCGGCGTGGCCAGCCCGAGGGCGCACGGGCAGGCGATGATCAGCACCGCCACGGCGGCGGTGAACGCGGCGGTGCCGCCCGACCCGTTGCCGAGCCACCAGCCGAGGGTGCCCACCGCGAGGGCGATCACGATCGGCACGAAGACGCCGGAGATGCGGTCGGCCAGCCGCTGCACCGCCGCCTTGCCGGTCTGTGCCTGCTCGACCAGCCGGGCCATCTGGGCCAGTTGGGTGTCACCGCCGATGCGGGTGGCGGTGACCACCAGCCGGCCGCCCGCGTTGACGGTCGCGCCGACCACGGGCTCGCCCGGGCCGACCTCGACCGGGACGGACTCGCCGGTGAGCATGCTGGCGTCGACCGCCGAGGTGCCCTCGTCGACCACGCCGTCCGTGGCGATCTTCTCGCCGGGCCGCACCACGAACCGGTCCCCCACCACGAGCTGGTCCACCGGGATCCGGGTCTCCGTGCCGCCGCGCAGCACGGCGACGTCCTTGGCGCCGAGTTCGAGCAGGGCCCGCAGGGCCGCGCCGGCGGTCCGCTTCGCCCGCGCCTCGAAGTAGCGGCCGGCGAGGATGAACACGGTCACGCCGGCCGCCGCCTCCAGATAGATGTTGCCGGCGCCGTCGGAGCGGTTGATGGCGAGACTGAACGGGTGGGTCATCCCCGGCGTCCCGGCGGTGCCGAGGAAGAGCGCCCAGACCGACCAGCCGAACGCCGCCAGGGTGCCGAGCGAGACCAGGGTGTCCATGGTCGCCGCGCCGTGCCGCAGGTTGATCCAGGCCGCCCGGTGGAAGGGCAGCCCGCCGTAGGCCACGACCGGGGCGGCCAGGGTGAGCGACAGCCACTGCCAGAAGTCGAACTGCCAGGCGGGCACCATCGCCAGCACGATCACCGGCACGGTGAGCACGGCCGAGACCCACAGCCGGGTACGCAGGCCGCGCAGCTCGTCCACCGGCTCGGCGGCCGGTTCGCCGCCGGCGGGCGTGGGCGGGGGCGGCAGGGCCGCCGTGTAGCCGGTCTTCTCCACCGTGGCGATCAACTCATCCGGGGTGACCTCGTCGGCGTACCGGACGGTGGCCTTCTCCGTGGCGTAGTTGACGGTGGCGGTCACCCCGTCCATCCGGTTCAGCTTCTTCTCGATCCGGGCCGCGCAGGAGGCGCAGGTCATCCCGCCGATCGCCAGCTCGATCTGGTTCGGTGCCGTCAGCAAGGGCTTGGTGGTCATCATGCTTCCCGTCAGTCGTGCCCGTGACCGGGGACGCCGTGGTCGGCGCCGGCGGTCGGGGAGCTCGTGGCGGCGGGCGTGCCCGCCGTCGGGGAGCTGGTCGCCGCCGGTACACCCGGCGCGGTCGGGCTGCCGGCGACGACGGTGAACTCGGCGGTGCGCACCACGCCGCCGTGCTTGAAGTCCAGGTAGAGGCGGTAGGCCCCGGCCGACGGCATCTCCGCCGAGAAGCTCACCTCGGGGCCGGGCCGCGTCCGGCCGTCGCCCGGCTCGCCGTGCGGGTGCACGTGCAGGTATGCCAGGTCGCCCTGGCGCAGCGCCACCAGGTGGCCGTACGCGCCCAGGTAGGGCTCCAGGTCGGTGACCGGCGCGCCGGCGCGGCTCACGGTCAGGGTCAGCTCGGCGGTGCGGCCGGGCTCCGGGGCGCCGGCGAGCGTGACGGTGTAGCCGTCGACCGTGGTGCTGGTCGCCGGGGCGGGCAGGGGTCGCCCGGTCAGCGCGCCGGGGACGGTCACGTCGACGCCGAGCGTCAGCGCCTCGCCCCCGGTCGGGGTGAAGTCGGCGAACGCCCGCCAGACGCCGGGCCCGGCGAGCGGCGAGTCGACCCGCCAGGTGCCGTCCGACGCCATCTCGGGGTGCACGTGCCGGAAGCCGGAGAGGTCGCGGCGGGCCACGATCAGGTGCATGCGCTTGTCGTGCGCCACGTCGTACGCGGTCACCGCCCGGCCGTCCGGGCCGGTGACCTGGAAGGCGAACTGCCCGGCCGGGGCGTCCACCGGGCGCAGGGTGTAGCCGCGGTCGGAGACGAGCAGCCCGCCGGGCAGGTGCGCCGCCGCGCCGTTGTCGCCCCCGTGTCCGTCCTCGCCGCCGTTCCCGTGCCCCCCGGTGGCGTCGTGCGGGGCTTCGGCGGGCGGCGCCACGGGGTCGGCCACCCGGCCGACCCCGTACGTCGCGCCGAACACCACCGCGAGGCCGAGGGCGAAACCGCTCAGCTTCGTCGCCGTGTTCATGGTGTGCCTCGTCTCCCCCGTGCCCGCTGTCAGGCGCCGACGAGGTCGTAGCCGGCCTCGTCGACGGCGGAGCGCACGGTGTCGGTTTCCAACGGACCTTCGCTGGTGACGGTGACCTGACCGGCGGCGACGTCGACCTGGACGTCGCTGACGCCAGGGATCGCGCCGACCTCGGTGCTGACCGCGGTGGCGCAGTGCCCGCAGGTCATGCCCTGCACCTGGTACGTCGTGGTGATCATGGAACTCTCCTCTCGACGCCCCCAGCCTATACCCCCCAGGGGTAAATCGGAGGCGGACCGGTGCCTGTGCCACGTACCGGTACCCGGTGGGGGTATCCCGGTCACGAGCGAACGTACCATACCCCCGAGGGGTACGGTATCCTCGACCCCATGACCACACCGACGCCCACCCCGACCAGGGGTTACACCGCCACCAAGGATCAGCTGCTCGCGCGGCTGCGCCGCGTCGAGGGGCAGGTCCGTGGCATCGAGAAGATGGTCGACGAGGATCGCTACTGCATCGACGTGCTCACCCAGATCTCCGCGATCCAGGCCGCCCTGGACAAGGTCGCGCTAGGCCTGCTCGACGGGCACGCCCGGCACTGCATGCGCGAGGGCGCGGCCGAGGGCCGCGCCGACGAGATGGCCACCGAGATGATGGCCGCCGTCGGCCGCCTCATGAAGCGCGGCTGACCACCGGCCGGTTCCTTCGTCCGTCGGCGCACCGGTTCCGTGCGCCGGGCCCCTCCCGGAAGGATCCGTGCGCCGGGCCCCTCCCGGCCGGATCCAATGGCGGCGCCCCGGCGCCCCCGGGGCGGTACGGCCACGGTGCCCCGGCGCCCCCGGTCGGGGACGCCGGGGCGGGCGACTCAGAACCGGCCGAGGATCTTGCGCATCGTGTCGATCTCCGTCTGCTGGGTGCTGACGATCTGCTGGGCCAGTGCCTTGGCCTCCGCGTTCACGCCCCGGGCCAGCTCGTCGCGGGCCATGGTGATCGCGCCCTCGTGGTGGGCGATCATCATGGTCAGGAACTGCCGGTCGAACTCCCGGCCGGTGGCAGCCGCCAGCTTCGCCATGTCGGCGTCGGACATCATGCCGGGCATCCCGTGGTCCATGTGCGGCATGCCGCCCGGCGACGGCACCGGCCGCCCCCAGGCCGCCAACCAACCGCTCATCGTGGCGATCTCGGGTCCCTGGGCGGCCTTGATCTCCGTGGCGAGCCGCTTGACCTCCGGATCCGCCGCCCGCGTCGGCGCCAGTTCGGCCATCTCCACCGCCTGCTGGTGGTGCGGAATCATCATCTGGGCGAACATCACGTCCGCATCGCCGAACGCGGCCGCACCGGTGGCGGTGGCGGCCGGCCCGCCGGTGCCGGGGGTGCCGTGCCCCGCCCCCGGCGACGAGTGGTCGTCGCCGCCGCAGGCGGCGAGGGCGAGGGCGGCGGTGACGGCGACGCCGGCCAGGGCGGCACGGCGCGCGAGGGTACGAGTGGTCATGGTGAACCTTTCGGTGTCGGAACGTACGCGGCATGACGGGGACGCGGAACGGCGTGCAACCGCACCGCGTCGAACGCGTCCTACCTGCGCAGCACCGAGACCGTGGCGAGCCGCAGACCGACCGGCCGGGGCGGCGGGGCCCGGGGCGGCGGGAAGGCGCCGACCGGTTTGCCCCCGGTCGGGTCGACGGCGCGTACGCGGACCGACAGCAGCGCCGCCAGCAGCAGCGCGGCCGTGAACGCGCCCAGCACCGCCAGGCACACGCCCCACCCGGGCAGCCCTCCCCCCGTGCGGCCGCCAGCGGGCAGGAGTTCCTCGGAGGCGCAGCCCCCGGGACAGCCCACGACGGTCTGGAGGGCCGGCCCGGCGGCGTGCGGGGCGCCGACGTCCCGCGGGGGCGGCACGAGCGCGAGAGCGGCATGCGCGGCGGACACCACAGCGGCGTGCCTGGCGGAGACGACGGGCACCCGGGCGGCGTGCCGTGCCGGCGCGGGAGCGGCGTGCGGAACGGGCGCGGGAGCGGCGTGCGGAACGGGCGCGGCGGCGGCGTGCGGGCCGGGCGCGGCGGCGGCGTGCGGGCCGGGCGCGGCGGCGGCGTGCGCCGATGGGTTCGCGGGATGACCCGTCTGGTGCGAGTCGTGGCCGATCGTGTGCATCGCGGCCAGCCCGAGCAGCGTGCCGACGAGCAGCAGGAGCCGCGCGCCACGCGCCGCCGTCACCGTCGTCCGCACGTCCCTCACGCTAGCGCGTCGGCCCGTGCCGCAGGGGCACCACCCACGGCCGGCCCCCGCACGTGTGCGGGCCGGCACTGGTTACCGCGCGTCAACGGCGCAGGTGGGCCGGTCGGGCACGTATGGGTCCCGCGCGTGGGCAGCCGAACCTGGGCGGCTGGGCGCGCGCAGGTCCCGCGCGTGGGCGTGCCGGGCGGGCGGGCGAAGGTCCGCGCCGCGACACCACCAGCACGACCTGCGCCCCGATGCCGGGGTGGCTACCATTCGGCCGGTGGCCCTCCGGACTCCGCACCACCCGCGCCGCGCCCTCCGCCGGGCGATAGCGCCGACCGTCCGTCGCCGGACGGGAGCCGACGGCCACGGCACGTGACCACAGTGCCACGTGGAGGCGGTTCCCGCCCCCGCACCCGTGGCGACGCTGAACCGACCGGCCCGCCGGCCCGTACCCCGCCCTGGACTCGTTGGGAGACTCACGTTGGGCGCCGACCACACCCGTCCCGCTCCGTCCGCCCCGCCGAGGGTGCGGCGGATCCTCGTCGCGACGGTGGTGCCCCTCTTCGTCGCCACGCTGATCGCCGCCCTGGTGCTGTGGCCGTGGGACGCGCCCGACCCGGCGACCGGCACCGACGCACCCCGCTATCACGGCACGGTGACCCGGGTGGTGACGGAGCCGTGCCCGCCCGCCCCGGAGGCCCCGGAGGGGAGCCCCGACGCGCCGCAGGGCCCCTGCGGCACGGTCACCGTACGGGTGCAGGACGGCCCCGACGCCGGCCAGCAGATCCAGACGCCGATCCCGGCCGGGCCCGGTGCGCCGACCGTCGCCGTGGACGACGAGATCATCCTGGTCGAGCTCACCGACCCCGCCGACCCCACGGCCAGCACCTACAACATCGCCGAGCACCAGCGCGGCAAGCCGCTGGTCTGGCTGGTGGCGCTCTTCGCGGCCGCCATCGTCGCCTTCGGGCGGTGGCGCGGGCTGGCCGCGCTGGGCGGGCTGGCGGCGAGCTTCGCCATCCTGCTGACCTTCGTGCTGCCGGGCATCAGCGCCGGGAACCCGCCCCTGCTGGTCGCGGTCGTCGGCGCCGCTCTGATCATGTTCGTGGTGCTCTACCTGACCCACGGCGTGACCGCGCAGACCTCGGTCGCCGTGCTCGGCACGCTGGGCAGCCTGGTGCTGACCGGTGTCCTCGGCACGATCGCCACCGCCGCGACCCACCTGACCGGGTTCGGCTCCGAGGACGCCACCACGCTGTCGATGTACCAGGCCGACGTCGACCTGCACGGGCTGCTGCTGGCCGGGATCATCATCGGCTCCCTCGGCGTGCTGGACGACGTCACGGTGACCCAGGCCGCCACGGTCACCGAGCTGGCGCACGCCAACCCCGGGCTGTCGCGGACGCAGCTCTACCGGGCGGCGACCCGGGTCGGCCGGGCGCACATCGCCTCGACGGTGAACACCATCGTGCTGGCGTACGCGGGCGCCTCGCTGCCGGTGCTGCTCCTGCTGACCGCCGACTCGCGGGCGGTGACCCAACTTCTCACCAGCGAGTTCCTCGCCCAGGAGATCGTCCGCAGCGCGGTCGCCACCCTGGGCCTGATCGCCGCCGTGCCGCTGACCACCGCGCTGGCGGCCCTGGTGACCACGGCCGGCCGACGCGGCGGGGACGCCACCGACCGCGCCGCGCCCGCGACCGCGCCGACTCCCCGGCCGGCGGCCGACCGGTCCGAGGCGCTGGAGGCCCTCAGCGGGCCGCGTGGGGACACGCCGTCCGCCGCTCCCGCCGGATGGCCCGACGGGCGCAGAAGTACGGACACCGCATGGTGACGCTCCTCAGCGTGACCGAACAGGACGTTCAGCCTGATAAACGCGTCACTGGTCACCGTCCGCCATTACGAAATAACGCATTTAGTCGGCTTAGGGACGTAGATCCCCGGGAGCGTTCTCGGGTAACCTCGCTGCCGGTCACCGCCGAAGGCGCGCAGCGGCGCCTGCGGTGCCGCCGCCCAATCGCCGCGAGGCGAACCGGGGACCCAGGTACGTGGGGTGAATCCGCGACAGCGGTAGGGGCCACTTCCGCCCCGAACCCGTCAGCTAACCCGGTCGGCGGTCGACGGAAGGGAAAACTGTGACGGCACCCCTACGCCGCTGGTTGACGCCCGTGGTGGCCGTACTCGCCGCTCTGGCGGTCTTCGCCGGGCCTCTCCCGGCGGCGGCCGCGCCCACCCCGCCCAAGCCCTCCGGGCACGGGGACGACGAGCCCAAGCTGCTCGACGACCTCATCGAGGCCCGGAACCGGTCCTACGTGCAGGCCAAGGCGAAGCTGGCGAAGTCGAAGAAGCGCCAGCTCGAACTGGCCCTGGAGGTCTCCCGGGCGCAGGCCGAACTGAACGCGCTGGCCCCCCAGGTCAGCCAGATCGCCGCCCAGTCCTACCGCACCGGGCGGATCGGCGCGGTGTCCATGCTGCTGGACACCGCCAGCCCCGACTCGTTCGTCAAGCGCGCCGCCGCCCTCGACGAGCTCAACCTGGTCAACTCCAAGAAGCTCGCCGAGGTGAACGCGGTCAAGGACCGCGCCGAGCAGGCCAAGCTGGCGCTCGACACCGAGGTCCGCGAACAGCAGAAGCTGACGAACGAGATGGCGCGCGGCAAGCGGGAGGCGGAGAAGGCGCTCGCGCTGGTCGGCGGCAGAGGGCTGACCAGTGGCAAGGTGGTCGCCACCTCGCCGGTGGCGAAGATCGCGCCGGGGCGGACGGCCGACGGCGACTGGACGCCGCTGTCACCCACCGAGGACGACCCCACCACCTCCGGCCGCATCACCGCGCGCACCCTGCACATGTACAAGGAGGTCAAGCGGGCCGGCTTCAACCGGTTCGTCGGCTGTTACCGCCCCGGCGGGCCGTACGAGCACCCGAAGGGCCGGGCCTGCGACTGGTCGCTGCAGAGGAGCGGCTTCTCCCCCTGGCACAACGACGACACCTACATGTACGGCAACAACCTGACCGCGTTCCTGGTCCGCAACGCCGACCGGCTCGGCATCTACTACGTGATCTGGAACAGACAGATCTGGTTCCCGGCGACGGGCTGGAGTTCCTACAGCGGCCCGTCGAACCACACCGACCACGTCCACGTGTCGCTGCTCTAGCCGGGACACACGTACACAGAGGGCCGCCCCGCCGGACGCGGGAGCGGCCCTCTGTCGTCGTGCGGGCCCGCCGCGACGACCTGCCGGGCGAACGGAGTCAGGCGAGCGCGGCGCTGGCCGCCGCCTCCGGCGCGTCGGCCGTACGGGCGGGCACCTCGGCCACCGTCCGCACCTCGCCGGCGGTCAGCCGGTACGACATGCCGACCACCCCGCAGCGGCCGGCGGCCACCTCCGCGGCGAGGACGGCGGAGCGGCCCAGCATCGCCTCGACGGTGTGCGCGATGTGGATGTCGACGATGCCGTCGATGTCGTGCACGCCCTCGGCGGCGGCCCGGCGCAGGCTGGGCACCACGGCGTCCACCACGGCGCACAGGTGCCCGACCGGCGGGGTGCCGGTGGCGTCCGCCGCACGAGCCGCCTGGACGGCCCCGCAGGAGTCGTGACCGAGCACCACCACCAGCGGCGTGCCCAGGACCGTGACGGCGTACTCCACGCTGCCCAGCACCTCGGGACCGATGGTGTGCCCGGCGGTGCGGACCACGAAGAGGTCACCGAGGCCGCGGTCGAAGATGATCTCGGCGGCGAGCCGGGAGTCGGAGCAACCCACGATCACCGCGAAAGGGTGCTGCCCGTCGGCGACCGCGGCGCGGTGCCCGGCGTCCTGGTTGGGGTGGCGCGGGGCGCCGGTCACGAACCGCCGGTTGCCGGCGTGCAGCTCGGCGAGCGCCTGCTCGGGACTCGCGGGGACGGCGATCGCGGTGCCGACGTCGGCCGGGGCCCCGCCCGTGGCCGGCGCCGGGAGCGTCCGCTCCGGGCCCGGTTGGCTTCCTGGCGATCCGGGACGACTCATCCCACACCTCGCTACCTCACGTGAACGGCCTGGTCACCCGGGCCGACGCTGGACGCGGGCTGCCACCACCGTCACACGCACTGCAAGATACGTCAAGGGATGCGTGATATGCATTTCATATGTTCGACGGCCCCGGCGCGGTGGCGGTCGGGGTGCCGCGCGTCCGTCGGCCGCGAGGGCGCGCAGGAAAACACGAAGCAGGGGCCATACGATGGCGGGCATGGCGACGACAGGGGAGAACGGGAGCACCCGCAACTGGACCTTCCTCACCAACCACGGGCACGTGCTGCTCGCCATCGCCCGCAACCCCACCGCCCGGCTCCGCGACCTCGCCGACGAGGTGGGCGTCACCGAGCGGGCCGCGCAGGCGATCGTCGCCGACCTGGAGGCCGGCGGCTACCTGAACCGCACCCGGGTGGGCCGACGCAACGAGTACACGCTCAACCCCGCCGGGCGGTTCCGGCACCCCGCCGAAGCGGACCGGCAGGTCGGCGCCCTCCTCGCCCTCTTCGCCGACGACCAGGAGCCGGCCGAGGCCACCGAGCGTTCCTGACGAGGGGCCCGGGCGGCGGCACGCCGCTCCGGCCCCCGGCGGTAATCTCACCGCGTGCGCGAGAGTTTCCGACCGGGCGGGACCGGGCCGACCCGCCGAGGCGGGCGCGGTGCCCGCGCGGTCCTCGGTGGAGCGGCCGCGGTCCTGCTCGGCACCGCCGTCATCGCCCCGTCGCCCGCCTCGGCGGCGGTCCCCCGCTGCGGGCCCCCCGGGGTCGCCGCCCCCGCCGAGACGCCGTGGCCGCTGAGGAGACTCGAACCCTCGTCGGCCTGGCGGATCTCCCGGGGCGCCGGCGTCACGGTGGCGGTCATCGACTCCGGCGTCTCCGCCCTCCATCCCGCCCTGAAGGGCCAGGTCAAGGTGGGCCGGGACTTCAACGGCCTGCCGCAGCAGCAGGGCCGCTGCGACCTCGCCGGCCACGGCACCATCGTCGCCGGCATCATCGCCGGGAAGGAGGGCACCGGCGCGTCGTTCAGCGGCATCGCCCCGCAGGCCAGGATCCTCCCGGTACGCGTCCTGCCCGACACCAAGACCACCGTCGACGAGGGGCTGCCGGGGCAGATCGCCGACGCGATCCGGTGGTCGGTGCAGAACGGCGCCGACGTGATCAACCTGTCGCTGGTGACCCTGGACCGGCAGGATCTCGCCGACGCCGTCCGCTACGCCCTCGACGAGGGGGTGGTCGTGGTGGCCGCCGCCGGCAACCGCCAGGAGAACCAGCAGGACAGGCCCGCGTTCCCGGCCGCCTACCCGGGAGTGATCGCGGTCGCCGGGGTGGACGAGGAGGGCGGTCACGTGGGCAGCTCGGTCAGCGGGGACTACGTCGACCTCGCGGCGCCCGGGCTGAACATCCTCGGCCCGGCCCCCGGGGGCGAGGGCTTCCTCGCCGAGCCGCAGGGCGGCACCAGCTTCGCCGCCGCGTACGTCTCCGGGGTGGCCGCGCTGGTCCGGGCCGCCCACCCCGACCTCGACCCGGAGCAGGTCGCCGACCGGCTGATCCGGACGGCCGACAGCCCGCCCGAGGGGAAGAACGCCGAGGTCGGCCACGGGGTGGTGAACCCGTACCGGGCGGTGGCGACCGTGCTCGGCACCCGTACCGACCCGCCGGCCGGCGCGATGCCGGCACCGCCCTCCACCGAGGACCCGCTCGCCTGGCAGGGCACCGTCGCGGTCTGGGCCGCCGCCGTCGGCGCGCTCGTCGCCGCGCTGCTGCTGTCCGTCAAGCCGATCCTGATCCGCGGGCGACGCCGGGGCTGGCGCCCGGGCCGCCGCCCGTCCGCGACGGACGCCACGACCGGCTGACGCCCTTCTCCCGCACCGCCCCGAGCCCGCCCGGACAGCGTCGAGCGCCGCCCACCGGTGCGGTGGACGGCGCTCGGCGTGACTCCGTCAGCGCAGGATGCCCGGCGTACCGCCGCCGTCCGCGCCCCAGACGTCCTCGTCCTCCTCCAGCCAGGTGTTGCGAGGGGTCTCCTCCTCGCCGTAGCCGGCGCCCATGCCGGCCATGCCACCGACGCCCCGCGCGCCCGCACCGACGCCCTTGGCGCCCACGCCGGCGGCACCCGCGCGCCCGCCGCCACGGCCGGCCCCACCGGCCGCGCCGCCCATCATCGGGCCCATGCCACCCGCACCGAGCTTGCCGCCGGCGCCGAGCTTGCCACCAGCGCCCCGGCCGCCGCCGCGATTGGCGCCGGCCGCGCCGCCGCCCATCATCGGGCCCATGTTGGGGCTCACCGGCCGGCCGAGCGAGCCGCCGCCCGGGATGACGCCCCCGCCGCCCAGCCCGCCACCGCCACCGCCGCCGAGCCCGGTGGTGCCGGGCAGGCCGCCGCCACCGCCACCGCCGCCGAGCGCGGGGACCGTCGGGGCGCCGGCACCGGCCAGGCCGCTGCCGTAGTCGTCGGCGAGGCTGCCCGTGCTCGGGTCGTAGCCACCGCTGGGGTCGTAACCACCGCTCGGGTCGTAGCCGCCAGTGGTCAGGCCGGGGTGCGCGGTGGAGCCGATCCCGGTGGTCCCGGTCTCGGGCACGCCGGCCCCGCTGAGCGACGGCATGCCACCGCCCGGCATGCCGCCGGTCGAGGGCATCCCGCCCATGCTGGGCGCACCGCCCATCGGACCGGCACCCGGGCCACCGCCCAGGTTCGGGGTCTCCACGTTCGGCGACTGGGTGGTGCCCGGCGTGGTCTGGCCGGGCGTGCCCGAGTCGATGGTCACGTATTCGCCGCTGACCTGGTTGTAGACCTTGGCCGCCTCGTCGGACTTGTCGTTGAGCCAGTCGGCGAGCGAGGTGAGCGGGTCGAGCAGGCCCAGGAAGTCGGGCTTGACCTTCATCTCGAAGAGGCCCGTGTCGATCACGATGCGGCCGTTGCGCGCCTCCAGCACGTCGTTCACGCAGCTCGCGGGGATGGGGAACTCGGCCTGCGCGGCGCTCAGCTTGTCGGCGGCGGTCTTCAGCGACTGGACGATGCCGTTGTGCTTCTCGGCGTCGTCGACGACCCGGCCCGTGTCCGTGGCGATCTGCTTGATGTGGGTCTTGAAGGACTCGTACGCCGGGCCCTTCCACACCTCACCGAGATCGGCGACGTTCGTCTCCAGGCTCTCCTTGACGGAGTTCAGGTTCTTCAGCAGCTGCTCCCAGCCCAGGGCGGCGCTGGTGACGTCGCCCGGCCTGCCCGCGACGACGATCTGCTGGCACATCTCTTCCCAGCTCGGCATCCTGTCACCCTCCCGATCAGCCGTTGGATCCGTTGGTGGCGGCTTGGCTGAAGGCGCGCTCCATCTCGGCGGCGGACATGGCGTTCGCCTTCTCCGCCGTCTCGTAGTTCTCCTTGACCTCGCGCAGCGCGTTGGCGGCCTGGTAGAGGTCCTCGGCGAGCTTGCGGACGCTCTGCTGCGTGGTGGTGAAGAGGCTGCCGTGCTTGCGGGCCAGGTCGCCCGCCCGGTCGAAGGCGCCGAGCGGGCTCGTCGCCCCGCCCCCCACGCCGTTCATGCCGCCCGACGCCGCCGCGCCGCCCATCCGGTCCTGGATCTCGACCATCGTGTACGACTGCTTGTTGAGAAACGAGGCGTGCGACTCCAACCACTCGATGGCCTTGTCCAGACTGGACGCGTCCCACTCCGTGTTGTCGCCGCTCTCGCCCGACCCCGGCACCAGGCCGGAGGGGGTCTGCGCCCGGTTGACGTTGTCCATCGTGATGCCGCTGACGTGCACGGTGGGTGCCAGCGGGGTGATGGGCATGTACGGGGTGTCCACCCGGATCTCGTCCGGCTGGTCCGTCCTGTCCACCTGTGGGCTCGTCCGGTCGTCCGTCATCGGTTCCTCCCCGTCGCCGACTGACAATGTGGCTTACTGCTGGTGTCCGCCGGGGGTCGGCGGAGGTGGTGCCGGCGGCGCACCGTACGGGTGGGTTCCGCCGGTGGGCGTCGGGCCGTACCCGGGCGGGGGTCCCGCCTGGGGCGGTGCCGGCGTGCCGGGTGCCCCGCCGGGCGGCGGATAGCCGGGCGCGCCGAACTGCGGGTTGCCGTGCGGCCCTCCCGGGGCGCCGCCGGACGGCGGGTGGCCGGGGTGCGGCGGGTACCCGGGCGGACCGGCCTGCGGACCGGCCTGCGGGCCGGGCGGCGGATAGCCGGGCGGGCCGCCGGGCGGCGGGTAACCGGGCGGGCCGGGCCGGGCGACGGCCGCCTTCCGGCGGGACCGGCGCACCAGCACGATCACGAGGATCAGCAACGCGACGGGCACGAGCAGGCAGAGCGCCCCCTGCACCAGCGCGCCCGTGTCCTTCTTCATGCTTATCGACACCGCCGGCCCGTCGTCCTTCTGCGGCGTGGCCGCGCCCGCGGGCGGGGCGGCGCCGTCCGGGGCGCCGGCGAGCAGCGGGTGCGCGTCGACCGCCGGCACCGATCGCGTCAGCGCGGCGATCGGGTCGACCGCGCCGAAGCCGTGCTGGCTGTCGCGGCCGGCCGGGCCCAGGTCGCGGGCGGTGCGGATCAGCCGGTTCACCACGTTGGCCGCGTCGAGGTCCGGGTACTTGGCGCGGACCAGCGCCGCCACCCCGGAGGTGATGGCGGCGGCGTCGCTCGTGCCGCTGCCGATGCCGTAACCGTTTGACGACACGGACGCGGACCGGGGAGAGATGATCTCCTGCATCGGCGCGGCGAGCACGGCCTCCCGACCGGTGGCGCTCTGCGCGAAGAACTCGCCGTTCTTGGCCAGCCCGGTCACCGCGATGACGCCGGGGATGTTCGCGGGGCTGGTGACGACGCGGTCGTTCTGCAGCCGGTTGCCGGCCGAGGCGATCAGCACGACGTCCTTGTCCAGGGCGTAGCGGACGGCGGCGATCTCGTCGGGGGTCGCCGCCGTGCCCGTCCCGACGGACATGTTGATCACGTCGGCGCCGGCGTCGGCCGCCCAGCGGATGCCCTTCGAGAGGTCTGCCGAATCGAAGGAGTCACCCATCGCGACGGGCAGGATCTTCGCCTCCGGGGCGATGCCCAGGTGCCGCATCGCGCCACCGCCCCGGGACGCGATGATCCCGGCCATCGCCGAACCGTGGGCCTTCCTGGCGTCGTCGTCGCGGCGACCGTCGGCCGCCGTCCCGGAACCGATGCCCTTGCCCGGCAGGACCTGACCGCGCAGGTCCGGCAGGTTGGGGTTGACCCCGGTGTCGATGACCGCGACGGTCACGCCCCTGCCCTTGGTGAGCTTGTGGGCCTGCGGGATCTTCAGGGTGTCGAGGTACCACTGGAGGCCACGCACCGTGTCGGCGCGGGCCGGGGCCGGCGCGGCCAGTGGACCGGAACCGGCGCCGACGACCACCGTCAGCGCCGCGACGGCCAGCCGGAGCTTGGACCGCGAAGGCTTGCCCGCACGCATGATTCTCCCAGGACCTATCGGCACACAACGCGACGCGGCTCCGGCCCGGTCGAACCGGACCGGAGCCGCGTCGGCGACTGTGTCAGTTCCACGCCTTGGCGTTGCTCATCTCGGTGCTGACGTAGTTCTCGCGGGCGATGCCCACGGCGCCACCGATGTCGTTCAGGATCTTGTTGATGTCCCGGACGGCGGCGTCCCACTGCGCCTGGTGCTGCTCGTAGGCGGCACGGTCCTCGCCGTCCCACTGGAGCTTCGACAGCATCGAACGCAGCGTGTCCAGCTTCTCGTCGATGGTCTTCGAGATGGCCATCATCTGCTGGTTGCTGCTCTCGAGGACCGCGTAGTCGACCTTGATGCTCATGAGTTCCTCCTCTGCTCGGCTCGGCGGATCACGGGTTGAGTGCAGAGTGGAACTTGTCCAGCATCTGCTGCTGCTCTTCGTCGTTGACCTGGTGCGTCGTACCCGACTTGTCGAGCAGGTCGGCGATGTTGTCCATCGCCGTCAGCAGCTTGCCCGTGTCCTCGTTCCAGCGCTGCATGAGCGACTGGAAGCCGGTGGACGCCTGCCCCTTCCAGGCGATGGCCAGGTCGTCGACCACGTTCCACAGCTTCTTCAGCTCGCCGTCGACATCGCTGCGCGTGGAGCGCACGTCACCCGCGGCGGTATGCAGAGTCGCTGCTTCGACCTCGAACGCCATGCTTCACACCCTTCCGTCTTCTTGTGGCGGCGCAGTCGCCGCGTCCTCCCCCGCCGCAAGGCAATCACCCCACCGACGGACACTCAGTCAAGACCGTAGCGGACGGTGTCCATGCCCCGCAGCCCTGCCCCGAGCGGTCGCCCGACCGCCGCCGGAGCGGCCCCTCGCACCTATGCGGAGCGCGAGTACGAGCGCACGTGCAGCACCACCCCGACCACGAAGATCAGGGCGAGCATCGACACGAGCACCCACTGCACCGCGTCGTCGGCGAGGGTGCCGAGGGCCACCGCGAATGCCGCCACCCCGCTGAGCAGGACGAGTTCCATCGCCCTGCGGGTCAGCCGCGACCGGGTGAACTGCGCGACCAGCCCCAGGACGATGAAGACCGGGATGGTCACCAGCGCGTACCCGAACAACATGCTCTGCCACACGGTGGCCCCCACCTCTCGGCCCGGTCGCTCAGGCCCGGTAGAAGCCCGGGTCCTGCACCCAGTCGATCTGGATGTCCTGGATGTCGGGGTCGGCGTCGCCGGTCGCCCAGCCCGGACGGGAGTCCGAGACGAAGTTGTACTGACTGTTACCGCGGAACGCCGACGCCACCGTGGAGAACAGCGCGCCGATGTCCGTGAAGATGAGCCCGAGGATCGCCGCGGTGGCGGTGAGGCCGGCCACCCCGATCGCCTGCGCCAGCGGCGCGGTCGCGGGGAACGCCTGGAGGGCCACGGCCGCGATGACCGCGATGAGGATCGGCACCAGCGCGCCGACCAGGGCGTCGATCGAGGCGTTGAAGTGGTCGCGGACGGCGGTAAGCGCGTCCTTGTTGGCGTTGAGCGCCTCCGCGAGCGCCCCGATCTCGGCGTTCAGCTTCTGCACGAAGGCGTCGAACGCGTCCCGGTCGTCGAAGTCCCACTCCTCGCTGGACGGGATCACGCTCTCTAGCGCCGCTCCGAACTGGTCGCCGCCCAGGAAGCGGGCCGCGTCGCCCCACTCCTTGATGGACTGGTTGACCTCGTCGTTGTCGAACGTCTCGAGGTGGATGATGGCGGCGGTCAGGAAGGCGGCGCCGACCAGCCACACCCAGTTGGCCCGGGCCGCCCCGGCCAGCGAGCGGACCGGCGCGGTCTGCGCGGCGACGCTGTGCGTCCCCACCACCGAGCCCGAGGAATTCGCGATCAGGATCTCCGGCATCGAGCCCTCCCTGCGTCCCGCACCCGCGAGGTCACTTGACCACCCAGGGCTGGTCCGACTTCTCCCAGTTGAGCGCGCTCTGTTCGAGGTTGGCGGCGGCCCTCTCCAGGTGCTCGACGCCGGTGCGCAGGTTGTCGAGGTGACCGTCGACGGCAGCGTTGTGCGCGCTGACGGCGGACAGGCCGAGCAGCGTCATGGACATGCCCGACAGCTTGACGCCCTCCAGCGCCCGCTGCGCGTTGCGCAGGTAGGCCATCGGGCCGTCGGCGGCCGCGAGCTTCTGCCCGGCCTTGCGGATGGCGTCGACGTCGACGACGTTGGCCACGGGACCCTCTCCTCTCGTCAGCCGCGCAGCCGGCGCAGCGGGTCGTTGAGATCCACCCCGAACTGCTGGAACCACTCCTCGGGGGTGACCTTGCCCGCCTCGGCCCGCCGGACCAGGTCGGCACCGCCGAGCATCTCCTCCAGCAGCTCGCGCTGCCGCTCGGCGTGCGCGTCGTAGGCGGCGTCGATGGCGGCCTGGAGCGACTCGGCCAGGCTGAAGCTGTCCAGCCGCATCGCCCGGGCGTCGATCTGGATGTCGCCGACCTTCATGTCGCCGTCGACGGTGACCTGGACCAGGCCGTCCGGGCTCTCCCCGACGACCCGCAGCTCGGCGCGCTGCCGCTGGAAGTCCGCGAGCCGGCGCTGCTGCTCCTGCGCCTGGCGCAGGATGCCTTCCAGACCGGCCCCGCCCATGCCGCCGGGCGTCCACGATGTGCTCAAAACGGTCCTCTCGTCGGCTGCGACGCTCGTGCCGCAGGTTACCGGATTCCGTCACACCCGGGCGGTCCCGCCGACCGCCGCGTCGGTGGGCGCCTCAGGCCGGCTCCGACCAGGCCGTCTGGATGAGCTGCTGGCCGTCGCGGCGGCGCACCAGGGTGCCCCGGCCGGGCGGCTGCGGGCTCGGCCGCAGCGTGCCGAAGACCGCGCCCTCCTCCCGGTTGCCGGACATCAGCAGGCCGGGCTGGTCCAGCTCGCGCAGGCGTTGCAGGACCGGCTCGTAGAGCGCCCGGGCCACGCCACCCGCGCGCCGGGTGACGATCAGGTGCAGGCCGATGTCGCGGGCCTGGGGCAGCAGCTCGTGCAGGGCGCTGAGCGGGTTGCTCCCACCCGAGGCGACCAGGTCGTAGTCGTCGACCAGGATGTAGAGGTCCGGCCCCTTCCACCAGCTGCGGTCGCGCAGCTGCGCGGTGGTGACGTCCGGGCCGGGCAGCCGGTTGGACAGCGCGCTGCGGATCGAGGCGAGCCCCTGCGCGAACACCTGGTTCGACGGCGCGTAGTCGAGCAGGTGGTCCCCCTCGACCGCACCGAGCAGCCCGCGCCGGTAGTCGGCGATGACCAGCCGGGCCTGCGCCGGCGTGTACCGCTCCGTGATGCCCCGCGCGATCAGCCGCAGCAGGTTGGTCTTGCCGCACTCGGCGTCGCCGAAGACCGTCAGGTGCGGCTCGTTCGCGAGGTCCAGGTAGACCGGGGCCAGCGCCGACTCGTTGACGCCGATCGGCAGGCCCGGCGCCGAGCGGTCCACGACCCGGGCCAGCTCGCTGAGGGGCAGCCTGCGCGGCAGCAGCCGTACCTTCGGCGCCGGCTGGCCCTTCCATGCCTCCGCGACGTGCCGGGACAGGGCGATGGACGCCTCGGTCAGGTCGTCGATGTCGCGCCGGCCGTCGATCCGGGAGATGGCGGTCAGGAAGTGCAGCTTGTCGCGGGTCAGGCCGCGGCCGGGCGAGCCGGTCGGCACGTTCGCCGCCGCCCGCCGGTCGATCTCCGACTCGTTGGCGTCACCGAGACGCAGCTCCAGCTTCGTGCCGAGCAGGTCCCGCATGTTGATCCGGATCTCCGCCCACCGCACGGCGGTCAGCACCACGTGCACGCCGAAGCCCAGGCCACGGTTGGCCAGCGTGGTGATCGTCTGCTCCAGCTCCTCGTACTCCTGGCGCAGGGTGTTCCAGCCGTCGACGACGAGGAAGACGTCGCCGAACGGGTCGTCGGCGAACTCCCCCGCCGCCCGGCGCCGGCGGTAGCTCGCCACCGAGTCGATGCCGTGCTGGGCGAACCGGTTCTCCCGCTCGTCCAGGACGGCCACCACCTCGGCCACCGTACGGCGTACCGCCTCGGTGTCCCGCCGCCCGGCCACGCCGGCCGTGTGCGGCAGCCCGTCCAGGCTGCGCAGCGCGCCGCCACCGAAGTCCAGGCAGAAGAACTGCACCTCGCGCGGCGTGTGGGTGAGCGCGAGCGAGGCGAGCATGGAGCGCAGCATCGTGCTCTTGCCGCTGAGCGAGGCGCCGACGATCACCACGTTGCCGCCCGCGCCGGCCAGGTCCACGAGCATCGGGTCACGGCGCTGCTCGTACGGCCGGTCCACGATGCCCACCGGAGCGGCCAGCCGCCCGCGACCACGCCACGAGGCGGTGCAGAGGCCGTACCTCGGGTCGACGCTCAGCGGCGGCAGCAGCTCGCCCAGGCCCGGCGGCTCCGCCAGCGGCGGCAGCCAGACCTGGTGCGCCGGGCGGCCCCGCCCCTTCAGCCGGTCGATCAGCACGTCCAGCATCGCCACGGCCTTGCCGTCGGCGGGCTGCTCCGGCTCGGGCGCGTCCGGCACCGGCAGGGTCGGGTTCTGCACCGGCACGAAGTCCACCCCGTACCGGACGATCCGGCGCTGCACCAGCGCCCGCGACGACGCGGCGGCCTGCCCCGGGGCCCGGTACGGCCCGGACACGTACGCGGCCCGGAACCGCAGCATGGTGCTGGTGTCGGTCTTCAGGTAGCCGTGGCCGGGGGCGTTGGGCAGCTCGTACGCGTCGGGCACGCCGAGCACGATCCGGCTCTCCACCGCCGAGAAGGTACGCAGACCGATCCGGTACGACAGGTGGGTGTCGAGGCCGCGCAGCTTGCCCTCCTCCAGCCGCTGGCTGGCCAGCAGCAGGTGCACGCCGAGCGACCGGCCCAGCCGGCCGATCATCACGAAGAGGTCGATGAAGTCGGGCTTCGCGGCGAGCAGCTCGCTGAACTCGTCGCAGATGATGAGCAGGCTGGGCATCGGGTCCAGCGGCTCGCCGGCCGCCCGGGCCTTCTCGTAGTCGTAGCGGGAGACGTAGTTGCCGGCGGCCCGCAGCACCTCCTGGCGGCGGGTCATCTCGCCTGCCAGCGCGTCCTTCATGCGGTCGACCAGCGGCAGCTCGTCGGCCAGGTTGGTGATCACGGCGCTGGTGTGCGGCAGCGCGTCCAGCGAGGCGAAGGTGGCGCCGCCCTTGAAGTCGACCAGGACGAAGTTGAGCTCCTCGGAGGAGTGCGTCACCGCCAGCGCGCCGACGATCGTGCGCAGCAGCTCGCTCTTGCCGGAGCCGGTCGCGCCGATGATCAGGCCGTGCGGGCCCATGCCCTCGTGCGCGGACTCCTTGAAGTCCAGCTCGACCACGTTGCCGTCTGGCCCGACGCCGAGCGGGATGCGCAGCCGGTCGCGGTGGCTGCGCGGGCGCCAGGTCTGCTGCACGTCGACCGCGGCGGCGTCGCCGACGCCGAGCAGGTCCGGCAGCTCCATGCTCTTCGCCAGCGGCTCCTCGGACGTGGTCTGCTGCTGCGACAGCCGGAAGGGGGCGATCTGCCGGGCCAGCCCCTCGGCGGCGGACCCGGTGAGCCGGTCCGGCCGGCCGAGCCGCGACGAGGAGGTGCCGCGGACCAGTTCGAGGGAGCTGCCGTCGCCCACGTCGAGGCAGAGCAGCCAGCGCCCGGCGTCCCGGGGCACGGTGCCGGAGAGGTCGATCACGGTCGCGCCGAGCAGCCCCGGCCCCATGAGCTGGCAGGCCGCCGACACCTCGCCGCCGTCGATGACCACCACGAGGTGCGCCGCGCTGGTCAGCGGCTTCGCCTCCGGCGCGAACCGGGGCCGGCCGGCCAGCTCGCCGGCGAGCGCCTCCTCGGCCTCGGCGAGGCTCGCGAAGACCATGCGGCGGGCGCCCGCCGCGTCGGTCCGGGCGCTGTGGTGGTTGTGCGGCAGCCACTTCACCCAGTCCCAGGACGGCTGCCGGTCGGGCGCGGCGACGATCGCGACGACCATGTCGTCCGGGGCGTGGAAGGTGGCGAGCTGGCCGAGCGCGGCCCGCGTCAGGTCGAGCACCGGCTCCCGGTCGCCGCGCAGCACCACCCGGCTGAACGCGCGCACGGAGAGCGCGGTCGGCAGGTCCGGCACGCTCGAGTGGGCGCGGACGAAGCGCCGCAGCGCGATGGCGCTCATCGGCTCCAGGTCCTCGACCGGCTTGGTCTCCGGCGGGACGATCTCCACGGCCAGGCGCTGCGGGCCGGTGGCGATCCGGGTCTCGCCGAAGTCGTCCTCGGTGATCCGCCGCTCCCACAGCCGCCGGGAAGCGGCGATCGACCAGAGCGCGTCGGGCTCCGGGTGCCGCCAGGCCATCGCCGCCCGCTGCTGCTCGGCGGCGCGCCGGGTGCGCTTGCGCATCTGGGCCAGGTAGCGCATGTAGTCGCGCCGGTCGGCGTTGAGCTCGGCCTTGTCGTTGTTGCCGTTGCTCAGCGACCCGATCGCCATGCCCAGCATCGAGACACCGAAGAGGCCGCCGGCGATGTACGTCATCGTGCCGCCGCCCCGGCCGGCGTAGAGGAACGCCATGGCGCCCACGCCGCAGACCATCGGCAGGATCATCAGCAGCTGCCCCATCCCGCGCGGGGTGGGCTCGGGCAGCTCCGGAGGCGACTCCAGCAGCACCTCGCCTCGCGGCAGCGCAGGCCCCGGCTGACGCGGGAGCCGGCGGAACACCACCGTGCTCACGGCTGTCTCCTCCCCAGAAGCGGCCCTGATGAAGTTCGGCGAGCGACCGGAGTCGTCGGGTGGGCATCGTACGTGCCCGCCATCGTAGGTAATCTCCCGTGGGCGTCAGGAACCCGTGCGTCGGCGCCGCCGGCCAGGGGTGATCGTAGAGAGCGCGAGGAGGCCACTGTGGCGACGAAGACGGCGACCGGCGGCCTGAGCCGGATCACCATCGTGGCGCCCCGCACCCGGATGGACCTCGCGCTGCCGTCGGACGTACCGCTCGCCGACCTGCTGCCGACCCTGCTCCGTTACGCGGGTGAGGACCTGGCCGACGAGGGGGTGCGGCACGGCGGCTGGAGCCTGGCCCGGCTGGGCGGCCAGCCGCTGGACGGCGGCCGGACCGCCACGCAGCTCGGCGTCCGCGACGGCGAGGTGCTCTACTTCAACCCCCGGTCGGCCACCGCGCCGGAGATCGTCTTCGACGACGTGGTCGACGCCGTGGCCACCGCCACCAACCAGCGCCCGGGCGCCTGGCAGGTCGGCACCACCCGTTCCTTCGCGGTGCTCTTCGCCGCCGCAGCACTCGGCGCCGGCGCGCTGGCGGCGCTGTTCACCGGGCCGCCGCACCTGCCGGGCGCGCTGGCCGCGCTGGTCGTCGCGGTCGCCCTGGTGGTCTCCGCGGCCGTGCTGTCCCGGGCCGCCGCCGACAGCGCGACCGGGTCGGTGCTGGGGGTCGTCGGCCTGGCGTACGCGGGCGTCGGCGGCCTGCTGCTGCTCGCCGGCGACCGCCCGCTGACCGGGCTGGGCGCCCCGCACGTGCTCCTCGGCGCCACGGCGGTGGTGCTCTGCGCGGCGGTGGCCGCGCTGGCCGTCGGCGACCGGCTTCCGCTCTTCTTCGGCGCGGTCGCGGTCGGCGCGGGCACCGGCCTCGGCGCGGTGGTCAGCCTGGCCTTCGACACCGACGCGCCGGCAGCGGCGGCCGTCGTCGCCGCGGTCGCGTTCGGCGCGGTGCCGGCGCTGCCGATGGCGGCGTACCGGCTGGCCCGGCTGCCGGTGCCGTCCATCCCGACCGGCCCCGACGACCTGAAGAGCGACACCGAGTCGGTGGACGGCCGCCAGGTCCTCCAGCTCAGCGAGCGGGCCGACGGGTTCCTGACGGGGCTGCTCTGGACGGTGTCGCTGCTGGTGCTGGGCGCCCAGGTCGTGCTCGCGCTGCACGGCAGCCTGCCGGCGGTGCTGCTCTGCCTCGTGCTGGCCCTGCTGTCGCTGCTGCGGGCCCGGCCGTTCCTGGGCCGCGCCCAGCGCACCCCGGTGCTGTTCGCCGGCACGGCCGGGCTCGGCCTGGCCGCCGCCGCCACGTTCGGCAACGGTTCGACGGCGGTACGCCTCGGCCTGATCCTCGGCGGCCTGGTGCTCGCGGCCGTGGTGAGCCTGATCTACGGGCTCACCGTGGCCGGCAAGCGGATCTCCCCGGTGTGGGGCCGGCTGCTCGACATCGTGGAGATCATGCTGATCATCGCGCTGGTCCCGCTGGCCTTCTGGGTCGTCGGCCTCTACGGCTGGATCGTCAACCTGCGGCCCTGACCCGCGCTCGGCGTCCCCGGTCCTCAGTCGGTCGGGTGCAGGGTCGTGATCGTGGTGGCGGCCGGGGCGGTGGCGTAGACGCCGGGACCGTGCTGGCCGTCCACGGGGCGGGCCGGGGCGCCGGACCGGCGGGCCACCTCCCGTACCGCCTTGACCAGCGCCTCCACGTGGTCGTCGAGCGCCGCCACCCGGAGCATCGGCGGGGCGACGCGCCCGCCCGGCTGCACCACGACGGCCAGGGTGTGCGAGGGGGCGGACGTCGCCGTCACCGCGTCCACCAGCGGGCCGAACGGCGCGTCGGCCCGGGGCCGCAGGACCAGGCAACGCTGGGTCCAGCCGCCGCCGCGCAGCCCCGTCCAGGTCTCCGCCGGCGGCGTCGGCGCCAGGTCCAGCCCGGCCGCCGAGACGACCGCCGCGCGCAGCTCGTCGCGGCTGAGGGGGCGGTGGTCGAGCCCGGCGGCGGTCAACGCCTTGCCCAGCCGGCCGATGCCGGCGGAGAGCGTGCGGTGCACGCCGGGCATGCCGCCGCCCCGGCTGACGGTCTCGACGCGGGCGTCGCGTACGGAGAGCCGCAGCGCCAGCCAGACCGTCCGGTGGGCCGCGGGTGGCGCTCCCGGCGCCGGGTACCAGACGAGGGTGTGCGAGACGACCTGGGCGCGGGTGACCGGGCCGGTGAAGTCGGCGAGCACGCGCAGCGCCCGGTCCAGCACCGACGCGTCGACCGATCCGGCGGGCGCCCCGGCGTGGCCCTGCAACGCCACCGCCGCGAACCAGCCCTGCGCGTCCTGCCCGATGCCGAGGCGGGTGCCGCGGTCCGTGAGCTCGGTCACAGTCAGCTCAGGGGCCAGGGGGGCCAGCCTGGGGTCGGCCCCGCCGCCCGCCGCGACGGTGCTCCTGGCCGCCTCCCGACGCCGCCGCAGCCGCCTGCGCAGCAGCAGGTCCTCGTACCACCAGCGGCCACCCCGGCGGGCGAAGACCGCGCCCACCACCGCCAGCGACAGCACCCCGACGGTGGGGGCCAACCAGCCCGGCCCGCCCAGCGCCGCCCAGACGGCCAGGGCGCAGAGTTCCAGCACCACGAGCTGCCCCACGGCCACGGGCCCGATCCGACCACGGCCGCGCCGGTCGGCCGGGACGACCGGCCGCTGGGCGACGCCGGACGGCTGCGGTGCCGGACGACCGGGTGGCGCCTGAACCTGCGTCATCGCTGACAGTCCCTTTCTGGACGGCGGAGCGTCCGCCGGATCGGGTCGGGCGCTGGTCCCGGTGACCCGTCGACGGCCCCTTATCGTAGGGAAGCCCGCGACACCGACTCGGACCTGCTCGTCGCGGACCCACCCCCGCCGGAGGTAAGTCATGCGGACCCGCCGCGACCAGGTGCAGGCGTACCGCTTCGTCACCCGCCGGATCGTCTCGGCGCTGCTGTCGGGCGACCCCGAGACCAGCAACCTGCCGATGCGGCGGCTCGGCATGGCGGTCTTCGGCAGCGTCATCGCCGCGGCCGTGGTGCTCGGTGGCGTCGGCGCGTACGGGCAGTTCACCGGCAACACGGCGCCGCTGGAGCCGAACACCCTGGTGATCGAGCGGGAGACCGGGGCGACGTACGTCTTCGTCGACGGGCAGCTGCACCCCACCCTCAACTACGCCTCCGCCCGACTGATCATCAACGAGCCGGCCCCGCAGGTCCGCACGATGTCCCAGGCGTCGATCCGGGACCGGCCCCGGGGCCGTACGGTCGGCATCGTCGGTGCCCCCGACGCGCTCCCGGACCGCAAGTCCCTGACGGGCCTGCCCTGGTCCGTCTGCGACGTCCCGGACCCGGCCGATCCCCGCCGCTCCAGCACCCGGGTGGTGATCGACCGGCCGCTGCCCGGTGGTGCGCCGCTCGGCGACCGGGCCGTGCTGGTGGAGGCCGACGGCCAGCGGCACCTGCTCACCGGCGACCGGCGGTTGCAGGTGACGGGCGGCGACTCCGCGCTCGCCGCGCTGCGGATGGCCAACGCGCCCCGTCTGCCCGTGGGGCAGCAACTGCTCAACGCCGTGCCGGCCGGGCCGGTCATGCGGCAGCCGACCATCGCCGGCGAGGACGAGGCCAGCACGCTGACCGAGCGCCCGGCCAAGGTCGGTCAGGTCTTCCGGGCGGCGGGCCAGCACTACGTGCTCACCCGGGAGGGTCTCTCCGCGATCGGCGAGATCAGCGCGCTGCTGCTGCTGCGCGACGGCGGCCAGGTCACCGACATCACCCCGGCGCAGGCCGGCAAGCTGCTGACCGACGAGCGGGCGGAGGAGGCCGGGATGCCGCAGGCCCTGCCCGCGCTGCACCCGGTCACCGCGGGCCGGACGGCGGTCTGCGCGACCTACCGGGCGGGCACCGACGGCGGGCCGCCCACCACCACGCTGGAGGTCTTCGACCGGGTGCCGGCGGAGCTGGCCGCGCCCGGCGGGGTGCCCGTGCGGCAGAGCGCGCGCGACGGCGTGCGTACCGCCGAGGGCGTGCTGCTGCCCGGGGGTAAGGGCGTGCTCGTGCAGGCCACGCCCGGGTCCGGCGAGAGCGGCACGGCCGCCCCCGGCGCCACCGTCCACCTGATCAGCGCCCAGGGCGTCCGCTACCCGCTCGGCGTCGGCGCCATGTCGGCGCTGGGCTACGAGGGGGTCACCCCGCTGGCCGTACCGGCGTCGCTGCTGGCCCTCGTGCCCACGGGGCCGACGCTCTCGCGGGACGACGCGCTCGCCCACTTCGCGCCCGGCCCCGCGCCGTCGGCCCCGGCGAAGCCGTCGGCCGGCGCGGCGAAGCCGACGGGCAGCCCCGCGCCGGAGCGGTCCGGTACGCCGGTGACGCCCTCCGGGCAACCGGCGTCGGACGCGCCGGCCTCGCCGGACGGCTCGTCCGCCAGCCCGGGAGCGGACGGCTGAGGTCGGCCCGCCCGCGAGCGGAGCCGGACCCGCGCGTGACGGATCGACGCCGGTGGCGGGTCGCCCGCGTCGCACCCGTCGACTAACCTGAGCCCTGCCAACGGTTAGCGACGATGACGTACGGGGATGCTGCCATGACCGGGCGCACGACAGTCGACCTGCTGTCCCTGGAGGACTTCCACCAGAAGTTGGCCAACCGGCTGACCGAGGCGGAGAAGGCGTTGCGGAAGCTGAGCACCGAGATGCAGTGCCGGCCCCCGGCGCTGGGCTCGTTCGCCGACGCCACCGAGAACTCCCGCCGCTACTCCGAGATCCACCAGTCCTACGTGGACCAGGTCGACCGGCTGCGTGCGGCGGTGAAGGCCGCGCAGAGCGCCACCGCGACGATCCTGGCCAACTACCGCACCGCCGAGGAGCGCAACGCGGCCAACTCCGCCGACATCGCCGCCGCGCTGAACGGGGTGGACGACGCGTTGAAGCGGAAGGAGGATCCGCGTGTCTGAATACACCCAGCGCTACCAGCACGTCAGCCACCAGCAGCTCTACGACGCCGTGATGGCCGGCCAGCCGGGCCAGATCGACGGCGTCGCCGCGCAGTGGACGGCGCTCAAGGGCATGCTCGACGGGCTGTCCCGCGAGCTCAGCGGCGACCTCGACAAGCTCGCCAACACCTGGACGGGCTCGGCCTCGCAGGAGTTCCAGCGGCGGTTGACGCTCGTCACCGACTACGCCGACAAGCTCGGCGAGGGCATGGCGGACGTGAGCCGGGGCCTGACCCTGATGTCCGGCGAGCTGCGCACCGCCCGCGAGCAGGCGGAGAGTCCGGCCGAGACCGACGACCACGACCAGGCGCTCTCCGGCGCGGCCAAGGGCGCCGTGTTCGGCGTGCCGGGCATCGTGGTCGGCGGGCTGCTGGGGCACCAGCAGGACAAGGCCGAGCAGGAGAAGGCCCACCAGCGCATGGTCAACGTGGTGGCCGAGCTGGCCGCCGGCTACGACCTCTCGGCGTACGGCCGGCTCGTCCCGCCGCCCCCACCGCATCCGGACATCCCTGGCACGACCAGCCGCGATTCGACGCCCCCGCGCAGCGGCCCGGGCGCCAGCACGCCGACGGCCGCGCCGAAAACCTCCGGCCTCGCCGGGCAGCCCGGCGGCGCCACCGTCGCGGCCCCCGACCGGCCGAGCTCCGGACCGGGCGGCGGCGCGACCGGGACGCTCGTCCCGGGCGCCGTCGGCGGCGGGCAGCCGGGCGGCGGCGTGACCGACGGCGTTCCCGGCGGCGTCCCGGCCGGCACCTCCCTCGCCGGCGCCACGGTGCTGACCGGCACGCCCCCCACGACGGGTCCCGTCGGGCTGGGCGGCACCTCGACGGCCTCGGCCGGCGGACCGGGCCTCCAGTTCGGCCCGACGGGCGGCGTGCTCGGCACCGGAGCCCTCGCCGCGAGCGGCAACGCACCGGCCTCGGCGGTCCGGTCCGCCGGCGGCACTCCGGTGGCGGACAACCGGTCCGCGACCGGGATGGGCCGGCGCTTCGACAACGGCACACGACAGGGCGGCGACCGGGCGGCCAGCGGGACGGGACGCGGCGGGGCGGGTCGCCCCGGCGTTCTGGGCGGCGCCCGGGGCACACAGGACGACGACGCCGACGGCCGGCTGACCTGGCTGACGGAGGACGACATGGTCTGGGGCGACGGCGCAGCCGCCGCTCCGCCCGTGCTCGGCACCGACAGCTGACGCGCACCAGCACGACGACGGCCCACCCGGCGGGCGTACCACCGGGTGGGCCGTCGCACGTGCGGCGTCGGTCCCGGCGGGCGCGGTCCCACCCGCCCGACGATCCTTTTCGGACATCGTGGCGGCGGTCACCCGATCCCGGGTCGTCGGCGCGCTGCACGAGCCCGGCCCGGGCGATAGGTTGGACGGGTGCCCTCCGCAGCGTCCGTCGACCCGTTCTGGTCGGTGACGCTGCGCTCCCTGCGTGAGCTGACCCGGCTGGCGGTCGCCGCGCTGGTGCTCGCCGTGGGCCTCGGCGGCGCGACCGCCGCATCGGCCCCGGCACCGTTCGCCGCCGGCCCGACCGCCGTCACCGCCCCCGTTCCGGCCGCCGTGACGGCCGCCGTCCCGGCCGGCGCGAGCGCCCCGCTCACCCCACCGCTGTCGCGCCGCGAGCCGGTGGCCGAGCAGGCCGACGGCTTCGCCGCCCCGCCGGCGGTCCGGCACGACGACACTTTGGCCGACGCCGCCGCCGTGGCGGTCGCCCGCCCGGACGGCCCCGCCCGCGAGCCCGGCAGGGGCGTCCCCGCCCGGCGCGGTCCGCCCGCCGCCTGAACCGTCGGCCACCGGCTCCGCATCCGGGGCGACGGACGGCGACGGACCGCCGCCACGCGCGTCCGTCCGCCCGGCCCCGGCCGCCACGTCACCGGCGGCCACCCGTCGGTCCGTCGCCGGAGCGGCCACCGCCGCGGTACGCCCGCACGCGCGCCCACGATGCCCACCCGCCCGTACGCCGGGCACAGACCCTGTCGATTCCCTCGATCGACCGCGAGGTGCTGACCATGGAAAACGTGTTCTCCTCCGTCCTGCTCGACGTGCCCCGGGCCGCCGTGATCTGGCTGAGCCTGCTCGGGGTCGTCGCCGTCACCGTGGCCGGCCTGGTGCTGCGTCCCGGCCGGCTCCGCTTCGACGCCGGCTCCCGCATCCGGCGCGCCGCGATGCCGAGCGAGTTGGAACGGGTCGAGGAGGAGCGCGAACGTTCCCGGTACGCGGGGGAGGTCTCGGTCGCCGCCGAACGGGCCGCCACCACCGCCGCCCGCCTGCGGGCCGAGTGGCTGACCGCGCAGGAGGAGGTCGAGGCGGCCTGGCAGGCGTACGAGGCCGCCGAGGCGGACGTGCGCCGGCTGGCGGTCACCGAGGCGATGCCCCTTCCGCGTACCGTCCGGACGCCCGCCGAGTACGCCGAGCGTGAGCGCTTCCTGCACCGGGCCGCCCTCGACGCGTACTGGCGCAAGGAGTTGTCGGTCGAACAGCTCAGCGACGTCTTCGCGCACCGCGACGGGTGGGACCCCCGGCTGCACCCGGTCGAGCAGGAACTGGTGCTGCGCCGGGCGGTACGCGACAACCTGCTCGCCCGGCAGCGGGCGGCCCGGGAGCGGGAGCAGGCGGCGTGGCGGGCGGCCGAGAACGCCGCCGAGGCGGCGCGCAGCCTGCGGGACGAGGCGTTCGCCGCGGTCAACCGCCGCCCCGAGGAGTCGGAGTCGCTGCTGCCGCTGGTCGAGGGGGCCGGGGTGGCGGAGCAGACCCGGGAGTTCCCGGTGCTGACCGGCCGCGAGGTGCCGTCGGTGGCCCGGGGCCGGGCGGCGGTTCCCGCGTACTGACCGGCATGGCCGGGCGGAACCGGTCCCGCTGGGCTAGCGTGACGGCATGTCCAGGGAGGCGTGGATCGTCGTCGGCGTCGTGGCTGTCGTCACGCTGGTCGGCGCGGTGGTGCTGGCCGTCCGCGTGATCCGCACCCGGCGTCTGCTCGGCACGCTCGGGCTGAACGGCAAGCTCGCCTTCTACGGGGCGCTGCTCTACACCGTCCTGCCGATCGACCTGCTTCCCGACCCCATCTACCTGGACGACATGGCGGTGCTGACCGGCGCGCTGCTCTACCTGGGCAGGCTGGTCCGGCAGCGCCGCGCCGCGAGCGCGCCGCTGCCCGGGGCACCCGACGCGCCGTCCGGCGCCGACCGGGCGCACCGTCGCGTGCCATGATCGGCGCCGCGCCACGAGACAGGGGACGGACATGCCCGGTGACCATCGGTTGGCGCCCCACGACGAGCGGGTCGTGGCGTTCTGCCGGGAACGGCACCTGGCCACGCTGACCACCCTGCGCCCGGACGGCACCCCGCACGTCGTACCGGTGGGGGTCACCTTCGACGCGTCGACCGGGCTGGCCCGCGTCATCACCGGTGGGGCGTCCCGCAAGGCCCGGCACGTCGCCGCCGCCGGCCCCGGGGGCGCCCCGGTGGCCGTCTGCCACGTCGACGGGCGGCGCTGGCTCACCATCGAGGGGCGGGCCGTCGTGCGCTCCGACCGGCCGGCCGTCGCCGAGGCCGAGCGCCGGTACGCCGAGCGCTACCGGACGCCCCGCCCGAATCCGGACCGGGTGGTCATCGAGATCGCGGTTACCCGCCTGCTGGGCAGCCTGTGACCGGTTGACCGGTTCGTCCCGTCCCGCACCCCCCCCCACGTACGCCTGACCGGTCCGGTTGTGACGCGGGGCATCCGTACGCCGGAATCCTGCCGCCCGTGGCCCGGTTGAACCTCGACGTGCGGCCGGTGCACCCCCGGCCGTGGGCCTGGAATGCCCACCGGAGCAGGGCCGTTGCATCCCTGAGTACGCCCGTGGGCCGACCGCCCCGGGCCGTCGAATTCCCCGAGCCGAGCGCCTCCCGGTGCTGCGCGCCCCGGTCCCCCCGGCGGCGTCGACCCCCGATTGGAGCCCGACCATGAATCCGATCGTCCAGAAGAGCGGTCTCTCCGTCGCCGGCCTGCTGGTGGCCGGCGGATGCCTCGCGGGTCCGGCGGTGACCGCCCAGGCGGCGCCGTCGGCGACCACCCCGGTCGGCGCGGTGCACACGGACGACCGCGCCGCCAAGAACGGCCGCGCCGACCGGCGAGCCGAGCGCACCGTCGGCATCGAGTACCAGGCGCAGCCGAACTTCTACTACTGCGGCCCGGCCGCGACCCGGATCGCCCTGTCGGCGCTGGGCCGGGCGCTCCCCCAGGACGAGGTCGCGAAGAGGCTGGGCACCACCGAGGCCGGCACCGACTCGGCCCTGGACATCACCCGCGTGCTCAACGAGCTGACCGGCCGCGGGTACCGGACCACCGAGATCCCGGATCCGGTGGCCAAGCCGGAGCAGGTCGACCGGCTGCGGTCCGACGTCGTCGCGGCCCTCGACAAGGGCCGGCCGGTGGTGGCCAACATCAAGGGCACCGCCGTCGACACGGTCGGCAACCCGCACTCGTACGAGGGCGGGCACTACCTGACCCTGGTGGGTTACCGGGACGGCGGCGACCTGATCCGCATCGCCGATCCGGCCGCCCCCGAGGGCGAGTACTGGATGACCCTGGAGAAGGTCGCCAACTGGGTCGCCGAGCGCGGCTACTCGTCCTGATCCGATCCCACGAGGGCCGGCCTCCTGCGGGGGCCGGCCCTCGGCGTACCGGCGCGACGGGCGCCAGCCGAGCACGGGACGCGGGTCGGCGACACATCGATGACCGGTGGGTTCGGCGGACGGTTCCCGGGTACCAGGCCCACAACCGACCGTTCCGCAACCGGTAAGGGGCAGACATGACAAACCCACAGGACATCAGGGGTCAGGACGTCGTGGACGTCCTGACCGCCGACCACCGTGAGGTCGAGGCACTCTTCGTGCAGTTGGAGAGCCGGCAGGGCACCCCCGAGCACCGCCGGCAGTTGGCCGACGTGGTGATCGCCGAGCTGGTCCGGCACGCCGTCGCCGAGGAGATGCACGTCTATCCGACCGCCCGCAAGGCGCTGCCGGACGGCGACCAGATCGCCGAGCACGAGATCTCCGAGCACGCCGACGCCGAGCGGACCATGAAGGAGCTCGAGTCGGTCGACCCGTCCGACCCGCGCTTCGACGAGCTCCTGGCGCACCTGACGAGCACGATCCGGCACCACGTCAAGGACGAGGAGTCGGACCTCTTCCCCCGCCTGCGCGCCGCAGTCGCCACCGAGGAGATGGTCGAGCTGGCCGGCAAGGTGGAGGCGACCAAGAAGACCGCCCCGACCCGGCCGCACCCGGCTGCGCCCGACCGGCCGCCGGCGAACCGGCTGCTCAACCCCGGCGCCGGTCTGGTGGACCGGATGCGGGACGCGCTGAGCGGCCGCGTCACGTCGGCGGCGGAGCTGGGCCAGCAGCAGCGCTGACCGCCCCCGCCCATGGTGGCCACGCCCGGCCCGGGGCGTGGCCACCGGCATGTCGCCGGCCGGCGCGGAGGGCGACCACCGGGCGAGCCACGCGACCCGCCCGGCCCAAGGCCTCCGGCAGGACCGGCCCGGCTCAGGTCTCCGGGGCGATCCGGCGCAGGCCGTCCGCCTCGGACACGATGACCGCCTCCATCGGGCAGGAGTCCGCGGCATCCACCAACGCGTCGTCGGGCGCCACCCGCTCGGCCAGCGGGCGGGCCAACCCGTCCACCAGCACGAAGTGCCTCGGCGCGGTGCCCGCGCAGATCCCCGACCCGATGCACCGGGCCGGGTCCACGTGCACCCGCCACTGCTCGTCCGTCGCACTCATCTGTTCACCACCTCACCGGCATGGCGACGAGCCCCCGGACCAGCAGGCCGCTCTTCCAGGTCAGCTCGGATTCCGGCACGGCCAGCCTCAGGTCGGGCGTGCGGGCGATCAGCGTCTCCAGGACGACCTGGAGCTCCATCCGGGCGAGCTGTGCGCCGACGCAGTGGTGCACCCCGTGCCCGAAGCCGAGGTGGGGGTTGACCTGGCGGGTCAGGTCGAGCCGGTCCGCGTCGGCGAAGACCGTCTCGTCCCGGTTGGCCGACGAGATCGACACCACCACCGGCTCGCCGGCCCGTACCAGCACGCCGCCGACCTCGATGTCCTCCAGGGCGTAGCGGGCGAAGGCCGAGGACGCGCCGAGCGGCACGTACCGCATCAGCTCCTCGACGGCAGCCGGCACCAGGTGCGGCCGCGACCGGAGCCGGGCCCACTCGTCCGGGTGGGTGAGCAGGGCGTACACGAAGTTGGGGATCTGGGTCACCGTCGTCTCGTGCCCTGCCGCGAGCAGCCCGGCGGCCAGGCGCACGACCTCGTCCTCCGCGAGCCGGTCGTCGGCGTCCCGGGCCTGGACCATCGCGCCGATCAGGTCGTCGGTGGGTTGCTCGCGCCGCCGCGCGATCAGCTCGCCCATGTACGCGAGGAGACTGTCGATGTACTCCTGGGCCTGCTCCGGGCTCAGCGAGGTGGTCGACACGATCGCCTCGGACCAGGTGTGGAAGCGGTCCTGGTCGGCCACGGGTACGCCGAGCAGGTCGCAGATGACCCGGATCGGCAGCGGGGTGGCCAGGTGCTCCACCAGGTCGGCCGGCGGACCGGCCGCGAGCATGCCGTCCACCAGTTCGTGGGCCACCTCCCTGGTCCGGGGTCGCAGCTCCTCCACCCGGCGGGCGGTGAACGCCTTCGCCACCAGGCGACGCAGTCGGGTGTGCTCCGGCGGGTCCATCGACAGGATCCCGCCCTCCTGCTGTCGCGGCGAGTTGCGGGGCTCGTCCCGGTCCACCGAGGCGGCCCGGCTGAACCGCGCGTCGCCGAGCACGGTCCGGACGTCGGCGTGCCGGGTGGCGAGCCAGGCCGGCTCGCCGAACGGCATCCGGATCCGGGTGAGCGGTTCGTCCCGGCGCAGCCGGGCGTAGCGCGGGTCGAGGTTGAGCCGGTCGGGGTCGCTGAACGGATAGCGGTGGGGGACGGTCGTCTCGGGGGCCTCGGTCACCGGATGACTTCCTCTCGTCACGGCGCCCCAAGGGGAGGGCGCCGGTCCGGTCGGGGATGACTCCACTTTGAGTCATGCTCCGACTGCGGATAGTAGCGAGAGTGGTCGATCCTTGGCTAGCGGTACGCGTCGATCCGTCAGGAAGCAGTCGTCCCGGGTCACCTGCCTGCGCGGCGACCCGGGACGCTACGAGCGGTTCAGCGGACCTGGTCGCCTTCGCCGGTGCGCGCCTGGGCCTGGTCGACGCCCTTGTCGATCTGCTCGTCGTACTTGCCGCCCGTGCGCTTGTCGGCCATGTCGCCGCCCTTCTCCAGGCCCTTGTCGACCTGCTCGTCGTGCTTGTCGGCGAAGTCCTTGGCCTTGTCCATGAAGTCGCTCATCGGGGTCCTCCTCGAAGCCGGTTCCGATCTCTGCCTTCCCTGGGCCCGAGGGCTCAAACGCGACGGAGCAGCAGCCCGGGGGCGTTCGGGAAACCGACGGTCGACCCCGACGCCCCGGCCGCCCATCTAGCGTGAAAGGGGACGCGGGTGTCGGAGGGACGCCGGCCGGGTACCGACTCGCCGGAGATCGAGGAGGGCCGACGTGGTCGCAGACGATGCCGGGCGTACGCCCGAGGGAACGCCAGGCCGGGGCGCCGGCTCCCGACAGACCTGGGCCGCGCTCCCCTGGCTGGTCCGCTCGGCCGTGGTGTGGAGCGCCTGCCTGGTGGTGGTCGTCGCCGGGCTGTACCTGCTGGGGAAGATCGCGGTGCTGCTCGCGCCGCTGGCCATCGCGCTGGCCGTCACCATCTTCCTCACCGCGCTGCTCGACCCGGTGCAGCTCGCGCTGCGCCGGCTCCATCTGCCCGCCGCGCTGGCCGCCCTGCTCACCGTACTGCTGCTGCTCGGCCTGCTGTTCGGCGTCGGCGCGCTGGTGTGGAGCCTCACCGCCAACCAGTTCAGCGAGTTGAGCGACGAGCTGGGGCAGGGCCTGCAACGGACCCGGGACTTCGTGACCTCGACGCTGCCGGTCAGCGACACTCAGCTCGACCAGCTGCTCGACCAGGCCCGCCAGGGGCTCGGGCAGGGCACCGTCGACCCGGTCTCCGGCGCCAGGACGGCCGCAGAGGTGCTCGGCTCTGCGCTGCTCGCGCTCGTCCTGCTGTTCTTCCTGCTCAAGGACGGCAGGTCCATGTGGCGCTGGACGCTGTCCCGCACGACCGGGCCGAACCGGGAGGTGACCGCCGAGGCCGGCCGGATGGGTTGGCGGACGCTCGGCGCGTACAGCCGGGGCACGATGCTGATCGCCGCGATCGACGCGATCGGCATCGGCCTGGCGCTGGTGGTGCTCCGGGTGCCGCTGGCCTTCCCGCTCGCGCTCATCACCTTCTTCGGCGGCTTCATCCCGATCATCGGGGCGACCGTGGCCGGCGCCGTGGCGGTGCTGGTCGCGCTCGCGGCGAAGGGGCCGGTGACCGCACTGCTCGTCCTCGCCGCCGTGATCACCGTCCAGCAGGTCGAGGGCAACCTGCTCGAGCCGCTGGTCATGAAGCGTCAGGTGCGCCTGCACCCGGCGGTGATCCTGGTGGCGGTGACCGCCGGCACCCTGATCGCCGGCATCGCCGGGGCCTTCGTCTCGGTGCCGATCACCGCCGTCGTCTGGCGGGTGATCGACACCATCCAGCAACACCGCCAGCGCCCGACGCCCGCGCCCCCGACCCCCGCCTGACCACCCACCGGGTGGGTCCTCAGTGCGGGGAGGGGAGGTGGGTGGTGAACCAGTCGGCGGCGCTGTGCGCCACCTGTTCCAGGGTGCCGGGCTCCTCGAAGAGGTGGGTCGCCCCCGGGATCACCGTCAGCTCGGCCGTGTCCGGCAGCGCCTCCTGGGCCTGCTCGTTGAGCGTGATCACCTGCTCGTCCAGGCCGCCGACCAGCAGCAGCGTGGGCGCGCGCACCTGGTCGAGCGCGGCGCCGGCCAGGTCGGGACGGCCGCCCCGGGAGACCACCGCGCCGACGAGGTCCGGTCGGGGGGGGGGGGGGGCCCCCCCCCGGGGGGGGGCGCCCCGGGGGGCGCGCCCCCCCCCCCCCCCCCCCCGCCCCCGGGGGGCGCCCCCCCCCCCCCCCCCCCCCCCGCCGCCCCCCCCCCCGGGCGCGCC
>NZ_JBICUN010000025.1:0-93250 GCF_043198195.1 Micromonospora sp. NPDC048868
CTTCTTGTCTGCCATGACGTGGTCCTTCCTGGACAGGATCGACGTCCTGTCCAACGGACCACACCCAGGTCAAACACGGAAATCTACGCAGTCCCGCACGGCAGGGGCAAGCGGTGGCGTGTGCGCTACGCCGACGCGGCTGGTGAGTCCCGAGAGAAGCTGTTCGAGCGCAAGACCGACGCGGAAGCCTTCGACCTGAAGGCCCGTGCCGGCATCGCGGAGGAAGCCAAGATTGATCAGGCGGAACGGCAGGTCACCTTCCGCGAGTACGGCGAGCGGTGGCGGCTCTCGCGTGAGATCGGCTGGGCCTTGGAGACCCGAGACCGGGTCAAGTCCAACCTGAGCCGCCACCTGTACCCGGTGTTTGGTGACCGTCCGCTTCGGTTGATCCGGCTGACCGGGGTGTTGGAGTGGTTGACTCGGCGGTTGGACGAAGGCACGCCGAAATCGTCGCTGAAGCTGTACTTCGAACTGCTGGATGCGGTCCTCAACGCCGCCGTCACCGACAAGATCATTGCTGACAATCCGTGCGATGGGGTGCGGCTCTCTCAGGTCCTGCGGGGCATGTCTCGGGTCCCGAAGTGGGTTCCGACTGAGGGCGACGTGCTCGCGCTGTTGGACGCCGTGCCGGCGCGGTACCGGGCGGCCGTCTGGCTGGGTGCCGGCCAGGGTTGCCGGTTCGGTGAAATGTTGGGGATGGAGGCTGGCACCCGGTGTGTCGACCGGGGGCGCGGGGAGCTGCACGTCGTTCAGCAGCTGCGCTATGCACCGCAGGAATACGGCGGTGTCTACCTGTGCGAGCCGAAGTCCAGATCATCGGGCACCATCGATCTTGATCCGTTCGTGGGTCAAGTGCTGGCCGATCACGTCCGGGACTTCCCGCCCGAACCGGTGGAGATGGTCGACATCACCTCCGGTGAGCCCGTGCGGCGAACCGTTCCGTTGCTGTTCACCACCACCCGGGGCAACGCCTTCACTGATCGCACGTGGTCCCGAGAGTGGGCCGGATGGCGTGATGCCGCTGGTTGGCCTCAGAAGCATGGCGGGTTTCACGCACTTCGGCACTTCTTCGCCACGACGCTGATCACCAACCACGTCGAGCCGCAGGAGGTGCAGCGTCTGCTCCGGCACAGGACGTTGCGCATCACGTTGGAGACGTACGTGCACTGGCTACCGAAGCGAGACCGGCCCAGCGGCGTCATTGGCTCGGTCCTGAGCTCAGCGGCGGAACGTGCCAACAGGGCGACCATCCGGCCGCAAGATCATGACTGACCTGTGCCCGGCTTGTGCCCGTTGATCTTGCGATGAGAATTCGCCTGCTCAGAGGCGGTATTGGTGGAGCCCAGGGGACTCGAACCCCTAACCCCTGCCTTGCAAAGGCAGTGCTCTGCCAGTTGAGCTAGGGCCCCGGGAGGCGGACGAAGCCGCCGGTGCCGGCAGTGCCAGCGGGATCAGCGCAGGTCGGGCGCGGTGGTCGCCTCGTGCCACAGGGCGCGCTCGTCGTTGGAAGCCTTGACCTTCCTGGCCACCACGGCTGCCACACCAACGACGCCGGCCAGGATCAGAAGCTTCTTGAACATGGGGCCTACCCTCGCGCTCGACTGCCGTCGGACGAATGTGCGGTGGGGCTAGCTGGAATCGAACCAGCGACCTCAGAGTTATCAGCTCTGCGCTCTAACCGACTGAGCTATAGCCCCGCGTGGCGACGAGCAAGGTTAACCCATCCGTCCGGCCGGCCCCAAATCGGGGGCCGCCGCGACGTCCGGGCGTTGCCGTCGCTTCTGAACCTACCGGAGGCTTCCCGCCCGACCCAGCCGATTACGCCGCCCGCACGGCCCGCCCCGACGCCCGGTGACGTGCTCCGGACGCACGAAAGCCGGGGCTCCGCGCTCGGCGGTGCCCCGGCTTCCGAGGTGGTTCAGTCGCGCTCGGCGAGGGTCAGCTCGATGCCGCCGACCAGGTCCGCGCAGACGTTGTAGACGAACGCCCCGAGCGTGGCGAGCGCCGTGAACAGCACGACGTTGACCAGGCCGATCAGCGCCGAGCTGAGGATCACGCCCTTGGCGGTGATCTGGAAGCCGCTGGTGCTCTGGCCGCCGCCCGCGCTGACCAGGTCGGTCAGGCTGTCGTTGACGCTGGTGAACACGCCCATCGCGTCGAGGGCCAGGTAGAGCACCGAGGTGGCCACCACCACGACGATGAAGAGCACCACCGAAACCGCGAACGCGAACTTCATGACGGACCAGGGGTCGATCCGCTTGAGGTTCAGCCGGGCCCGGCGCGGCCCGCGCGACGCGGCCGAGCTGACCGACGTACGCGCGGCGCGTACCGCGTCACCCACACGGGCCGCCCCGACGGCGGCGGCGCCGCTGATACCCGGCGGCAGGCCGCCCCCGTTGGCGGGGCGGCCGGCGCCGGTCGGGCGGGCGCCGTCCGGCTGCGGCTTCGCGGTGCCCGTGACGCGGGGCTGCGTGCCGGTGGTGCCCGTGATCCGCGGCTGTGTCCCGGTGGTGCCGGTCGACTGGGCGGCACCGACCTTCAGCGGCTGCGTTGTCGTCGGTGTGGCGGCGGCCGGCTTGGCGGCGGGGGCCGGCTTGTCGACCCCCACCGCTTCGGTCCGGTCCGCCGCGTCGCCGTCCTCGGAGGGCTTGTCCGGAGGCGGTGTCATCCCGGGGGCCCGGGTGAATTTCGGGGCAGGCGCGTCGGCGGGGACGGTCGCCCGGCCCACGGCCGCGCGGCCGGTCGCTGGTGTGCCGCTCTTCGCGGCCTCCTCGTCGACCGGGGTGGCCGAGGTCCCCGTGTTCCCCGACTTCGCCTGTGTCTCCGTCATTCAACTAGTCCTGTTCGTCAGGCTCGTCGGCATTGCGAGCAATCGCCACGATAGTCACGCCATCCGGAAGGTCCATCAGCTTGACCCCCATTGTGTTCCGGTCACGCGTACGGCGTACAGGCTTCACCGGAGTCCGGATGACACCACCGTTGCTGGTGATCGCGAACAGCTCGTCGTCCGGGTCGATCACCACCGCGCCGACCAGACCACCGCGCCGCTCGGTGATCTTCGCAGTCAGCACGCCCTTACCTCCCCGGCCCTGCACGGGGTATTCCTCGATCGGGGTGCGTTTCGCGTATCCCCCGTTCGTGGCCACCAGGACGTCCAGCCCTTCGCGGACCACCTCCATGGCCAGCAGGACGTCTTCCTCGCTGAAGCGCATGCCGATCACGCCCGAGGTGGCCCGCCCCATCGGGCGCAACGCCTCGTCGCTCGCGTTGAACCGGATCGCCTGCGCGTTCTTCGAGACCAGCAGCAGATCCTCCTCCGGCGCGACGAGCGCCGCCCCGACCAGCTCGTCCTCGTCGCGCAGGTTGATCGCGATGATGCCGCCGGACCGGGGGGAGTCGAACTCCTCGAGCCGAGTCTTCTTCACCAGGCCGTTCTTCGTGGCAAGTACCAGGTAGGGGGCCACCTGGTAATTCGGAATCTCGATGATCTGCGCGATCTGCTCGTCGGGCTGGAACGCGAGCAGATTGGCCACGTGCTGGCCCTTGGCCACCCTACTGGCCTCCGGCAGTTCGTACGCCTTCGCCCGGTAGACGCGCCCCTTGTTGGTGAAGAAGAGCATCCAGTCGTGGGTCGAGCATACGAAGAAGTGGCTGACGATGTCGTCCTGTCGGAGCGTCGCCCCGCTGACACCCTTGCCGCCACGACGCTGTGACCTGTAGAGGTCGACCTTGGTCCGCTTCGCGTAACCCGTACGGGTGATCGTGACCACCACGTCCTCGCGGGCGATGAGGTCCTCCATGGAGACCTCGCCCTCGAACGGCACGATCTTGGTGCGCCGCTCGTCGCCCCACTTGGCGACGATCTCGCCCAGCTCCTCCGAGACGATCCTGCGCTGCCGCTCGGGCTTGGCGAGGATGTCCTTGAGGTCGGCGATCTCCACCTCCAGCTTTGCCAGGTCGTCCAGGATCCGCTGCCGCTCCAGCGCGGCGAGCCGGCGCAACTGCATGTCGAGGATCGCGGTCGCCTGGATCTCGTCGATCTCCAGCAGCCGGATCAGGCCCTGCCGGGCGTCCTCGACCGTGGGCGAGCGCCGGATCAGGGCGATCACCTCGTCGAGGGCGTCCAGCGCCTTGGAGAGGCCGCGCAGGATGTGCGCCCGCTCCTCCGCCTTGCGCAGCCGGAACGCCGTCCGCCGGCGGATCACGTCGATCTGGTGCTCGACGTAGTAGCGGATGAACTGGGCCAGGTTGAGCGTGCGCGGCACCCCGTCGACAAGCGCCAGCATGTTGGCGCCGAAGGTCTCCTGGAGCTGGGTGTGCTTGTAGAGGTTGTTCAGCACCACCTTGGCGACCGCGTCGCGCTTGAGCACGAGCACGATCCGCATGCCGGTACGCCCGGAGGACTCGTCGCGGATGTCGGCGATGCCGGCGAGCTTGCCCTCCTTGATCAGCTCAGCGATCCGCTCGGCCAGGTTGTCCGGGTTCACCTGGTAGGGCAGCTCGCTGACGACCAGGCAGGGGCGACCCCGCTTGTCCTCCTCGACCTCCACCACGGCCCGCATCCGGATCGACCCGCGCCCGGTGCGGTACGCGTCCTGGATCGCCTGCGTGCCCACGATCAGGCCGTGGGTGGGGAAGTCCGGCCCCTTGACGATCTCCAGCAGCGCGTCGAGGGTGGTGGCCTCGTCCTCCTCCGGGTGCTCCAGGCACCACTGCACGGCCGCGCCGATCTCGCGCAGGTTGTGCGGCGGGATCTTGGTGGCCATGCCGACCGCGATGCCCTCGGAGCCGTTGACGAGCAGGTTCGGAATCCGCGACGGCAGAATGGTGGGCTCCTTGGCCCGGCCGTCGTAGTTGTCCTGAAGGTCGACGGTGTCCTCGTCGATGTCCCGCAGCATCTCCATGGCCAGCGGGTCGAGCTTGCACTCGGTGTTGTGGCTGACGAAGCCGTCCGAGACGAACGAGTGGTCGTCGGTGTCCACCCGGATGCTGTAGACCGGCTGCACCCCGGCGTCGTCGACGCTGGTGGCCTCGGCGTAGTAGAACCGGCCGTCGACCAACGGCTCGACCACGTCGAGCACCTCGATGTCGGTGATCCGGGCCGCGATCTCGTCGCGGTCCCGCTCCCAACGCTCGATGCGGTCGACGTTGTGCCGACGCAGCCAGTCCCGCTCGGTCCAGCGGCTCGCACCGTGCTCGCGGATGAAGTCACCGACGAGCGGGGCGTGGTCGCCGGAGAGCGCGGTGCTGGTTGCCGGGATCGACGCCAGCTCGGACTCCAGCTTGGTCTGCTTGCGGCCGAGGAAGCCGACCTGGGCGGCGAAGATCCGCGCGTCGCGGCGGTTGGTCACCACGACCTTGATCTCGCCGTTGTCGTACCGGCACTGCCTGCTGACCACGCCGAACTCGAGCAGCAACTGCTGGACCTCGCGGGCCAGCCGCTCGCTGCGGGTCGAGTACGAGACCTGGATGGTGTTGCGCGGCAGCAGCGACGAGGAGCCGTCGCCCTCGAAGAGCGCCTGGAGGAAGGCCCTCTTGACCGCCGCCGGCCCCTGCCAGACGAACTCGGGCACGAACTTGTCGGCGCTGCGCGCCCCGACCAGATCGCCGAGGAGGCTCTGCCGGAGGGCGGAGAGGTCCTGGACGTCGAGTTCGTGCAGCAGGCTGCCGGAGGCGATGGTGCGCTGGCTGACGTACCGCCGGCCGCCCACTGCCAGGTCGTAGGCCGCGAGGACCCGGACGAAGAACTCGCGGTCCACGTTGTTGAAGCCCGCCCGCCCCTCCGAGACCCAGCCTTCGCTGACGAAGGCACCGGCCAGGACGGCGGCCTCGACGTGCTCCAACATCGGGTAGCCGATCTCGTCGGGCACCGTGCGCTGGAGCACCACCCGGTCGCCCGGGGAGATCTCGGCCAGCAGCTTCCACAGCAGGGTCGGCACGCCGGCCACGTCCACCAGGCAGAGCACCGGGTGGTTGTGGGTGCCGGTCAGCTCGTACCCCTCGCGGGTGCGCAGCTTCAGCGTCGGGTGCTCGCCGGAGTGGAAGAACTTCGAGGCGCGGACCAGGTCGCCGTTGCGGTCCCGGACCTTGAGGTCGATGTCCGTCTCGCTGCTCGGCGCCGCGCCGGGCACGATCTCACCGATCCGGACGGACCCTTCGGCGGTACGAACCCGCGCGTCCCCGGTCAGGCAGTAGCGCATGGCCGCAGCCGGGTCATTGCCCGGCGAGCCGAAGTTGCCGTTGCCGTCGACCAGCGGGTAGCGCAGCGACCAGGGCTGCGCCATCCGGACCAGCGCGTCGTAGATCGCCGAGTCGCCGTGCGGGTGGAACTGGCCCATCACGTCGCCGACCACGCGGGAGCACTTCACGTAGCCCCGGTCCGGCCGGTAGCCGGAGTCGAACATGGCGTAGAGGATCTTGCGGTGGACCGGCTTGAGCCCGTCCCGGACGTCCGGCAGCGCCCGCCCGACGATGACGCTCATCGCGTAGTCGAGGTAGGAGCGCTGCATCTCCACCTCGAGCCCGACCGGTTCGATGCGGTCGTGCGCGACGACGGCGGCGACGGTCTCCGGGAGCTCGGGCTCGTTGGGTGTGGACTCGGGGATATCGGTCACTGTTAACCCTTATCAGACTCAGAGTCGTTTTCGTGCTGTGGATAACGGCTGTGGATACCGGCCGCGCTGTGGATAACTCTGTGGACAGGCGGGTCGACCGGTGGATGACCGGCCGGCCCGCCGGGACCCGTCAGATGTCCAGGAACCGGACGTCCTTGGCGTTGCGCTGGATGAACGAGCGGCGCGCCTCGACGTCCTCACCCATCAGCACGCTGAACAACTCGTCGGCGGTGGCCGCGTCGTCGAGCGTGACCTGACGCAGCGTACGCGTTGCCGGGTTCATCGTGGTCTCCCACAGTTCGGGGTAGTTCATCTCGCCGAGGCCCTTGAACCGCTGGATGTCGTCCGGCTTCGCGTTCGGCTTCTTCTGCTGGCGCAGCGCGATCAGCCCGTCCCGCTCGCGGTCCGAGTACGCGTACTGCGCGTCGTCGCCGCGCTTGTTCCACTTGATCTTGTAGAGCGGCGGGGCGGCCAGGTAGACGTGCCCCATCTCGACCAGCGGGCGCATGAAGCGGAAGAGCAGCGTGAGCAGCAGCGTCTGGATGTGCTGGCCGTCGACGTCGGCGTCGGCCATCAGCACCACCTTGTGGTAGCGCAGCTTCTCCATGTCGAAGTCGTCGTGGATGCCGGTGCCCAGCGCGGTGATCAGCGCCTGGACCTCGTTGTTCTTCAGCACCCGGTCGATCCGGGCCTTCTCCACGTTGAGGATCTTGCCGCGGATCGGCAGGATCGCCTGGGTCCGCGGGTCACGGCCCTGCTTGGCCGAGCCGCCGGCCGAGTCGCCCTCGACGATGAAGACCTCGGACTCGCGCGGGTCGGTGGACTGGCAGTCGGCCAGCTTGCCCGGCATCGAGCCGGACTCCAGCAGGGACTTGCGCCGGGCCAGCTTGCGCGCCTGCTGGGCGGCGATCCGGGCCCGGGCGGCCTGGGACGCCTTCTGGATGATGATCTTCGCCTCGGCCGGGTTGCGGTCGAACCAGTCGACCAGCCGGTCGTTGCAGACGCGCTGCACGAAGCTCTTCACCGGGGTGTTGCCCAGCTTGGTCTTGGTCTGGCCCTCGAACTGCGGGTTGGCCAGCTTGACCGAGATGATCGCGGCCAGGCCCTCGCGGATGTCCTCGCCGGAGAGCTTCTCGTCGCCCTTGAGCAGCTTCTTGTCGGTGCCGTAGCGGTTGACGACGCTGGTCAGCGCGGCCCGGAAGCCCTCCTCGTGGGTGCCGCCCTCGTGGGTGTTGATCGTGTTGGCGAAGGTGTAGACCGACTCGCCGTAGGACTCGTTCCACTGCATGGCGATCTCGACCGACATGCCCTCCTCCTCGGCGCCGAACTCGACCACGGTCTTGTGGATCGGGTTCTTCGAGGCGTTGAGGTGCCGGACGAAGTCGGCGATGCCGCCCTTGTAGCAGAAGGTGACCTCGCGCGGCTTGCCCTCCTCGCCCTCCGGGACCCGCTCGTCGAGCAGGTGGATGGTGAGGCCCCGGTTGAGGAAGGCCATCTCCTGGAGCCGCCGGTAGATGGTCTGGAAGTCGAAGTCGACAGTCTCGAACACGTCGGCGTCGGGCCAGAAGGCCACCGCGGAGCCGGTGCGGTCGGTCGACTCGCCCTTCTCCAGCGGGGTCGGCTTCGAGTTGTGGTACTGCTGCCGCCAGACGAAGCCGGACTTGTGGATCTCCACCGCCATCTTGGTGGAGAGGGCGTTCACCACGGAGACGCCGACGCCGTGGAGACCGCCGGAGACCGCGTACGCCTTGCCGTCGAACTTGCCGCCCGCGTGCAGCACGGTCAGCGCCACCTCGACACCCGGCTTCTTCAGCTTCGGGTGCAGGTCGACCGGGAAACCCCGGCCGTTGTCGGTGACCCGGACCCCGCCGTCGGCGAGCAGCACCACGTCGATGGTGTCGCAGTGGCCGGCCAGCGCCTCGTCCACCGCGTTGTCGACGACCTCCCACACCAGGTGGTGCAGACCGCGCTCACCGGTCGACCCGATGTACATACCGGGGCGCTTCCGGACCGCCTCCAGCCCCTCGAGAACGGTGATCGACCCGGCGCCGTACTCCTGCTTGTCCTGCGCTGCCACCTTCGGCCACTTTCTCGCGCCGTCCGCGCCTGGTGGCGCGTCGGGCGCGGGTTCGGCGGACAGGACGCGACGTCGACGCGCAGACCGGCACCGGGACAATTCCGGGGTACGGGTCGAACGCGCCGGTCGCCGCGGTTGCCCGCGGATCGCGATCGGCTCGACCCGACGTGGACAATGATCGCGGGCCCCGCTCCGGGCCCGTGTCTCGTCGCTCCGCACCGGGTCTTCGTCTCAGGCTCAATCTTACTGTGCGCGGACGACAGAACCACCACTCGGCACCCCTGCGAGGCGGCTGAGACCGACGTAGCCGGCCGAACCGCGCCGCCCGCGACTCCCCCTACACGCCAGGGGGCGATCGAGGGCGGCGCCGCCTGACGATCGGTGCCGGTCGGGCGGCGGGAACGCCACCGCCGCCACGCCGTCGGCCCGGCCTTGATCTTTTCGGGCCGGAACCGGACGATCGAGCCGATACGAACTATCCGTGCTCTCGAAGAGGTGACGCCCGATGGGGCTGGACAACGTCGCGGTGCAGTGGCCGCGGACCGGCCGCTTCTACGATCCGGTCGCGCCGGCCGAGTTCGTCGACTTCGGCGACATTGTCGACATGCCCCGCATCTCCGCGCCCACCGCGGCGCTCGCCGAGCTGATCGCCAAGACCGGCACCGTGCGGGCGACCGCGTACACCGAACTGGTCGACCTCCTGCTCGGCCTGGAGGGTGTGCTCTACGCCACTGACGCGGCGGCCGAGGACGAGGATCCGGTGATCGATCCCGACGGCTGTGCCTGGGTCGCCGGCGGCATCGAGCGGTTCGTGACGGGCCACCGCCCGCACGGCGAGGCCGTCACCTTCGACTCGGTGAGCCAGGTGCTGCGGTCGCTGCTCGCCGACGGGCGATTGGCCGAGCAGCAGTTGCGCTGGCTCGACAGCCGCCTGGACGCGCTGCGCGACGAGAGCGGCGAGCCGCCGCAGTGGAACTTCACATGCGCCGAGCTGGCCGTGCTGGCGGCCTTCTACCGGCGCTGCGCCGACCGCGGCTTCGCCGTCTACGCCGACGCCTGACCCCTCTCCGCGGCTGACCCGCGGTTGGCGGCGTCGATGACCCGGGTCAGCACGGCGTGCAGGTGGCGCAGGTCCTCGACCGGCATGCCGAGCCGTTCGACGATCGCGGGCGGGATCTGCTCGGCCCGCGCCCGCAGCGCCTGGCCGGCGGCGGTCAGCGTCACCGCGAGGCTCCGCTCGTCGGCGGGGTCGCGCTCGCGCCGGACGTAGCCGGTCGCCTCCAGCCGCTTGAGCAGGGGCGACAGCGTGCCGGGGTCGAGCTGGAGCAGGCGGCTGAGGTCGCGTACGGACAGCGGTGCGTGCTGCCAGAGGGCGAGCATCACCAGGTACTGCGGGTGGGTGAGCCCCATCGGCTCCAGCAGGGGGCGGTAGACGGCGACGACGCCGCGCGCGGCGACGGAGAGCGCGAAGCACACCTGCTGCTCCAGCGCCAGGGGATCCCCGTCGGGCTTGTCGGTCACGGGCGGGCCTCCTCGTCGTCGTTGCGAGCGTACCAATGATTGGTGTACCAATGTTTTGTACGCCAATCGTTCCCGTCGCACCGGAGGCCAGGCGATGACCGAGGAGAAGCCCACCCCGAAGGCCCCGGGCGAGGGCGGCCGCCTGATGGCCTGGGCGTTCCGGCGCCTCGCCGGCCCGCCCGAGGTACAGGGCGCGGTGCAGGGCGGCTCGAACCACGCCCGGGAGGCGTGGAAGCGGGACCTGGAGCGGCGCAAGCAGTGGAGCCGCGAGCAGCGCGAGCGCAAGCGCGCCGAGCGGGAGGCCCGGCGCGAGGGTCGCTGACCGTCAGCCGTAGGTGTCCCGCGGGCCGCGGCCACGGACCCGGCGCGGGCCCTTCGACCAGGAGGGCGCCGCCGGGCCGTGGATGTGCAGCTTGCGCACCACGTTGTGGCCGACCTCGCTGGCAATCTGCTTGAGCAGCGAGCCGGCCAGCAGCCGCAGCTGGGTGGCCCACGCGGTCGAGCGGGCCTCCACGGTCAGTTCGCCGTCCTCCAGCTTCACCGGCCGGCTGTGCTGGGCCACCTCCGGGCCCACCACCCGCTCCCAGGCGCCGAACACCGTCGCCTCGGCCGCCGGCTGCTGCCAGCCACGCGCCTTGACGAGCCGGTTGAGCACCGCGCCGAGCGGCTGCGGATCGCGCGGGTCCGGCCCGGGGCCGGAGTAGCCGCGCAGCCGCCGCTCCTGGCCGCCGTCGCCTCCGCCGCCACCTGAGGTACGCCGCCGCGTGCGCGCCGCCTCCCGGCGGGCCTTCGCCGCGTCCAGCACCGCCCGGGCCAGCTCCGGCCCGCTCGCGCCGTCCGCCGGGCCACCGGAGTCCGCCGCGCCGCCGTTGCCCGCCGCGCCTCCGGTCGTTCCGCCGGCCCGGCCCGGGCCGAGCCGGGCCGGCGGAAGCTGCTCATCCGGCACGTCGCACCGTCCCCTCGCCCACGGCGTACCGGGCGCCGCGCAGGGACACCGGCACGTCCTCGTCGACCGCGCAGGTCACCAGCAGCTGGCTCGCCCCGCCGACCAGCTCCGCCAGCCGCTCCCGCCGCCCGGCGTCCAGCTCGGCGAAGACGTCGTCGAGCACCAGCACCGGCTCGATGCCGTCGGAGCGGAGCAGGTCGTAGGCGGCGAGCCGCAGCGCCAGGGCGTACGACCAGGACTCGCCGTGGCTCGCGTACCCCTTGGCGGGCAGCGGGCCCAGCGTCAGCGCCAGTTCGTCGCGGTGCGGGCCGACCAGGGTGGTGCCCCGCTCGACCTCGGCGGAGCGGGACTCGACGAGCGCGGCGGTCAGCGCCGCCGCCAGGGCCTCGCGGTCGGTGGTGGGCTCGGCCAGTTCCACCGACGGCCGGTACGCGATCCCGGCCGCCCCCCGTCCCGCCGCGACGGCGTCGTACGCCTTCGTCACGTGCGGGCCCAGCGCGGCGACCAGTTCCAGCCGGCCGGCGAGCAGCTCGGCGCCGTGTCGGGCCAGGTGGGTGTCCCAGACCGCCAGGGTCGACAGGTCCCCGCCCCGCGACCCGCCCGTCTTGCGGGCCAGGTACGCGGTGCGCAGCAACGCGTTGCGCTGCTTGACCACCCGCTCGTAGTCGGCCCGCACCCCGGCGAACCGGGGCTGACGGCTGACCAGCAGGTCGTCGAGGTAGCGGCGGCGCTCGGCCGGGTCGCCCCGGACGAGTTCCAGGTCCTCCGGGGCGAACAGCACCAGCCGCAGCGCGCCGAGGACGTCCCGCGCCCGGCGGGCCGGCGACCGCCCGAGCCGGGCCCGGTTGGCCTTGCCCGGAACGATCTCCAGCTCGACCAGCAGCTCGCGCCCCTCGTGCACGACCGCGCAGCGGATCACCGCCGAGGAGGCGCCCATCCGGACGAGGGGGGCGTCCGTGGCGACCCGGTGCGAATCCAGGGTCGCCACGTAGCCCAGCGCCTCGACCAGGTTCGTCTTGCCGACGCCGTTGGCACCGGTCAGGACGTTCGCCCCCGGCTCCAGGTCCACGCCGACCCGCTCGTACGAGCGGAAGTCGACCAGTTCGAGCCGGCGGACGTACACAGGCGCGGGGATTCCGGTCAGCGCTTGCGGACGGCGTGCCCGCCGAACTGCTGGCGCAGCGCGGCGACGGCCTTCATGGCGGGCGAGTCGTCCTGGCGGGAGGCGAAGCGGGCGAAGAGCGAGGCGGTGATCACGTTCAGCGGCACGGCCAGCCGGACGGCCTCGTCGACCGTCCAGCGGCCCTCGCCCGTGTCCTCCGTGTAGCCGCTCAGCTCGGCCAGCTCCGGGTCCTCGTCGAGGGCCCGGTCCAGCAGGTCGAGCAGCCAGGAGCGGACCACGGTGCCCTCACGCCAGGACTTGAACACCCCCGGCACGTTGGTGACCAGCTCGGACTTGGCCAACAGCTCGTAGCCCTCGGCGTAGGCGTGCATCAGGCCGTACTCGATGCCGTTGTGCACCATCTTGGCGTAGTGCCCGGCGCCGACCGGCCCGGCGTGCACGAAGCCGAACTCGCCCTCCGGCTTCAGCGACTCGAAGATCGGCATGAGCCGGTCGACGTGCTCCTGGGCGCCGCCGACCATCAGCGCGTAGCCGTTCTGCCGGCCCCAGACGCCGCCGGAGACGCCGGCGTCGAGGTAGCCGATGCCGCGCTCGTTCAGCCGCTCGGCGCGGGGCGCGTCGTCGCTGAAGCGGGAGTTGCCGCCGTCGATGATGATGTCGCCCTCGCCGAGGACGTCGGCGAGCTCGTCGATGGTCGCGTCGGTGACGCCGGCGGGGACCATGACCCAGATCGCGCGGGGCGACTCCAGCTTCTCCGCCAGCTCCGCCAGGGTCGCGACATCGCTCAGCTCCGCGTTGTGGTCGAAGCCGACCACCTCGTGCCCGGCGGCGCGCAACCGCTCGCGCATGTTGCCGCCCATCCGGCCGAGCCCTACCAGGCCGAGCTGCATGTGTTCCTACCTCCGTGCGTCGGGGTCTTCTCGGGGCGCGATCAGCGGGAGACGCGGATCGGCATGATGAGGTACCGGTACCCGGGGATGACCTCGCCATCCTCGCCGGCGGGCGAAATCACCGCGGGCTTGAAGGCGTCGACGAACGAGAGCACGGCGAACTGGGCCCCCAGGTTGGTCAGGCCGTCGATCAGGTACTGGGGGTTGAAGCCGATGGTCAGCGGGTCGCCGGTGAAGGTGGCCTCCATGGCCTCGCTGGCCCGCGCCTCCTCGGTGCCGCCGGCCTCGACCACCAGGCCGTCGGTACTGAAGCTGAGCAGCACCGGGGTGGTCCGCTCGGCCACCAGGGCGACGCGCTTGACGACCTCGATCAGGGTGCTGACGGGCACCCTCGCCTCGGCGTTGTGGCTGGCCGGAAAGAGCGAGCGCACCGGCGGGTAGTTCGCGCCGTCGAGCAGCCGGCTGGTGGTGCGCCGGGTGCCGCCGGCAAAGCCGATCATTCCCTCGCCGGCCGCGCCCTGGGAGAGCGCCATGACGACCTGGCCACCGATCGGGCCGAGGGCCTTGGCGGTGTCGTGCAGGGTCCGGGCCGGCACGAGGGCGTTGACGCTCACCTCGGGGTCGTCCGGGTTCCACTCCATCTCGCGCAGGGCCAGCCGGTAGCGGTCGGTGGCGAGCATGGCCAGCGTGCCGCCGGAGAGCTCGATGCGTACGCCGGTCATCATCGGCAGCGTCTCGTCGCGCCCGGCGGCGATGGCCACCTGGGCGACCGCGGCGGCGAAGGCGGCGGCGTTGACGGTGCCGGTGCTCTCCGGCATCTCCGGCAGGGACGGGTAGTCCTCGACCGGCATGGTGGGCAGGGTGAACCGGGCGCTGCCGCAGACCAGCTCGAGGTGCGCGCCGACGGCGGCGATGTCCACCGGCTTGGCGGGCAGTGCCTTGGTGATCTCGGCCAGCAGCCGGCCGGAGACCAGGGCGGCGCCGTCGGCGTCCCCCTGCACCTCGACGGTCACCTGGCTGGAGACCTCGTAGTCGAAGCCCGAGACCTGCAGGTTGCCGTCGGTGACGCGCAGCATCACGCCGGCGAGCACCGGTACGGACGGCCGGTTGGGCAGGCTCTTCGCGGTCCAGGCCACGGCCTCAGCGAGCGCGTCGCGCTCCACTCGGAACTTCATCAATGCCTCCGCGTCGACGTCAGCGACAACTCTCTCATGCCGACCGCTGCCTACCGACCCGCCTGTCCGTGCGGGTACCCATCGCACCTTAGGGCGCGTGGGCATCGGCTGTGCGCCCGACCCCGTGGACTCCTGGTGCCGGGAGGCCGTCCACGACGGCGTTCCGGCCAATCCACAGGAAGTCCAACGGTGATGATTGGTTTTTGTTCTCTTAGAAGAGATAACTCGTCATCTTCATCGCACCTGTGCAAACTGTGGAGAACCCGCGTTTACGCAGCTCAGACACGTTATCCACCGGTGGTTTACCTGTGGAGAACCCGGGGTAAAACTCGCCTTCCGGTCCACAGGCGGCCAGCGCCCCCAGGTTGTCCACCGTCGTCCACCGGTTATCCACCGGTTATCCACCGACTTTCTCCCCAGACCTGTGGACAGGCGGAAGCCGCAGCGACGGCGTCATCCCCAGAACCTTCAACAGGTTTCCCACAGGCCGACCGTCGTCGGTGGACAACCACCCGGTTGTCCCCAGGCGTCCACAGGTCGTCCCCAGGGTTTGTCCACAACCTGTGGGTAACCGGAGCGTGGACGGACCGTAGTTTCCCACAGGCTGTGGACAACGAGATGTGGACAACGATCGGGGCGGTGGACGGTCACGGCTCAGATGCTGTGGCCTAGACCATGTCGAGGGTCAAGCCGGGACCGGCTGTGGAGGACGAAAAAGCGCCCGACCGATGGTCCGGTCGGGCGCGTTCGTCGGCCGTCGCTCAGGTGTTCTGCTTGATCCGGTTGGTCAGCTCGGCGATCTGGTTGTAGAGCGAACGGCGCTCGGCCATCTGCTGACGGATCTTGCGGTCGGCGTGCATGACCGTGGTGTGGTCCCGGCCGCCGAAGGCCTGCCCGATGCGGGGCAGCGACAGGTCGGTCAGCTCCCGGCACAGGTACATGGCCACCTGGCGGGCGTTCACCAGCACCCGGGAGCGGGAGTGGCCGCGCAGGTCCTCCAGGCTCACCCCGAAGTAGTCGGCGGTGGAGACCATGATCTGGTCGGCGGTGATCTCCGGCCCGGCGCCGTCCGGGATGAAGTCCCGCAGCACCTCCTCGGCCAGCGCCAGCTCGACCGTCGAGCGGGTCAGGCTGGCGAACGCCGTCACCCGGATCAGCGCGCCCTCCAGCTCCCGGATCGAGTTCGACACCCGCGAGGCGATGAACTCCAGCACGTCCGGTGGGGCGTAGAGACGCTCCTGAGCCGCCTTCTTCTGCAGGATCGCGATCCGGGTCTCCAGGTCCGGCGGCTGGATGTCGGCGAGCAGCCCCCACTCGAAGCGGGTACGCAGCCGGTCCTCCAGGGTCGCGAGCTGCTTCGGCGACCGGTCCGAGGTGATCACGATCTGCTTGTTGGCGTTGTGCAGGGTGTTGAACGTGTGGAAGAACTCCTCCTGCGTACGCTCGCGGTTCTCCAGGAACTGGATGTCGTCGATCAGCAGGATGTCGACGTCGCGGTAGCGCCGCTGGAACGCACTGGTCTTGTCGTCCCGGAGCGAGTTGATGAAGTCGTTGGTGAACTCCTCGGTCGAGACGTACCGCACCGAGCGCGCGTTGCCCAGCGTCGTGGCGTAGTGCCCGATGGCGTGCAGCAGGTGCGTCTTGCCCAGCCCCGAGCTGCCGTAGATGAACAGCGGGTTGTACGCCTTCGCCGGCGACTCGGCGACCGCGACGCTCGCCGCGTGGGCGAAGCGGTTGGACGAGCCGATGACGAACGTCTCGAACATGTACTTCGGGTTGAGCCGGTTGCCCCCGCCGTCGACGCCGGGCATGCGGCGGTCGTCACGGCCACCGGGCCGGTGATCCGCGCCACCCCGCCCGGGTCCGTTGTCCGTGCCGGTGTCGCGGGGCAGGGCCCGGATCACGTGCTGGTCCCGGGGGGAGACGGCGTCCTCGCGGTAGCGCGGCTCGTACCCCCGGGTGTCGGCGGCCGGCGGGTCCAGCCGGGCGGTCTGCTCGTCGTAGCCCCGGCGCTCGGACGGGTGCCGCGGCGGCCCCGACCGGTCGGGGCGCGGCGGCTCGGCGAAGGCGGTGCTGAACAGGGCCTCCTGCCCGTCCCGGTCGTCCGGCCGGTGCCCGTCGTCGCCCGGCGACGACGCGTCGGGCCGGCGCCGGGGGTGCGCCTGCTCGGGGATGAGTGGCGACTGCCCGGCGTCGTGGTCCCCGCCGTCGCGCTGCCCGGGCAACCCGTCGTAGCCGGCGTCGGCGTAGCCGGGCGGCCCGCCGTCGTGGTCGGCCGGCCCCGGCTCGGGAACACTGCGGTAGACGGTCCCCGCCGGGCGGCCGGAACCGCCGTCCTCGGTCACGCGTACGGTCACCGCGACCTGGATCGGTCGGCCCAGTCGGCGGGTGAGCGCCTCCGTGATCGCCGGGCGCAGGCGGGACTCGATCACGTCCCGGGTGAAGGCGTCCGGGACGGAGAGCAGCGCCGTGTCCTCGACGATGGCCCGCAGCCGGGTCAGCCGCAGGTACGCCCGCTGCTGCGCGGAAATGATCTCGTCGGCGAGCTCGTCGGTCGTTGCTGTCCACACCGCGGCAAGGTCGGTCGTACCGGTCACCGTCGTGCCACCCCCTCGCCTCTGCTCCGCCGACGCCGCCGTCTTCTCCGGTCGGCCGTCCCGGGCCCGCCGCGTACGCGCGGGTGGAACGACACCCACCGGACGACCGACCGGTCCTCGTCCACAAGTTATCCACAGCCTGTGTACGCACCGATTGTGGCCGCCCGCCGGACGCGGGTCGGACCTGCCCCCTGCCTGAACGGGCGCTGAAGCGGGTTCACCGTGCCGAACGATTCACTACCTTGTCCGGTCTTGCCCGCCGGCGACGACCGGACCTTTCGACGCTGACCGCAATCGGGCACGGTAACAGCGTTGTCGGCGCGCCATCAACCGCCGACGCGCGGCGACCCTCGCCGACATCAGCGAAAACCGCCGCTCCGGCCGCCGGGAGGGCCCGGTGTCCGCCCTGCTGAGGGTGTTTGACGGTCGTTGCCGCCCTGCGTAGGCTGGAACGGCTGCTCTCTCGCCCTCTGCTAGGGTGTTAGGTGCTTGCTGTCCGCGGTCGCTTCCCCGCATCGCCGAGGTCCCGCGCCACCGGGCAGCACCGATCGGGGGCCACCGCCGAGGTGGCCTGGACCACCACACGATCCCGGCGACCCCTCGCCCGGGGCGTACGAAAACGGAGAGCCTGACGTGAGCAAGCGCACCTACCAGCCGAACAACCGCCGGCGCGCGAAGACCCACGGCTTCCGGCTGCGCATGCGCACCCGTGCCGGCCGCGCCATCCTGTCGACCCGTCGCTCCAAGGGCCGCGCCCGCCTGTCGGCCTGAGGCCGACCGGGGCAGGTCCGGGGGACGTGGGCAGTCGTGCTGGCGGCCGCACAGCGACTGCGGCGCAGCACTGACTTCGCCGCAGCGGTCCGCGGTGGTCGACGTGCCGGCCGTGGCGCGGTCGTCGTCCACCTGAGCCTGCCGACAACCCCCGACGCCGCGACAGCAACCTCGCCGGAGCCGGCGCGGAGCAGCGGTGCGGAGCAACCCTCCGCACCTGCCCGCGCCGGCTTCGTCGTGTCCAAGGCCGTCGGGAACGCCGTGGTCCGCAACCGGGTCCGGCGTCGCCTGCGGCACCTGGTCCGCGAGCGGCTGGCGGATCTGCCCGCGGGAAGCACCCTGGTCGTACGCGCGCAGCCCGCTGCGGCCGACGCCTCGTACCCGCGACTCGGCGCCGACCTGGACGCGGCGATCGTCGCCGCGAAGGCGCCCCGCGGGCGGCGGTCCCGGTGACCAGCGGACCGGCCGAGCCCCGGCCGACGACGATCGGTGCCCGGGTGCTGAGCGGGCCCGTCATCGCGTACCGTCGGTGGATAAGTCCGGCTCTGCCGGCCCGCTGTCGGTTCTACCCGTCGTGCAGTGCCTACGCCCTGGAGGCGGTGGCGGTGCACGGCGCGATCCGGGGAGCTGGCCTGACGGCCCGGCGGCTGTTGCGCTGCCACCCCTTTCACCCAGGTGGACACGACCCGGTGCCGAAGCCGGGCGGCCGCCGCCGCGCCGATGTGACTGGAGCCTGAGAATTGAGTCTCGACTGGATCTACTACGCGATTTCGTGGATCCTGCTGGTCTGGCACGGGGCCTGGGACTTCGTCGGGGTGCCGGATCCGGCGGTGATCGGCACCAACTGGGCCTGGATCCTCGCCATCATCTTCCTGGTGGTCACCGTCCGGGTGATCCTGTTCCCCGTCTTCGTCAAGCAGATCAAGTCGCAGCGGGCGATGCAGGCGCTCCAGCCACAGGTGAAGGCCCTGCAGGAGAAGCACAAGGGTGACCGGGAGACGCTCCAGAAAGAGATGATGGAGCTCTACCGGAAGGAAAAGGCCAACCCGCTCATGGGCTGCCTTCCGATGTTCCTCCAGATTCCCGTCTTCCTGGGCCTCTTCCACGTGCTCCGTCGGCTCAACCCGGACAAGAGCGAGGCCGGTAAGACCCTCTACGGCTGGACGATCAGCCAGTTCGAGAGCGCCTCGTCCGCGAAGCTCTTCACCGCCCCGATCGCCGGCAAGTTCGGCTCCACCGCCGAGGAGCTGACGCGGCTCGGCGCCAACGGCACCACCGTGAAGATCATCGCCGGAATCCTCGTCCTGGTGATGATGGGCACCACCTACCTCACCAGCCGTCAGATGATCCTGAAGACCGGCTGGGCCGAGGACCCGCAGCAGCGGATGATCCAGAAGCTGATGCTCTACGGCATCCCGCTGTCGCTGCTCATCTCCGGGGCCATCTTCCCCATCGGTGTGATCATCTACTGGGTCACCAACAACCTCTTCACCCTCGCGCAGCAGCAGTGGGTGCTGCGGAAGTTCCCGCCGCCGCCCACCGCCACCAGCAAGCCGGGCGCCTCGTCCCGCAACCCGGTGCAGCCGGCGAAGACGGGCGGCCTGCTGGGCCGCACCAAGTCGGCCCCCCCGGCCCCGGCCAAGCCGGTTGCGCCGAAGGTCGCCGGCCCCAAGCCGGGCGCCAAGCCGGTCAACCCGAAGAAGGGCCCCGCCAAGCGGCAGGGCTGAGAACGTCCGGGCCGCCGTCGGGAGACCGGCGGCGGCCCGTTCCGCACCGCGCAGCCGCCGTACGGCCGGCGCCGGGCGGAACCGCCGCGCGCGGCGCGGCCACGGGCGAAACTGCCCGTACGACAGACGTGCCCGTGGGCACCGGCGACCTCCCGCCGGCCCCGGGAAACCAGCGGACCCGACGGTCCGGCCGAGCGACTACGGAGATGAGACCGTGACCGACACCAGCACCCCCCGCGCCGACGAGTCCCTGGACGAGGAGGGGACCGAGCCGACCGCGGTGAACGGCGAGACCGAGGAGACCGACGAGGAGTCGGGCACCCGGGAGAAGAAGGCCGTCGGCGAGAGCGAGCTGTTCCGGCAGAGCGAGATCGCGGCCGACTACGTCGAGGGCCTGCTCGACATCCTCGACTACGACGGCGACATCGACGAGCTGGTCTCCGCCGGTCGTCCCGTCGTCGAGGTTGTCGGCGGCCGGCTGCAGAACCTCGTCGGCCAGCGCGGCGCCACCCTGGAGGCGCTCCAGGAGCTCGCCCGGCTGGCCGTCTTCCGGCAGACCGGCACCCCGAGCCGGCTGCTGCTCGACGTCGGCGGCTACCGGGCGACCCGCCGCAAGGAACTCGCCGCCGTCGCCAAGAACGCCGTGGAGAAGGTCAAGGAGCACGGCGAGCCCGTGCGCCTGGAGCCGATGTCCGCGTTCGAGCGCAAGTGCGTGCACGACGTGGTCAACGCGATGAGCGGCGTGGAGAGCGAGTCCGAGGGCGTCGAGCCGAACCGGCGCATCATCGTCCGGCCGGCGGACTGACCGGGTGACCCACGACGACACCACGGCCGGTGCCGTGGACGGCCCGGGTGGCACGCCGCCCGGGCCGTCGCCTGTCCGGCCCGAGCCGACCGTGACCCCGGACGCCGCGCCGTCGCCTGTCCGGCCCGAGCCGACGGCGACCCCGGACGCCGCGCCGTCGACCGACGCCTCCGATAGCGCCCTGTCCTCGGCCGTCGCCCCTGAGGGCGTCCTGTCAGCGACCGACACCTCCGAGGACGCCCCGTCTTCGGCCTTGACGGGGGAGGGCGCCCCGTCCTCGGCCGTAGCTGCGGAGGGCGCTTCTCCGGCCGTGGCGGTGCTGCCGCCGGCGTTGGCCGGTGCGGCGCGCACCCTCTTCGGCGACCGCCTCGACCTGGCCGCCGCGTACGCCGAACTGCTCGCCACCGACGGCGTGGTCCGCGGCCTGATCGGCCCGCGCGAGGCGCCCCGGATCTGGGATCGCCACCTGCTCAACTGCGCGGCGGTTGCCGAGCGCATCCCGGAGGGCGCGACGGTGCTCGACGTCGGTTCCGGGGCCGGGCTGCCCGGCCTGGTGCTGGCCATCGCGCGACCCGACCTGACGGTGACCCTGATCGAACCGCTCTCCCGGCGCACCTCCTTCCTCATCGAGGCGGTGCAGCACCTCGGGCTGGCCAAGATGGTTCGGGTGTTCCGGGGGCGCGCCGACGAGGCGGCGAGCGGGTCGACGGGCATCGGTCCGCTGAGCGGAGACGTGGTCACCGCGCGCGCCGTCGCACCGCTCGACCGGCTCTCGACGTGGTGCCTGCCGCTGGCCGTGCGCGGCGGTCGGCTGATTGCCCTCAAGGGGGCGTCCGCCGCGGAGGAGATCGCCGAGCACGCGCAGACCGTGGCCCGACTCGGTGGCGGTGAGCCCGAGGTGCACCGCTGCGGCGAGGGAGTGATCGACCCGCCGACGACGGTGGTGGAGATCGTGCGGGAGCGGATGGTCGGGCCGGCCCGCCCGAAGGCCGCGAAGAGCGCGCGTGGCGGCCGCTCCCGGCGGCGTTGAGTCCCTCTCGGACACCCGCGCGGGATGTCCGCCTACCGGCTTCCCGGCCGGCGGTTGCGTCGTTGAACCGGTACGGGTGGACGGAAGGATGAGAACCCGACGTGGACCGGCCGCGCCCGTGAGCCGTAGGCTGGCTGCGCGTCGATAGTGTGGAGCGGGCGGCAACGGACGTTCACCGGTCCCGCCGCTCCCGCCGGGCCGTACGCTCCGCGGTGCGATCGCGTACGGCCAGTTGACGGGGTGCGGACCGACCATCCGAAGCGGGCAGGGATGACAGGTGCATGACGACGGAAGGTACGACGATCCACGCGTGACGGGGCCGGCGGGCGACCCCGTTTCACGTGAAACCGACTACCCGAGCTGGTCGCCCGACGGGCCGACGGTCCGGCCCCCGGACCGGGACGAGGCCGTCCGGCCGGGCGGCGCCGAGCCGGTCGTGCCGGAGCCTCCGGCGACCCGCGCCGCGCCCGACGTGCCACGGGCCGGCAATTCGGCCGGCGGTCGGGTGGTGTCCGTTCGGCGCAACCCTTCGGCCTCGGCGCGGTTCGAGTCCGCCGTGCCACAGCAGCCCACCCCGGACTCCGTGCCGGACGCGACTCCCGAACCCGTTCCCGTCACCGACCCGTTCGCGCCCCCGGCCGGCTCCCCCGGAGCCGCAGTCGCCGAGGCCGCGTACGTTTCACGTGAAACCCCGACGCGCGAAGAGGATGACCCACCGTTGGCTATGGAGGCGATGCGCGCCGTGCAGATCCTTAATCCGAGTGGCGAGGTGACGATGCCTCGTCCGGAGCGGACCCGGGTCATGTGCGTCGCGAACCAGAAGGGCGGCGTGGGAAAGACCACGACCACGGTCAACCTTGCGGTGGCGCTAGCCCTGCACGGCAACCGGGTGCTGGTGGTCGACCTGGACCCGCAAGGGAACGCCTCCACCGGGCTGAACGTCCCGCACCACACCGGTGTGCCGGACGTCTACGACTGCCTCATCAACAGCGTGCCGCTGGAGGAGGTCGCCCAGGGCGTCGAGGGGATCCCCAACCTCTGGTGCGTACCGGCGACGATCGACCTCGCCGGCGCGGAGATCGAGCTGGTGTCGGTGGTGGCCCGCGAGTCCCGGCTGGCCCGGGCGATCGCCGCCTACCCCGGCCACTTCGACTACGTCTTCATCGACTGCCCGCCCTCGCTCGGCCTGCTCACGGTCAACGCGCTCGTGGCCGCGCAGGAGGTGCTCATTCCGATCCAGTGCGAGTACTACGCGCTGGAGGGGCTGAACCAGCTGATCAACAACATCAACCTGGTGCGCCAGCACCTGAACCCGAAGCTCGATGTCTCCACCATCCTGCTCACCATGTACGACCGGCGCACCCGGCTGGCCGACGCCGTCGAGCAGGACGTGCGAAACCACTTCGGCGACAAGGTGCTCCAGGCGGTCATCCCCCGCAACGTCCGCGTCTCGGAGGCACCCAGCTACGGCCAGTCGGTGATGACCTACGATCCGGGATCGCGGGGGGCGACGAGCTACTTCGAAGCCGCCCAGGAGATCGCCGAGCGTGGCGTCAAGGAGCCGGTGGGCCGGAATGCGTAATGCGGAACAGTCGCTGGGAGGCGTGGCATGAAGAACCGTCCTCGGGGCGGTCTGGGACGAGGCCTGGGGGCGCTCATCCCGACCGGGCCGGCGCCGACCGCCGTAGTCGAGCCGACCACCGCAGAGGAGTCGCCAGCTCCCGTGGAGGCGGCTGCTGACACTGCCGCGGCTGCGCCGGCGGGACAGATGCCGACCGGCCCGGTACCGGCCGCGGCGATTTCACCTGTGGTGGCACAGCCCGAGCCGCAGCCCGAGCTCAGCCCGGTGCCGGGTGCCCGGTTCGCCGAGATCCCGGTCGACGCCATCGTGCCGAACCCGAAGCAGCCGCGCCAGGTCTTCGACGAGGACGCCCTGGAGGAGCTGAAGACCTCCATCCAGGAGGTCGGCTTCCTCCAGCCGATCGTCGTACGACAGCTCGACGACGAGAAGTACGAGCTGGTCATGGGTGAGCGGCGCTGGCGAGCCGCGCAGGCCGTCGGGCGGGAGAACATCCCGGCGATCGTCCGGGACACCCACGACGACGCCATGCTCCGGGACGCGTTGCTGGAGAACATCCATCGGGCGAACCTGAACCCGCTGGAGGAGGCGGCCGCGTACCAGCAACTGCTGGACGAGTTCGGCGCCACCCACGAGGAACTCGCCCGGCGCATCGGGCGGAGCCGACCGCAGATTTCGAACACCATCCGGCTGCTCAATCTGCCCGCGCAGGTCCAGACCCGGGTCGCCGCAGGCATCCTCTCCGCCGGGCACGCCCGTGCGCTGCTGAGCCTCGACGAGGCCGAGGCACAGGAGCAGCTCGCGCGCCGGATCGTCGCCGAGGGGATCTCGGTCCGTGCGACCGAGGAGATCGTCGCACTGGCCCTGAGCGACGGTACGAGCAAGAAGGAGACGGCCAAGCGTCGTCCGAAGCCGCACGCTCCCGCCCTGACGGATCTGGCCGACCGCCTCTCCGACCGGTTCGACACCCGCGTGAAGGTGGACATCGGTCGGAGCAAGGGCAAGATCACCATCGAGTTCGCGACGGTCGACGACCTGGAGCGGATCGTCGGCCTCATCGGCGTCGGCCAGGAGGAGGAGCCGGAGGCCTGACCTCGATCGGCGGTCCTGTCGGGACGACGCCGCGTTGCGCGACGGGGCTCGGCTTCACGGCCGGGCCCCGCGTCGTTGCGGATGGCACCACTGCCGGCCGCGTGATCCCGGATCACGCGGCCGTTGCATGCGCTGCGGCTGACGAGATGCCGTTGCCGCCCCGCAGCGCGTTCAGGAGATCCGGGCGGGCGACGGCGTTTCACGTGAAACTCGGGATCGGGTCAGGACGGCTTCTTCAGTCGGCTCGACGGTTTCACGTGAAACGGGCCGGGCCTGCGATCCGCGAAGCGGTGGGCAGGTCGGTGCCGGAGCCTCCCCATTCGGCCCTGCTTCCCAGTCAAACCTCGACCGGCTGGTTGGCAACGGACGAAGGCGGAGCTCTGAGCCCGGACTCTGATAGCCCGGAGGCGCCTTGGCTGGGTTCAGGCCAGCCGCGCCCCTCGGTGACTGCGAACCGGTAGCGGAAAGCCGCCAAGGGAGACGCAGCCGCGTCAGCGGCGGCCCTCGGTGCCTGTTGCCGACGCTCAGCCCGTGCTGAGGGCCTCAGCGCTGCCGATCGGTACCCAGCCACAGGGCTGGGCCACTCGACGGGCGGCTCAGCGCCGCGAGAGGCCGGGGGCCCGCTCGCGTCGCTACCAAGACCGGCGCACGGCTACCCCGCTGACACGGGAAGAACGCCCGATGCCTCGCGTCGCCGATGGCCCTGCTACTGGGTGGCCCGGCTTTCCTGGCCGTTCCAGTTCTCCTGACCGTCTGGTCCTCCTGGCCGCTCTGGCTCTCCTGGCCGCTCTGGTCCTCTTGGGGGTTCTGGTCGTTCTGATAGTTCCGGTTGTCCCCGACCATTGCGGCAGTTTCGATGCGGGTGGGGTCCCTCCAACCCACCTCTCACCGGGCCACGCTCATCGGGTCGGCCAGCACCTGCGGCGGGCCGCAGGTGCGGAGTACCTCCGGCCGGCCACCGGCTTGTCCTGGCCATTCCATTGCTGGCCTATCTCGATGCCAGGCCGGCCACGGGCTGCGTACCCGCACCGCCACCGTTGTCTCAGCGGTTCAGGATTCTCGGTCTCCCGGCCTCTCCGCTCTTCCCGCCCGCCCGCCCGCCCGCCCGCCCGCTCGGCGGCCGGACGCGTCCTGCGTCGAGTGTCAGCCGGCGCCACCTACGAGGCCACGGCAACTGCGAGGCCACGGCAACTGCGAGCCCGCGTGGGCGGACGCTGCCGCTGTCCACCCGGTTCGGATCAACGCTCGGCGGTTGCTGCGTGGCCGATCAGCACCGGCCCGTTCCTGCATCTGCCCGCTTACCTCCTCGCTCCCAGGCTTTCTCCCGACAGGCTGCACGCGCTGCCGCCCGGCCGCACCGGCCCGGCCGCACCGGCCCGGCCGCGAATGAGCAACCGGTCCTGGCGTTCGTTGAACGCATCGGGCCATTGCCGCTCGGTGCCTTCGCCGCAACACGCCGGCCCGTGCCTTCCGCTCACCTGCCGCCCTGCGCCGGGGTAGGTCCATGGCGGCGCGACACTGCCCGGAACCCGGTGGCTGCGGCTGCGGAAGCGGTGGACCGCTCGCGGTGGTTCGCGCGGAGCCGACCTGAGTTAGCAGAGACAAGATCCCGAATGCCACGACGATGCCCGACCACGACCATGCCGGCCATAGGGACGTCGACCACGGCGATGCCGACCACGGCGCTCAGCGGCAGCGGACGAGCGATGACGGAACCCGCCCGGCGTGCCTCCGTTTCACGTGGAACCGACGACTCCACCCCGGCGAAGGATCCGCGATCGCGCCCGAAAGTTATCCACAGCAGTTATCCACAGGCCACCCCGTTTCACGTGAAACCCCGCGTGAAACGGGGTGGCAGCCTGTGGATGACGGCGTGTGTCCGGCGTCTCATCAACCCGTGGGCGCCTGTGGATACCTGTGGACAGAGCCGCTCTCGGTTCTGCCGTCATGGTCGGACTGGGGCCGTCCGGCTGGTCGTTCGGGTAGGGACAGCGGTGCCGAGACCGGTTAGTGTCAGCGTCGTGCACGACACCCCTCCCTCCGTTCCGGACTTCACCCAGTGGCCGTCCTTTCCCTTCGAGGGCGACCTTCGTGTCAAGCAACTCGATGACCCGGTCCCGGTCGAGCCGCCGCGCAAGGGCGAGGGGAACCGGGAATGCACCGCCTGTAATGCCCCCGACGACGCCTACATCTGGGTGGGTGAGCGATGGCGGGTACGCGCCATGGACCGCCCTACCGGACTCCCGATGGTGCTGATCCTGGAATCCCGCTCGCATCTCGACCTCGGCGACCTGCCGAATCTGCTCGCCGCCGAACTGGGGGTGATGACCGTACGGCTGGAGCGGGCCATTCGGTCCCTCGACGGGGTCGCCCGGGTGCACGTCAACCGCTGGGGCGACGGCTCGGCGCACCTGCACATGTGGTTCCTGGCGCGGCCCTACGGGCAGCTCCAGTTGCGGGGGACCTTCCTCTCCCTGTGGGACTCCATCCTGCCGCCCATCTCCGAGGCGCGGTGGCGGGAGAATCTCGCCATGGTTGCCGCCTGGCTGGCGGAGTTCGGGGGCCGACCGCTGGCGGAGCCACCGCGCATCCAGTGGCAGGCCCCGTCCAGCTTCACCGGGCAGCCCCCGGCGGAAGACGCTCCGACGGAGGGCGAGGCGGTGTCCGTGATCGAGTCCGCCGAGGAGACGCCGCCGGCGCAGGAGCCGGAGGGCGAGGCGCCCGCCACGGACGCCGGACGGTCGGGCAGCCAGACGTAGGACGGGGGCGGCCACCCGAGGAAGTACCTCCGGGTGGCCGCGCAGCGGACAGCCTGGCCAGCGCGGCGAGCCAGGTGGCCACCGCCAGTCCGGCCAGCGAGGCGGCGGACCGGACGAGGCGACGGCTGGCGGCGGCACCTCAGCGCCGAACCCCCGCCCGGAAGGTGGGCCGGTGGACCGGTCGGTCAGGGGTGCCGGGCTGCGGCGCGGGCCACCAGCGTGCCGACCATCCTGCCGAAATCGAGACCGGCGGCCTGGACCGCGAGCGGCAGCAGGGAGGTTTCGGTCATCCCCGGCGAGACGTTGACCTCCAGCACGTGCGGCTGGCCGGCTGAGTCCACGATCAGGTCGACGCGGCTCAGGTCGCGCAGCCCCAGCGCGGTGTGCGCGGCCAGCGCGACGTCGGCGACCGCACCGGCCACCGCCGGCTCCAGCCGGGCGGGGGTGTGCCAGGTCGTCCGGCCGGCGGTGTAGCGGGCGGCGTAGTCGTACACCCCGTTGCGGGGCACGATCTCCACTGGAGGCAGGGCGCGCGGCCCGTCGCCCAGGTCGACCACCGAGACCGCCACGTCCATGCCGGGCACGTACCGCTCGACCAGCGCCGTGGGGTCGTACGCGAAGCAGCCGACCATCGCGGCCGGCAGCGACGCGGCGTCCCGGACCACGGCGGCGCCCAGCCCTGAACCGCCCTGGGCGGGCTTCACCATGAGCGGCAGCCCCAGCCGCTCGACGATCCGGTCCAGCACCGCCACGGCGCCCAGCTCGGAGAACCGGTCGTGCGGGAGGGCGACCCAGTCCGGGGTCGGGATGCCCGCCTCGCGGAGCACCGCCTTGGCCGAGGGCTTGTCCCAGGCGAGCCGGGACGCGCGGGCGTCGCACCCCACGTACGGGACGCCGCAGAGGTCGAGCACGCCACGCAGCGAGCCGTCCTCGCCGGTGGCGCCGTGCAGGGCGATCACGACGGCGTCCGGCGGGTCGGCGCTCAGGGCCGGCAGCAGCGCCACGTCGGCGTCCCGCAGCTCGGCGTCCATCCCAACCGCGCGCAGCGCGTCGAGCACCCGGCGTCCGGACCGCAGCGAGACGTCACGTTCGTAGGAGAGCCCGCCGGCGAGCACCAGCACCCGCAGGTCGGCGGTGACGGCGGAGTCGGTCACGACGGAACGGTCGGCAGCGGTGGGAACCATGCCGGAATCATGCCAAGTCGGGTCCCGGCGTGTCCGCGCCGGCCTGCCCGCGCCGCGTGCCGGGGCGGCCGACCGCGCCGAACACCCGCCGCGTGGCGATGTCCTGCTCCATCACGCCGGCCAGCCGGCGCACACCTTCGCGGATCCGCTCCGGGGACGGGAACGAGAAGTTGAGCCGCATGTTGCCGCTGCCGGTGCCGTCGGCGTAGAAGCCGGTGCCCGGGACGTACGCCACCCGGGCGGCGATGGCCCGCGGCATCATCGCCTTGGAGTCGAGGCCGTCGGGCAGGGTCGCCCAGACGAAGAGGCCGCCGCCCGGCGTCGTCCAGGTCGTGCCGGCGGGCATCAGGTCGTCCAGCGCGGCGAGCATCGCGTCGCGCCGTTCCCGGTAGACCTCGCGGTAGACCTTGAGCTGCTCCCGCCAGGGCATGGTGCCGAGGTAGGTGGAGACGGCGGCCTGCGCGTAGCCGCTCGGGCAGAGGATCTGCGCCTCGCTGGCGATGACGAGCTTGTCACGGACGGCGTGCGGCGCGAGGATCCAGCCGACCCGCAGGCCCGGGGCGAAGGTCTTCGAGAAGGTGCTGAGGTAGAAGACCCCGTCGCGGCGCCGCGCGCGCAGCGGCGCCGGCGCGTCCCCCTCGAAACCCAGCTGACCGTACGGGTCGTCCTCGACCACAAGCAGACCGGCGCGCTCGCAGATGTCGAGCACCCGCTCCCGCCGCTGCTCGGTCAGCGTCACGCCTGTCGGGTTCTGGTAGGTCGGGATGGTGTAGAGGAACTTCACCCGCCGGCCGGCGCGCGCCTGCTCGGCGATGGCCGCCTCCAGCGCCTCCGGGATCAGCCCGTCGTCGTCCATCGGCACGTGCACGACCTGCGCCTGGGCAGCCTGGAACACTCCGAGCGCGCCGACGTAGGTCGGGCCCTCGGCGAGCACCACGTCCCCGGGGTCGAGGAAGAGCCGGGCCACCAGGTCGAGGGCCTGCTGCCCGCCCACGGTGACCACCACGTCGTCCGGGGAGGCGCCGCAGGCGGCGTCGATGCCGGAGAGCGCCATCACCTCGCAGATCCGTTCGCGCAGTTCCAGGGTGCCCTGGCCGATGCCGTACTGGAGGGTGGTGGCGCCGTGTTCGGCGCCGAGCCGGCCGAGCATCTCGCCGACCGCGTCGAGCGGCAGCGCCGCGATGTAGGGGGCGCCACCGGCGAGCGAGACCACCTCCGGCCGACTGGCCACCGCGAAGAGCGCGCGGATCTCCGAGGCGGTCATGCCCCGTACGCGGCGGGCGTACCGGTCGGTGTAGTCGTCGAGCGTCGTGCCGGTCATGACATCACCTCGATGGCTGCTCGGGTGGCTCCCGCCCCGGGGTACCCGGGGCACCTGCGACCATGGCGACGCGGGGCGCCGAGTGTCGATCCTAGTCGCCGTCTGCCAGGGGTGTAACCGCTAAGTGACCGGCGTCCACATCGCGGACCCCGGCCGGCGCCCCGGAAGGAGAGGCATTCGCGCGTCCCCTCCCGCAGCGTCCGTTTGCGGCGTACGATCGCTCGTCGGGGGCAGGTAGGCGGTGTCGTCGTTCCGTGCCGGTCTCACCTCCGAGCCTAATGTGGGGATACACCAATGTCGCGACGTCTGGTCAGCTTGACCCTCGACACCCTGGAGGACCTGCCCCGCCCGTGCCGGCAGTGCGTCTACTGGGAGCTTGATCCGGTCTCGGCGGACCGGGCCTGTGCCGCGGGCGACCCGGGGCTGGAGAAGGAGGCCTGGGTCTCGCAGACGCTGCTGGAGTGGGGCTCCTGCGGCAAGCTCGTCTACGTCGACGGCATGCCGGCCGGCTTCGTCCTGTACGCCCCGCCGGCCTACGTGCCCCGCTCGATGGCCTTCCCCACCTCCCCGGTCTCCGCCGACGCCGCGCTGCTGATGACGGCCAACGTGGTGCCCGCCTTCGCCGGCGGCGGGCTGGGCCGGATGCTGGTCCAGGGCGTCGCCCGGGACCTCACCAAGCGCGGCATCAAGGCGATCGAGGCCTTCGGCGACGCCAAGTTCGGCGACGCGGCCGACCCCGCCGGTGCCTGCGTCGCCCCGGCCGACTTCTTCCTCTCCGTGGGCTTCAAGACGGTCCGCCCACACCCGCGCTTCCCCCGTCTGCGGCTGGAGTTGCGTACCGCGTTGAGCTGGAAGTCCGACGTCGAGTACGCGCTGGAGAAGCTGCTCGGCTCGATGAGCCCCGAGACGCTGCTCCGCCCGGTCCGTCCGGCCCCGGCCACCCGCTCGACCGCCGGCTGATCTGACGCCGGCGCGTCCGGCCCCGGCGGCGGAGCCCGGTCGGGAGTCGGCAGGCGGCTCAGTCGACGACCGTGCCGGCGGCCACCACCGCCCGCAGCGCGCTCACGTCGATCGAGCCGGTGGGGACGTCGCGTTCGACGGGGAAGTACATGCGCTGCACGGCGGCGACGACGGCCTCCACCACCCTGTCCCGGAACCGGGGGTCGACCAGTCGGGCCCGGTCGGTGGGCGAGGTGAGGTAGCCGACCTCGACGCGTACGGCCGGCATCCGGGTCAGCCGGAGCAGGTCCCAGGCCTTCGCGTGCGTACGGCAGTCGCGCAGCCCGGTGCGGGCGACGATCTCCCGCTGCACCAGCCCGGCCAGCCGCTCCCCGGTCGCCGAGGTCACCCCGTTGTCGGTGCCGTAGTGGTAGGTCGCCACCCCCTCGGCCGCCGGGTTGACGTGCTCGTCGACGTGCAGCGAGATGAACACGTCGGCGCCGAGCGAGTTGGCCAGCTCCGCCCGGTCGACGTCCGGCAGGCAGTCCTCCTGGGCCGGCCCACGGGTGAGCTGCACCCGGACGCCGGCGGCGGCGAGCCTGCCCTCCAACCGGCTGGCCAGGTCGTACACGAGGTCCGTCTCGGTCCACCGCAGCGACCCGTCCGGCACCACCACCCCCGGGTCGGTGCCCCCGTGCCCGGGGTCGATGACGACGGTCCGGCCCACCAGCGCCGGGCCGGACTGCCGGATGGCGTCGGACTCGCGCAGCCACTGCGGCCGCCCGCCGACGACCTTGCGGCCGAGCCTGCGCAGCGCGTTCATGGTGTGCGGACCGCACGAGCCGTCGGGCGTCAGCCCGACCTCGCGCTGGAACTGAGCGACCGCCCGGGAGGTCCGTACGCCGTAGATGGCGTCCGCGCGCCCGACGTCGTACCCCATCTCCAGCAGCCGCTCCTGGAGCGAGCGGACGTCCTCACCGGTGAGCGGCTCCGGGACCGCGTGGTAGAGCGTGCGGGCGCCCAGCCGCCAGCGGGCGGCGTCCAGGGCCCGCCAGGTCTCCGCACCGACCCGGCCGTCCACGCTGAGCCCACGCGACTGCTGGAAGGCCCGCACGGCCCGTTCGGTGTGCGTGTCGAACTCGTCGGCGCCCGGTGCCGTCGAAACGAGCAGGTCGAGGCCGGTCAGCACCGTACGGATCTCGGTCACCGCGGGTCCACGGTCACCGGGTCGGATCGGACGCACGCACGACCCCCTCTGCACGGACGGTTGCTGGCCGGGCGGCCCCCGCTTGAGGCTATGCGTTCCGGGGGCTCCGGGTGCCCCACGTCGGGAAAAACGCGTCGACCCCGTGCCCGGCGGACCGGGTACGGGGTCGACGCGCGTCGGTGCTGCTCAGAGCGCCGATTCGATGAGCCTGACGAGCTCGCCCTTCGGCTTGGCGCCGGCGATCGACTGCACCGGCTCGCCGTTCTTGAAGACGGTGAGGGTGGGGACCGACATCACCCGGTAGGTGCGGGCGGTCTCCGGGTTCTCGTCGATGTTGAGCTTGACGATGGTGACCTGGTCGCCCATCTCGCCGGCGATCTCCTCGAGCAGCGGCGACACCTTGCGGCACGGGCCGCACCACTCGGCCCAGAAGTCCACCAGAACCGGCTTGTCGGACTTCAGCACGTCGGCGGCGAAACTAGCGTCGGTGACCGACTTCGTTGCTCCCACTATGACCCTCCTCCGGGATGTGTTTCGGTTGTTCAGCCCTGCAGCGTGGCGATGAAGCGCTCGGCGTCCAGCGCGGCGGCGCAGCCGGTGCCCGCGGCGGTGATCGCCTGCCGGTACGTGTGGTCCACCAGGTCGCCGGCGGCGAAGACGCCGGGCACGCTGGTCCGGGTGCTGGGCGCCTGGACCTTCACGTAGCCCTCGTCGTCGAGCTCCACCTGCCCCCGGAAGAGCTCGCTGCGCGGGTCGTGACCGATGGCCACGAAGACGCCGGTGACGTCGAGGACCTTGGACTCGCCGGTGTGCGTGTTGCGTACCCGCACCCCGGAGACCTTGCCGTCGTCGCCGAGGATCTCCTCGACCGTGGTGTTCCACTCGACCTTGATCTTGTCGTTGCTCAGTGCCCGCTCGGCCATGATCTTGCTGGCCCGGAAGGAGTCCCGGCGGTGGATGATGGTGACCGATTCGGCGAACCGGGTGAGGAAGCTGGCCTCCTCCATCGCCGAGTCACCGCCGCCCACGACCACGATGTGCTGGTTGCGGAAGAAGAAGCCGTCACAGGTCGCGCAGGACGAGACGCCGTGGCCCAGGTACTCCTGCTCGCCGGGCACGCCGAGCGGACGCCACGCGGAGCCGGTGGAGAGGATGACCGCCCTGGCCCGGTACGCGGTCTGGCCCACCCAGACGGTGCTGACGGCGTCGGAACCCACGCTGCCGGTGTCCTTCAGCTCGACCCGCGTCACGTCGTCGGTGAGGAACTCCGCGCCGAACCGCTCGGCCTGCTTGCGCATGTTGTCCATCAGCTCGGGGCCGAGGATGCCGTCGGCGAAACCGGGGAAGTTCTCCACCTCGGTGGTGGTCATCAGCGCGCCGCCGGACTGCACGCCCTCGATGATGAGCGGCTTGAGGTTGGCGCGCGCCGCGTAGACCGCCGCCGTGTAACCGGCTGGCCCGGAGCCGATGATGATCAGGTTGCGGACCTCGTCCACTGCCGTCTCCCGATTGTGTTGTTCGCCATCGGCGCGCACCGATGCCGATCCGATGCCGACGCCGCTCGGTGCCGGCACTTCGATGTGCAGAACGTCATCGTACGAACCGGGGATTCCCGAGCCGGTCATCCGGTGGGTCAGGTCACGTGGACGGCCAAACGGCCGGTGACCGCGAATTCACCCTACCCGCGTGCGGTAGCGGCTGTCCGAGCCGGACCCGGGCACACCGCATTCCGGCCCGCTCGCCCAGGCCCAGTGCGCTCCCGTGGCGTCGGTGAAGCGCACGATCAGCGCCGGGCGGCCCTGGAACCGGGCGTAGTCGACCACGTCGACCACCAGCGGACCGTTGCCGTGCTCGGCCTTGATCTCGCCGATGCAGGCACCCAGCGCGGCGGGGTCGGTGAGCCGGTCGAGCCCGGTGACGGAGCCGGGCAGCCGCCCGCCCTCCGCCTGGACGCCGGGCTGCTCTCCGGGCGGGCCGCCGGTGAACGGCCGTGCCTTCGGCGACGACGGAAGGGCGGCCAGGGACTCCGGCGTGTAGTCCGTTCCGCTGCGTACCGACGGCTCGCCGGCGATCCGGAAGGGCGTGGCGGCGGGGGCGGCGCCCTCACGGTTCGTCGCGGGCAACGCCGTGTCCGCGGCCCCGCCCGTCTGCTGGTCCCTGGTGAGTTGGTCGACGCCGAGCCCGACCGCCGCGATCGACACGGCGGCCAGCGCGACCGGCCCGGCCAGCCGGGTCCAGCGGCGCCGTCGTCGGCCGGGCCCGGTGGCCCCGCCGCGGCCCGGCTCCGACCGGGGTACGCCGGCAGGACGTCTCCCGGACCCGCCGAGCGGCTGTGCCGGTACCGCCCCGATGCCCGTTCTGACCGTAGGTTGCCCCTCCGCCGGCCGTTCCCCGGCGGACGTCGCGTCGTCCCCAGCCCTCCGGCCGCCCGGCTCGGCCCGGCCCGGCCCCGAACGGTCCGGCTCGGATCGGCCCGGCCCGGCGGAGTCCGCAGTGGCGGGGCCGGACGCGGTGCCGAGGCCGGACGCGGTGGCGGGGTCGGACGCCGTGGCGTGGGCCAGGGCGGCAACGATCCGGTCGGTGACGTCGGCCGGCATCTCGGGCGCGGACGCGCCCCAGGTGGCCAGGTCCGCGTGGACGTCCGCCACGGCCGGGGCCAGCAGCGCGTACGCCTGCGCCCAGTCGGGGTCCTCGTCGACCAGTCGGGCGACGAGATCCTCGTCCGGGGTGCCGTCCAGCGCCCCGCCGAGGTAGTCGGCGAGCAGGTCGTGGTCGACCTCCCTGTACCCCCCGGCAGTCACGCGTCCTCCTGGTGGAGATCCCGCCGGGACCGTCCCGACCCCGATCGGACGCCCTCGGGCGACCGGGGGTTCCCTCGGGTGACGGCCGGCACGTTCGGGCCCGTCGCCGGGGCCGGCTCCGCCCGCTGCGGGGTGGTCTGCGGCTCCGGCTTCTGCCTGGTGGGGCGCAGATGTCCGAGCTGTGTCGCCAGGCGGGCCCGGCCCCGGGCGCACCGGCTCTTGACCGTCCCCTCGGCCACGTCGAGGATCCGGGCCACCTCGGCCACGGGGTAGCCCTGCACGTCGACCAGGATCAGCGCCGCCCGCTGCTCGGCCGGCAGCTCGGCGAGCGCCTGCCGGACCACGAGCGCCGTGTCGTGGTCCTGCACGGGTGCCGCCGGCTCGACGCCCCCGGTGCCGGAGTCCGTGTCCCGGACGCCGTCCGGCAGCGGCACCGTCGGGTGCGCCTGGCGGCGGCGGATCCGGTCCAGGCACGCGTTCACCACGATCCGGTGCAGCCAGGTGGTGACCGCCGAGTCGCCCCGGAACCGCCCGGCGGCGCGGTGGGCGGAGAGCAGGGCGTCCTGGAGGGCGTCGGCGGCCTCCTCGCGGTCGCCGAGCGTGCGCAGGGCCACCGCCCAGAGCCGGTCCCGGTGCCGGTGGAAGAGCTCGGCGAAGGCGTGCGGGTCGCCGGCCACGTGGGCGTGCAGGAGGTCGAGGTCCGCTGGCCCGGACGGCGGCACCGACGACGAGACCGGCGGACCCGCCGGTCCACCGGTCACCCGTTCCCCGCGTACGCCCATCACCACGTCCGGCGGATGCGGTGCCCGGAGCGCGGTGGCCGCCTCACGACCCCTGGACCGTGATCTCCTGGACGCCGAGCTTGTAGCCGCCGTCGCTCGACGGCAGCTCGGTGATCCAGAACAGCAGGTAGCGGTACTTCTGGTCGGCGTTGAAGCCGTTGAAGGTCATCTTGGTGCCCTCGTGCTCCTCGAACGGCTGCCCGATCGCGGTCTTCTTGTAGTCCGCGAAGAGCTGGGCGTCACCGGAGGACGACGACGGCCGGTCGGTGGTGCCGGCGTAGAGCTGGGCGGAGGCGCCCCGGGCGGACAGGAGCACCTGCACGGACTTGACCGTGTGCTCGCCGCCGAGGTCGATCCAGACACCCATGCCCTTCTTGAGGTTGCCGAAGTTGGCGCGGCCCCGGTAGGTCTGGGTCTCCCAGCCCTCGTCCTCGTCCCCGTCGTACACCTTGTCGGCGTTGCGGACCTCGGTCCGGTCGCCCTCCGGGTCGATGATCCGGGCGGTGCTGATCTTCAGCGGCCCGGCCGTGATGGCGGCCGGGGTGGCGTCGCCGGCGGGCGCGTTCGACGAGGGCGCCGCGACCGGGTTGGTCTGTGGGTCGTCGTCACCGCCGCCCAGGGCGGTGATGCCGATCAGCAGGCCGACGAGGGCGACCGCCAGCAGGCTGGCGATGCCGATCGCGACCTTGCGTCCGCCGGCGGCGGCGAGCGGCGACGGCTCCTCGCCGGTGTCGGCCGCGAAGCGCAGCGGGCCGGCGCTGTCGAGGAACTGCTCGTCGGCCGGCACGTCCAGCCGGGCCAGCTCGGCCGCGAGCACGTCCGACGAGGGCGGCTCGATCTCGGCGTCGAGCAGGTCCATGGTGAGGTCGTCGAGGTACGCCGGCACGCCCGCCCGCACCTGCCGGGGGGCGGCGAGCGCGCCGCCCGCGTCGCGTACGGCGTCGGGGATGGCGGCCCGGCCGTGGCCGGCGGTGGCGCCACGCAGCGGGGCCTCGGCGTGCGGCCAGTGCCCGGTCAGGGCGAAGTAGAGGACCCCGCCGATCGCGCGGACGTCGCTCTGCTGGCTGTCGGCGCCGTCGGTGCGCGCGTCGGCCAGCACCACCCGGCCGTCGTCACTGATCATCACCGTGCCGGGGTGGACGTTGCCGTGCACCATGCCGGTGGCGTGCACGGCGGCGAGGGCGCTGGCGACCGCGTTGCCGATGGTGGTGGCGCGCGCCGGGTCCAGTGGCCCGTCGGTGACCAGCTCGCGCAGCGACTGCCCGTCGACCCACTCCCGCACCACGTACGCCCGCTCGGCCTCGTCGATCGCGTCGTAGACGCCGACCAGGTTGGGGTGGATGACGCGGCTGGCCGCGACGGCGCCCTGGAGCATCTCGGTGGCCGAGTCGCCACCCGGGTAGCGCAGCACGACCGCGACGGGACGGCGCAGGATGACGTCGACCCCGCGCCAGACCAGCCGACCCGCGCTGTCGTTGTTGATGTGCTCGACCAGCTCGTAACGCTCGGCGAGGATTTCACCGGCCGTGGGAGCACCGAAGGTCATGACCTGAGGAGCGCTCTCCTCCGCCTCCTGACCTTCGCCGACCTGGGTCACCCGTCCTCCCTCGGTGATCGTGTCGATCGATGGACCCGCGCTGCTGGGCATGTGGCTTCCCGCTCTGCCTTCGAAGGAACCGGCCGACCGGTGTCGACGCGGAGCGTCGGCGCCTGCCGTACCCGTCGAGAGCGACCTTACCCGGGTTGGCCGTCTCCCCGACATGTCATCTTCGCGCCGCTCCCGGGCCGAGCTGCCGGCACGCGACCGACTTGTCCGGTTGCTCCCGTTGTCAGCCACGTTGCTGGCACATGTACTGGCCAATCTAGAGGTTGGCCGCAAGCGCCCGCAGGGAGGGGGCCGGCCGTTGCGGCGAGCGCGCCGACGCAGCCGGGTTCCCCCCGACCGGACCGCCATGCTCAGCCGTACGGCTGGTTATCCACAGGCCCTTTCGGTGCCTGAGCGGCGAATCACGGAGTTATCCACAGGCGCATCCCCAGGCTGGTGATCCTCGTTCACAGAGAGTGCAGTCCGCCCGCAGCGTGTCGCCCGCCCGAGGAGACGGGTATCGGTCAGCGGCCCAGCCGGCGGCGGACCATGCCCACGACCTCGGTGATCTCGCCGATCCGCAGGACCATGGCCAGCCCGAGGTACGTCCCGCCGATCACCGCCCCACCGACCACGAGCTGGACGACGGCCTCCAGGCGGCTCGGCGTGTCGTCGCCGGGCAGCAGCTTGACCACGATCAGGCCGACCACCGCCGCGCCGAGCGCCGCGACCGCGACCCGCGCGCTGGTGCGCATGATCTCGCCGAGGCCGATCCGACCCACCCGGGGACGTAGCAGCCAGGCGGAGGCGATCGCGGCGGCCAGGTAGGAGACGGCGTTGCCGATCATCATGCCGGCGCCGGCGAAGCTTGCCGAGAAGACCGCGAAGAGCACGATCTGCACCCCGATGCGCAGCGCCACCACCGGAATGTTGATCAGCGCCGGGGTGCGGGTGTCCGGCAGGGCGTAGAAGGCGAACGTGAAGAGCTGGCTGACCGCGAACGGCACCAGGGCGAGCGCGGCGGCCAGCAGCACCAGCGAGGTGGCGGTGGCGTTGCCCTCGTCGAAGGCGCCCCAGCGGAACAGCGTGAACGAGATCGGGGAGGCGAGCACGGCGTAGCAGACCGCGATCGGGGCGAGCACCGCGGTGACCGTCCGGGTGCCCCGGGACAGGTCGGCGGCCACGTCCGCGTACCGGCCGTCGGCGGCGGCGGCGCTCATCCGGGGCATCAGCGCGGTGATGATCGAGACGGCGATGATGCCGTGCGCCGTCATCAGCAGCAGGAAGACGTTGTTGTAGATCAGCGGGCCGGCGGCGTTCTCCCTGCCCGCCCGGTTCAGCAGGTTGAACAGCACGATCAGGCCGATCTGGCTGACCGCGACGTAGCAGAACATCCACGCCCCGAGCCGGCCCAGCTCGCGCAGGCCCAGCTCGCGGAAGTCGAAGCGCAGCTTCCAGCGGAAGCCCACCTTGCGCAGCGCCGGCAGCAGGCCGGCGGCCTGGATGGCGACGCCGAGCAGGGTGCCGCCGCCGATCAGCAGGATCCGCCCGGTCGTCATCTCCTCCGGCTTGATGATGTCCGCGCCGAAGATCGCGATGTAGAGGCCGGCGGTGGCGATCACCACCAGGTTGTTCAGGATCGGCGCCCACATGGGGGCGGCGAAGTGACCCCGGGTGTTGAGTACCGCGCTGATCAGCGCGCTCAACCCGGAGAAGAAGATCATCGGCAGCATCAGGCGGGCCAGCGCCGTGACCAGGCCCGAATAGCCGTCCGTCGACTCGCCGCTGCCGTAGAGCCAGGTCAGCGTCGAGGCGAACCCGACCGCGAGCAGGGCCGCCACGCCGAGGGCGAGGACCGCCAGGGTGAGCAGCCGCTGGGCGTACGCCTGGCCGCCGTCCGAGTCCGACTTGCGCCGCCGTACCAGCACCGGGATCAGCACGCTGGTGAGTACGCCGCCGAGCAGGAACTCGTAGACCATCCCGGGCAGGATCTGCGCGGTGGTGTACGCGTCACCGACCAGCGCGCCGCCGAGCGCCGCCGCGATCACCAGGTTGCGCAGAAAGCCCGTACCGCGGCTGACCAGGCTGCCCATGGCCATCACCGCGCTGTTGGTCGCGGCGCTTGCCTCGCCCACCTGTTCCTGCGGCGGCGCCGTCGACTCCATGGCCGGCTGGTTGAGCGGCTCGGCGGAGATGAACGTGGCGCCGTCCGACGGCCGGCCGGGCGCGGCGCCGCCCTGGGCGGCGTTCGCGCTGCGGTAGAGACCGCCGCTCATCTTGTCGCCTCCAAGGCAGAGAGGTACGTCGGAGCCGGGCCACGGCCCGCACGTCACAGACGATAGTCAACGGCCACCCGTTACCCGCGCCCGGCGGACCGCATCCCCGTCGGGACCGATAGTCTGGCGCTCCCATGTCCGAAGCCTCCGCTCCCCACGCCGCCGACCGCCGCGAACTCACCGCCGCGCAGCGCAACGCCGTCGCCGAACTGCTCCGGGTCTCCCCGGTCGCCGACGAGTTGGGCCGCCGGTTCGCGCGGGCCGGCCACGAGCTGCACCTGGTGGGCGGTTCGGTACGCGACGCCCTGCTCGGCCGCCTCGGCGACGACCTCGACTTCTGCACCGACGCGCACCCGGACGAGACCCTGCGCATCGTGCGCGGCTGGGCCGAGTCGATCTGGGAGACCGGCCGGGAGTTCGGCACCATCGGGTGCCAGCGCGACGGGCTGCGGCTGGAGATCACCACTTTCCGTGCCGAGTCCTACGACCAGGTCAGCCGCAACCCGGTCGTCGAGTACGGCACCGACCTCGCCGAGGACCTGCGGCGGCGCGACTTCACCATCAACGCGATGGCGGTCAGCCTGCCCGAGCACCGGTTCACCGACCCGCACGGCGGGCTGGACGACCTGGCCGCCAAGGTGATCCGCACCCCGGGCACCCCGGCGGAGTCCTTCGGCGACGACCCGTTGCGGATGCTGCGCGCGGCCCGCTTCGCCGCGCAGCTGCGCTTCGCGGTGCACCCCGACGCGTACGCGGCGATGACCCGGATGGCCGGCGACCTGGACCGGATCACGGCCGAGCGGATCCGCGACGAGTTCACCAAGCTGCTCTGCGGCGCTGACCCGATCACCGGGCTGCGGCTGCTGGTCGACACCGGGCTCGCCGAGCGCTTCCTGCCGGAGCTGACCGGGCTCAAGCTGGAGATCGACGAGCACGCCCAGCACAAGGACGTCTACGAGCACACCCTGACCGTGGTGAGCAACGCCGTCTCGTACGAGACCGAGGGGCCGGACTTCGTCCTGCGGATGGCCGCGCTGATGCACGACGTCGGTAAGCCGGCGACGAAGGCGGTGGGCTCGGACGGCCGGGTCAGCTTCCACCACCACGAGGTGGTCGGCGCCCGGCTCACCAAGGCCCGGCTGAAGGCGCTGCGCTACCCGAAGGAGATCACCGCCAAGGTGACCGCGCTGGTGGCGCTGCACCTGCGCTTCTACGGCTACGGCCGGGGCGAGTGGACCGACTCGGCGGTGCGCCGCTACGTCGCCGACGCCGGTGACCTGCTGCCGCGGCTGCACAAGCTGACCCGGTCGGACTGCACCACCCGCAACCGCCGCAAGGCGGCCCAGCTCGCCGCCGACTACGACGCGCTGGAGGAGCGGATCGCCCGGATCGCCGCCGAGGAGGACCTGGCGCGGGTCCGGCCCGACCTGGACGGCAACGCCATCATGGAGCTGCTGGGCGTACCGCCGGGGCCTGTCGTCGGACAGGCCTGGAAGCACCTCAAGGAGCTGCGCCTGGAGCGCGGCCCGCTGGACCGCGACGAGGCCGAGGCGGAGCTGCTGCGCTGGGCCCGCGACGAGGGCCTGTAGCGCAGACCGGTGCCGATGCCGGCCGGCGTCCTCCGACGGCGGGGCGTACCGCTTCGCATAGCGAGTACGAGACGCCAACGTATCGACCGAATGGCTGACGCGTCAGCTACTGATCATTACTGATGATGGGGCGGAATTCTCCAGCCCTCCGAGTCCGGTAGAGGCTGGCCGTGTGACCGGTCCGAGTCCACAGCGGACGGTCCTTCGAATCAACGGGGAGTCATTTGTGAGACGTCGTGGCGTTGCGCGCCGCTCAGCGGTGGCGGGCCTGCTTCTCGCCTCCGCGACGGCCGTCGCCGTCGCTGGTTCGGGCGGCGCGGCGATGGCCGAGCCCGCCGAACCGACCCGGGCACCCGTGCGCGGTGCCGAACCCGGCGAGGTCGTACCGGGCCGCTACATCGTCGTCCTCAAGGACGGCAAGGCAACACCGAGCGAGACCCGGGCCGCCGCGTCCGCGCTCGCGCAGAAGAACGGGGGCAAGGTACGCAAGGTCTTCACCAACGGCCTGCGTGGGTACTCGATGGAGGCCAGCGCGGGTCAGGTGAAGCGGCTCTCGCTGGACCCGCAGGTGGCCTACGTGGAGCCCGTCGTACGGGCCTCCGCCACCGGGACCCAGAGCAGTCCGCCGTCCTGGGGCCTGGACCGGATCGACCAGGTGTCGCCGAAGCTGGACGGCTCCTACACCTACCCCGGCACGTCGGCGGCGGGCGTCACCGCGTACGTCCTCGACACCGGTATCAACATCACGCACCAGGACTTCGGCGGCCGGGCCAGTTACGGCTTCAACGCCATGTCCGACCGCACCTCCACCAAGGACGCCAGTGACTGCGACGGGCACGGCACGCACGTGGCGGGCACGGTGGGTGGCACCAGGTACGGCGTCGCCAAGGACGTCAAGCTGGTCGCGGTGCGGGTCCTGGACTGCGAGGGCTCCGGCACGAGCGAGGAACTCCTCAGCGGTATCAACTGGGTGACCGCGAACGCCGTCAAGCCGGCCGTGGCGAACATGAGCCTCGGTTTCGGCGGCAACGTCCAGGCGGTCAACGACGCGGTGAACGCCTCGATCGCCAGCGGCATCACCTACGCGGTCGCCTCGGGCAACTCCATGCAGGACGCCTGCCTGGTGAGCCCGGCGTCCGTGCCGGCAGCGATCACGGTCGGCGCCACGGACAAGATCGACGCGCGGGCCTGGTTCTCCAACTACGGCGCCTGCGTCGACACGTTCGCGCCGGGCGTCAGCATCACCTCCGCCACCATCGGTTCCACGACGGGCGCCGCGACGCTGAGCGGCACCTCGATGGCGTCACCGCACGTCGCCGGCGCCGCGGCGCTGCTGCTGGCGGCGAACCCGACGTGGAGCCCGTCGCAGGTGCGCGACAGCATCGTGACCGGTGGCCTCTCCGGCGCCGTCCACGACACGCAGCGCTCGCTGGACCGCTTTCTCCAGGTCGGTACCGGGCCGGTGGCCCGCAGTTCGTACGGGCTGAAGGCGCGGATCAACGGCAGGTTCGTGGTCGCGGACGGTGCGGGCACGAAGCCGTTGATCGCCAGCGCCGCTGCCATGGGCGGGTGGGAGAAGTTCGACATCGTCGACGCCGGAAGCGGGTACGTCGGGCTGCGGGCACGGGCCAACGGCAGGTTCGTCGTGGCGGACGGTGCGGGCACGAAGCCGTTGATCGCTGGCGCCGCTGCCATCGGCGGGTGGGAGAAGTTCCAGATCGTCCACAACACCGATGGCAGTGTCAGCCTCAAGGCAGTGGTGAACGGCAAGTTCGTCGTCGCGGACGGCGGGGGCACGCTGCCGCTGATCGCGAGCGCCGATGCCATCGGCGCCTCGGCGAAGTTCGACCTGGAGGCACCGAACCCGATCGTCAGCCTCAGGGCGGCGGCGAACGGCAGGTTCGTCGCCGCGGACGGTGCGGGCACGAAGCCGCTGATCGCCGGCGCCGCTGCCGTCGGCGGCTGGGAGAAGTACGAACTGGCCTTCCTCCCCGAGGGCAGCTTCTTCACGCTGCGCCCCCTGGTGAACGGCAAGTTGGTGACCGCGGCGAGCGAAGGCACGAAGCCGTTGATCGCCACGAGCACCACCGTCGGCCCCGCAGAGGTGTTCGACTTCATCGACTACAACGCGGACGGCTCCATCTATCTGCGTGCGTACGTTGACGGGCAGGCGATCACCGCCGGTGCCAACCCGCTGATCTCGGACCGGACGATCGACTGGTCCAGCCCGACCTTGGGTCTCGGAACCGCACAGAAGTTCACCGTCGACGTTGTCTGACGGCCCCTGTGGCACCCGCCGTGTCGGCTCCTCGGGCGGCGCGGCGGGTGCCGGCCCACCGGGCCTCCGCCGGACGGTCACCACCGTCAGGTGATCTTCGCCCCACCGCCCCACCGAACGTCGGCGCCCGCCGAGCCGTCTCAGGAGCACGGCTCGGCGGGCGCCGTTCTGCCCAAGCCCGGGCAGTCGTGTCGGGTCGCGTCAGCGGGTCTCGACCGCCGTGCCGTCGACGGGCGGCTTGCCGTTGCCGGTGGTCGCCGCCGCCGAGCCGAGCTTCCCCAGCAGGCCGGCCAGGTCGATGCCGGTCAGGTCGCTGCCGAGCTGGAGCCCCTGGGCCACGTTGCCCGCCACCGACTTGGTCAGCGACGAGGCGCCGTCGGTGGAGATGACGGTCATCTTGTCGATCGCGCCGATCGGGGCGCTGGCCGCCTCGACGACCTGCGGCAGCACCTTGACCAGCAGGTCCAGCACGGCGGCTTCGCCGTACGCCGCGAAGGCCTCGGCCTTGCGGGCCATCGCGTCGGCCTCGGCCTGCCCCTTGGCCAGGATGGCCGCGGCCTCGGCCGCACCCTCCCGCTCGACCGCCTCGGCGATGGCGGAGCGGCGGCGCTGCTCGGCCTCACCCTCCTTGGCGCCTTCGATGGCGTTGGCCTCGGCCAGCGCGGCCCGGCGGGCCCGCTCGCCCTCACCGGTGAGCCGGGCCTGCTCGGCGGCGGCCTGGGCGGCGGCGATGACGGCCTGGCGCTGCGCGTCGGCGTTCAGCACGGCCGCGTTGCGGGACGCCTCGGCCTCCTGCTCCACCTTGTACCGGGCGGCGTCGGCCGGCTTGCGCACCTCGGTGTCGAGCTGACGCTGCTTGAGCTCGGCGTTGCGCTCGGCGACCTTCTGCTGCTCGGAGAGGATCGCCTGGTCCCGCTCGGCCTGGGCCAGCGGTCCGGCGGCGGCGGACTTCGCCTTGGCCGCGTCGATCTCCGCCTGGATGGCGGCCTGCTTCAGCGACAGGTTCCGGTTGGCCTCGGCGATGGCCTCCTCGGCGAGCAGCCGCTCCTGCTCGGCCTGCTGCCGGGCCCGCGCCTCGGCGATGGCCGCATCCTTGAGCACCCGGGCGGCCTCCGGCCGGCCCAGGTCCTGGAGGTAGGAGCCCTCGGCCAGGATGTCCTGGAGCTGGAAGGTGTCCAGCACCAGGCCCTGGTTGGTCATCGAGTGCTCGGCCTCCTCGGCGACCGCGCTGGCGAACGCCGCCCGGTCCCGGATGACCTCCTCGACGGTGAGCCGGCCGACGATCGAGCGCAGCGCGCCGGCCAGCACCTCCCGGGTGAAGTCCTCGATCTCGTCCTGCTGGTGCAGGAAGCGCTGCGCGGCGGCGCGGATGGCGTCCTCGGTGCCGCCGACCTTCACGATCGCGACGCCGTGCAGGTCGGCGCGGATGCCCTGCTTGCTGACCGCGCCCTTGATGCCGACGTCGATCCGCCGGCTGGACAGGTCGAGCGACTGGAGCTTCTGCACCACGGGCAGGACGAAGACGGACGCGCCGAGCACGACCTTCTGCCCGGAGTTGTCGGTCGACCGGCCACCGTCGGCGGTCTGCGTGGTGCGGCCCTTGCGGCCGGTGACGATGAATGCCTCGTTCGGCCCGGCCACCTTGATGCGGGAGAGCACGAAGAGCACGAGCACGAGGACGAGGAGGACCGCGCCGCCGATGGCGATGAGAAGGGGCATGTGACCGTCCTGTTTTCTATGAGGGGGGTTCAGTAGGTCTCGACGTGCACGCTGGTCTCGCTGAGCGCCTCGACCACGAAGATCTGGGCGCCGACCGGGATCGGTCGGTCGGCGCGGGCGTTGAGCTTGACCGGCTGGCCGGCCACCCGGACCCGGACCTCGCCGTAGCCGTCGGCGGGCACGGGGGTGACCACCAGGCCGAGCGCGCCGACTAGGTGGTGGCGGGTGGGGGTGGGGTCGGTGCGCATGTCGCGGGCCGCCCGGCTCAGCCGGGCCGCGGCCCAGGCGGTGGGCACGGCCGCGACGACGCCGCCGGCCAGGGCCACGGCGATCATGCCGGGCGTACGCCCACCGACCAGCTCGTTGACGATCGCGGCGCCGAAGCCGAGCGCTCCGGTGAACCCGGCGACCGCCTCCACCGACACCGGACCGTCGAAGTCCGGGTTGCCGAAGTGGAGCAGCTCGCCGCCGAGCAGGGCGAGCGCCAGCACCGCGACGCCCGCGCCGCCGATGATGAGGAAGATCAGCGTCCCCGTGGCCACGGCCTGCACGGTATCGGTGCCCCGCAACGTCGGTCGGGAAGCCGGCGGTTCGGCGGGGCCGCGACGCGGGGCCGTTCAGCGGGGCGCGATCGCGAGGGTCAGGTTGACGTCCAGCGACGCGGGGAGGGCCTGCCGCGCCAGTTCCCGACCGTCGAGGTCGACCAGCGCCATCTCGGCCGTCCAGCCGACGCGGTGCAGCAGCCGGTCGCCCGCGACCCACACGGCGTCCTCGGCGGGAGCCAGGCCGATCACCCGCCCGGTCGCCACCTCCGCCAACTTCGGGCCGTCCTGGCCCTTGATGATCACGAGCCGCCCGTCCGGCGACCACGACCATGGGCCGGCGGGGTCGCCCGGGACGGGCACGAACCGGGTCGGCCGGCCGTTCGTCGCGGAGAAGAACTGCACGCCCCGGCGCGTGTGCGGCCGGGACTCCGAGCGCGGGGCACCGGGATCGGTCTGCTGGAGCGCGACCTCCCGGCCGTCCCGGCTCCAGGTGAAGAAGCAGTGGTCGGTGCAGAAGTACCGGTCGGTGTCCACCGGGAAGGTGCGGTAGGCGCCGGTGGCCGCGTCGAGCACGCCGAGGGAGAAGCTGCCGCTCTCCTTGTCCAGCACGGTCAGCGCCAACCGCCGCCCGTCCGGCGACCAGTGCGGGGTCATGATGTGGCTGCCGGTGCGGATCCAGCGGACCGTGCCGTGGCCCAGGTCGAGCAGGCCGATCCGGCCGGCGCGTTCGTAGTCGACGACGGCGGCGGTTCCGCCCCGGGGCGCGGCCCAGGTCTCCTCGTACCGGCGGTCGGCGGCGACGTACCGGCCGCGCTCGCGGTCCAGGGCGTACCCCTGCACGGCGGGAGTGCCGGTGGAGGTGGCTCCGGTCAGCACCCAGTCGCCGGGCAGTGTCACGACCGCCCGCGTCCAGTCGCCGGTCGGCGCGGGGACGACGGGCATCGTGCGCGGGGCGGCCGACACCGTCGCCACCGGGGTGACGACCGGTGCCCCGGTGGCGGCGTCCGGGGGTGCGCCGGATCGCAGCCATACGTACGGCCCGACGAGGGCGACCAGCGCCGCGACGGCACCGCCGGCGGCGGTCGTGCGGCGACGGCGACGCAGCCGTCGGCCCCGTCGTAGGGCCCGGTCGGCGAGGTCGGGCGCAGCCCGCGCCTCGGCCGCGATCTCCCGTACGGCGGAACGCAGGACGTCCTCCCCGGAGCCGTTCATCGGACCTCCTCCGTGACGCTGTCGTCGAGGACGGGTACCAGTTGCCGCAGTCTGGCCAGTGCCTTCGAGGTCTGGCTGGCGACCGTGCCGGCACGGCAGCCGAGCAGCGCGGCGGTCTGCTCGACGCTGAGATCCTCCAGGTATCGCAGGGTCAGCACGGCACGTTGCCGGGGCGGCAGCGACAGCAACGCGTCACGCAGCAGCATCCGCAGGTCGGCGTCCTGACCGCTGTCCCGGCTGCCGACCCGCTCGGGCAGCACCGCGACCGGCACCTCGGGCCGCCGCGACCGGCGCCGCCATCCGGAGACCTGGTCGTGGTAGAGGATCCGCCGCACGTACGGCTCGGCGTCGCCGCGGATCCGGGGCCACCGGGCGTACGCCTTGGCCAGCGCGTTCTGCAGCAGGTCCTCGGCGCCGTGCTGGTCGCCGGCCAGGGCGTACGCGATGCGCAGCAGGACGTTTCCCCGTTCGTTGACGAACGCGGTGAACTCCCCGTCGGTCCCTTCGGTCACCGCCCACCTCCGGTAGCTCTGACGCTCCCCGGCGTCCGAACTTTGCCGCCGCCCGCAATCTAGCTGTTGACAAGATTCGGATCGAGCGCCGATCTCGACATCGGCGAGAAGGAGCCACCCGTGTCCTCGGCAACCCCTGACCACCGTCGGCAGATGACCGGCCCGGCCGCCTCTCGTCGGCGACCCGGATGCCCGGCGGCTCGGGTGGGAGGCACTGTCGGGGCACCGGGGACAATGGGCGGATGCGCTGGACCGTGCTCGACTCCCCGATCGGCGAGTTCTCCGTCGCCACCGACGGCACCCACGTGTGCCAGGCCCACTTCGGCCGGGTCGACGCAGCCGCCGAGGAGCCGGGCGACGAGGCGGCCCGACAGGCGCTGGCGGAGCTGCGGGCGTACTTCGCGGGCGAGCTGACCGGGTTCGCGGTGCCGCTGGCCGCACCGGGCGGGTCCGACTTCGAACGGGGCGTCTGGCGGGAGATGACCCGCATCCCGTACGGGGAGACGCTCACCTACGGCGAGGTGGCCCGCCGGCTCGGCGACCCGGGTGCCGCCCGCGCGGTCGGGGTGGCCTGCAACCGCAACCCGATCCCGGTGCTCGTGCCGTGTCACCGGATCGTCGGCGCCGGCGGCAAGCTGGTCGGTTTCGGCGGCGGCCTGGAGCGGAAGGTGAAGCTGCTGGAGTTGGAGGCCGGGGTCGCCCTGCGCCGCGCCTGGTCCTGACGCGGTCCCGTCCGCATCCGCCCGGTTCAGCTCGGGGCGGGCAGACAGCCGCCGTCGGCGATGCGGGTGCCGATCTCGACCGTGACGTCGCCCGCCCGGACGTTGCCGAAGACGCACGCCCGGCCGGTCCAGCCCGCGAAGACCAGCCCGTCGACGGGGCCGAGGTCGAGCCGGCCCGGTGGTCGCACGGTGACCCCGGTCAGCCCCGTCGCCACGATCGCCCGCCGGACGGCCTCCTGCCCGGGCTGGTCCCGGCCGCCGGCGGTCAGCAGGCTGAGGCTCCTCCTGACGTCCGCAGCGCAGGCCCGTGCGCCGGTGGCCGCCTCCTCGCCGAGCGTCCCGCGCTGCCGGAAGGCGTCGTTGGCCGCCTGCTGGCGGCGGAACTCCTCCGCGCGGCGCTGCTCGTCGGTCAGCGGCTGTCGGGTGCCGGGCGGACGCGACGTGACGGCCGGGACCCCGCCACCGGACGGGGCGACCTGCCCGGGGCGCGCGACCGGCGTGCCCGCCCTGGCGCAGTCGGCCTCGGGCGGCGTCGCGGAGGCGGCCGGGCGGGCCGAGCCGACGCCGCCGTCCGGTGCCGTGCTGGCTGCCGGTGCCGTGCCACCCGCTGTCGTGGTGCCGTCGGCCAGCGCCACGCCGCCGGCCGGCGTGGTGGTCGGGTCGGATCCCGGCGCCGCGCAGCCGACGAGGACCGGAAGGAGCACCGCGACGGCGAGAGCCCCGACGACCCGTCGCGCGCCGCCGTGAGGGAGGGACGTCACGTCGGTCAGCGTAACGGCGAGTCGCCGTCCGTTCGACCCCGTGTGAGGTCGGTGGCCCGTTGCGCGTACGGCTGCGGAAGGGCCGGACGCGGCGAGGGCCGGATCCGTGCGGACCCGGCCCTCGACGGTGCTGCTGTCGGCGCGTCAGCGCTCGGCGTCACCGGCGATGAACGCCTCGACGGCGGCGTGCGCGTCGTGGTCGGCGTACTGCACCGGCGGGGACTTCATGAAGTACGACGAGGCCGACAGGATCGGGCCGCCGATCTTCCGGTCCAGCGCGATCTTCGCGGCGCGGACGGCGTCGATGATGACACCGGCCGAGTTCGGCGAGTCCCACACCTCGAGCTTGAGCTCGGCGTTGAGCGGGGTGTCGCCGAAGGAGCGACCCTCCAGGCGGATGTACGCCCACTTGCGGTCGTCCAGCCACGGCACGTGGTCCGACGGGCCGATGTGCACGTCGCTCTTGCTCATCTCGTGCGGGATCTGCGAGGTGACCGACTGGGTCTTCGAGATCTTCTTCGAGACCAGGCGGTTGCGCTCCAGCATGTTCATGAAGTCCATGTTGCCGCCGAAGTTGAGCTGGTACGTGCGCAGCAGCTCGACGCCCCGGTCCTCGAACAGCTTCGCCAGCGCGCGGTGCACGATGGTGGCGCCGACCTGGCTCTTGATGTCGTCACCGACGATCGGCAGGCCCGCGTCCTCGAACTTCTTGGCCCACTCCGGGTCGGAGGCGATGAAGACCGGAAGCGCGTTGACGAACGCGCAGCCGGCGTCGATCGCGGCCTGGGCGTAGAACTTGTCGGCCTGCTCGGAGCCGACCGGCAGGTACGAGACCACGACGTCGACCTGCGTGTCGCGCAGCGCCTGGGCGACGTCGACCGGCTTGGCGTCGGACTCCTCGACGATCTCGCGGTAGTACTGGCCCAGACCGTCGAAGGTCGGACCGCGCTGCACGGTGACGCCGGTCGGCGGCACGTCGCAGAGCTTGATGGTGTTGTTCTCGCTGGCGACGATCGCCTCGGCGAGGTCCATGCCCACCTTCTTGGCGTCCACGTCGAACGCCGCGACGAACTGCACGTCCGAAACGTGGTAGTCGCCGAAGGTGACGTGCATGAGACCCGGGACGCGGTCGTTCGGGTCGGCGTTCCGGTAGTACTCCACGCCCTGTACGAGGGACGAGGCGCAGTTACCCACACCGACGATGGCGACGCGGACGGAGCCCATAGCGTCTGCCTCCTTCTTCTTCATCACGGCCGCTCTTTCCTGGACTCTCCAGGCGGAGGCGGGCTGTTGTCTTCTCGTCGGCCGCCGGCCGTCCCGGTTGACGGGACCGTCGGGGCACGGCCGGAGCGCTCGTTGGCGATGAGCTCCTCCAGCCAGCGGACCTCGCGCTCACAGGCGTCCAGGCCGTGGCGCTGCAGTTCCAGCGTGTAGGCGTCGAGCCGCTCGGCCGCCCTGCCGAGCACGTCGCGAAGCCCTTCACGGCGTTCCTCGATCTTTCGCCGGCGACCCTCGAGGATGCGGAGTCGGGTCGCCTGGTCGGTCCGGGCGAAGAACGCGAAGTGCACGCCGAAACCCGTGTCGTCGTACGTCTCCGGCCCGGTCTGCGCGATCAGTTGGGCGAAGCGTTCCTTGCCCTCCGCGGTGATTTCGTAGACCACCCGACCTCGTCGGCTGGTCAGCGCGGGAACCTCCTCGACCGTGGCGGGTGCCTCCGCGGCCTCGGTGATCCATCCCGCCGCCTGCAACCTGCGCAGCGTGGGATAGAGCGAGCCGTAGCTGATCGCCGCCCTGATCGCACCGAGCTTGGCGGTCAGCTCCTTGCGCAGCTCGTAGCCGTGCATCGGAGACTCCTGCAGGAGGCCGAGGATGGCGAGCTCGAGCACGGGCCATCCTCTCTGTACCCTCTACGCGGAGCGGTAACCGCCGCGATGTATCGGACCGATACATCGCACGCTAGCGGATCGCCGTGATCAGGGCAAACCTCCGCTCCGAGGTTCTCCGGTCACGCATCGTCACCGTGGTCGCCCCGTCCGACGAGACCGCGTACCCTTCTCCGCATGCGTACGCAGCGCCAGGTAGTCGACTACTCGCTCCGGAAGCGAGCGGTGCTGCGTGAGCTCCTCGCGGGCCGGGTCGGCACGTACGACGTCTGCGACGCCTCGCCCTACCTGAAGAACGCCGCCCGCTTCCACGGTGAGCCGACCGACGAGCGGTGTCCGATCTGCCGGAGCGAGAACCTGACCCACGTCCACTACATTTACGGCGACGAACTCAAGCAGTCCGCCGGCCAGGCCCGGAGACTGGCCGAGTTGCCGGTGCTGGCGATGACGGTGCGTGAGTTCCAGGTCTTCGTGGTGGAGGTGTGCCTCGGCTGTGACTGGAACCATCTCGTCGAGCAGTACCTGCTCGGCCGGGACGGCCTGGCCGGGAATCCGGAGGGTGGGCAGGAGCAGGACGCGGTGGGCGGCGCGGCCGCCTCGGGTAACGGTGCGGGCAGTCGACGGAGGCGAGAGGCGCAACGGTGATCTTCGCTCGATCGGCCGACCCCGGCCAGCGCACGCACGCCTGGGGAGACCGACGGATCGTTGGTCTGATTGGCCCGATTGATTCGCAAGTGGCACCGGTCGGCCGGCACGCACGTGCCGCCCTCGACAGGTGTCCCATCTCACGGCAAACCGGTGGCGGCGCAGTCGCGTCCCACCGCGACGGCAGGGTGTGAGGAATGAACTCGTACGGCGATTCCAGTTCCCCGCGCGGGCGGGCCCAGATTCCGGGCCAGCACGGCGACCCCGGCGGTGACGCCTCCGGGGGCGGCTGGTCGGCTGCACAGGACGGTACGGCACCCGCGGGCCGCGCCTCGGTCGCGCCCCGCGCCGCCGGCGGGCGGGCCTCGGTCGGCGGCTCGGCCGCCGTTCCGCCGCGCGGCGGTTCCGTCTCCGGTTCGGCGTCCGCAGCCGTCCCGCCGCGCGCCGGAACAGCCTCGGTGGGTTCGGCCTCGGTCGGTCGGGCGGCGCCGGGCCGGGCCGTGCCGGTCTCGCCTGCGCCCGGCACCGGCCGGGCGGCGGGCTCGGGTCGCGCTTCGGTGCCGGTCTCCCCGGCCGGCGGGCCGGCAGGTCGCGCCTCGGTGGGCTCCGCCGCCGTCGGCGCCGCCCCGGCCGGACGGGCCAGCGTCGGATCGGCGGCGGTCGGCGGCGTCAGCGGCCGTGCCTCGGCCCGGGCGAGCGTCTCCCCGGCCGCAGGCGGCCCTGGTGGGCCCGGCGGGCCGACCGGCCCCGGCCGGCGCGGGCGCGGCGCGGGCGACCCGGCCGGTTCGTCGCGGGCGAAGAAGCGCAAGCGGGTCAACATGCTGATCGCCGCCTTCGCCGTGTTCATCATGCTCGCCGGGCTCGGCGTCGTCGGCTTCACCTACTACTCGACAAACGTGGTCCTTCCGGAGGACACCACGCCGCCGCAGGCGACCACCCTCTACGCCTCCGACAACAAGACGATCATCGCGAAGGTCGGCACGCAGAACCGGACCCTGGTCACCATCGACCAGATCCCGAAGTGGGTGCAGGACGCCGTCGCCGCGGCCGAGGACCGCAACTTCTACGAGCACTCGGGTGTGGACTACAAGGGCATCGTCCGGGCCGCGTGGAACAACGTCTCCGGCGGCAGCAAGCAGGGCGCCTCGACGATCACCCAGCAGTACGCGCGCAACGCGTTCGACAACCTGAAGGACGACACCTACGCCCGGAAGGTCAAGGAGGCGATCCTCGCCTCCAAGCTGAACGACGAGTACACCAAGCCGCAGATCATGCAGCACTACCTGAACATCATCTACTTCGGGCGGGGCGCGCACGGCATCGAGGCGGCGGCGCAGACGTACTACGGCAAGCCGGCGAACAAGCTGAGCGTGGCCGAGGGCGCGGTCCTCGCCGCGCTGATCAAGCAGCCGGAGGCCGGGATGGGCCACAAGGGCTACGACCCGGCGGTGAACCTTGCCGAAGCCAAGTCCCGCTGGGAGTACGTGATCGGCGGCATGGTCGCCGAGGGCTGGCTGAACGCCCCAGGCAAGCCGGCGGCACCCACCCTGGCCGAGTACCCGATGCCCAAGAAGCCGAACCAGGGCGGCGCCGGCATCGACTTCGGCGTCAACACCCCGTACGGCAACGTGATCAACTACGTCAAGCAGGAGATGCGGGACAAGGGCATCTGCGTCGACAAGGAGGAGCAGATCACCGACGCCAAGCCGCTCTGTTCCCAGGCGCTCATGTCGGGTGGCTACAAGATCCGCACCACGATCGACACGAAGATCCAGGAGGCGGCGGTCGAGACCGCCCAGCGCAAGACCAAGGGGTCGGAACTCGCCGGCCAGCCGCCGAACCTGATGGCGGCGGTGGTCGCCATCGAGCCGAAGAACGGTCGCGTGCTCGCCTACTACGGCGGCGACAACGGCACCGGCACCGACTACGCCGGCAGGAACCTCGACGCTTCCGGCAACCCCTACGGCGGTCACCCGCCGGGCTCGAGTTTCAAGATCTACACCCTGGCGGCGGCGCTCAAGGAGCGCAAGGCCCTCGAGTCGCGCTGGAAGGGCAGGGCCTTCACGCCCGAAGGCACCAAGTTCAAGGTCAGCAACGCCGGCGTGGACAACCCCGAGTGCGGCAACTCCTGCACCCTGACGGTCTCCACCCTCAAGTCCCTGAACGTGCCGTTCTACCACGTCACCCAGGAGATCGGCCCGGACAAGGTCGTCGACATGGCGGCCAAGGCCGGCGTCAGCATGATGTGGCGCTCGGACACCGACCCGCCGAAGGGCTACGACCTCACCAAGGAAGACCCGAAGAAGATCGCGCCGAACCCGTTCTTCCACGTCGTCGGCTACGGCCAGTATCCGATCACCGTCCTGGACCACGCCAACGGCGTCGCCACCTTCGCCAACCAGGGCCGCTACCACAAGGCCCACTTCCTCTTCTCGGTCGAGAAGCGGGACGAGGTGACCGGCAAGTGGAAGAAGATCGCCGACGAGGGTTCGCTCAAGGGTGAGCAGCGTATCGACAAGGACGTCGTGGCGGACGTGACCTCGGTGCTGGAGCGGTATCCGGCGCAGGTCAACCACCAGCTCGACGACGGCCGGAAGGCGGCCTCCAAGACCGGCACCTGGGAACTCAAGGCGGACAGCGACGACAACGGCGACGCCTGGATGATCGGCTACACCCCGCAGATCGCCACCGCCGTCTGGGTGGGCAACGTCAAGGACCGCAAGCCGCTCAAGCTGAAGAACGGCAACAAGATCAGTGGCGGCAACCTGCCGGGCACCATCTGGGAACGGTTCATGGACGAGGCACACAAGGCCAAGAAATGGGAGAAGAAGGACTTCCCGCCCGCGGCGAACGTTGGCGACCCGAACAGCGGCAACGGTGAGGCGCCCCCGCCCCCGCCGCCTCCGTCGGGCCCGCCGAACTGCGATCCGCTCGGCCTGTTCTGCCCCGGCGGCAACAACGGCGGTGGAAACAACGGCGGCGGCACTCCTCCCGGTGGCCCCGGTGGCCCCGGCGTGCCCACCACCCCGACCGACCCGCGCCCCGGCCGGGACGGCGGCGGCGGCGGGCTGCTACCGAGCCTGACACCCAGGCCGGACAACGACTGATCGACGAACGCCGCCGGCGGCCGGAGCAACTTTCCGGCCGCCGGCGGCGTTTCACGTATCGACGTGTCGTGAGAGGGAGGGGACGCGGAGGCCCGATGTACGGCAGGATGCACCTTCATGAGCACGCAGTCGACGCGAGGCATCGACGACGCCGGTGCCCCTGACCATCCGTCCCGCTCCGACGGCTTCGTCCGGGGCGTCTCCGGCGCGATCGGCGGCCCGCTGGGCGACCACGCCGTCGCCCTGGACCGGCCCGCCGGGCGGGAGAGTCGGTTCTGGACCGCGGCCCGCATCGTCCTGGCCCTCGTCTGCCTGACCCTGGCGTTGCACTGGGTGCAGAAGTCGCCCTGCCAGGACGGCGCCTGGCAGAACAACGTGCAGTACACCCGCTTCTGCTACACCGACGTGCTGGCGCTCTACTACGCCGAGCGGCTCAACGAGGGTGCGGTGCCCTACCAGGACCACCCCGTCGAGTACCCGGTGCTCACCGGGTACTTCATGGGCGCCCTCGGCCTGCCCGTGCACGCCCTCGGCCAGAACGACCCGGGGCTCAACCAGGGCATGTGGTTCTACAACCTCAACGCGCTGGTGCTCGGCGCGCTGGCGGTCGCCACCGTGGCAGTGCTCCTCGCCCTACGCCGCCGTCGACCATGGGACGCCGCGCTCTTCGCGCTCGCTCCCGCGCTGATGCTCACCGCCACGGTCAACTGGGACCTGCTCGCCATCGGCCTGGCCGCGTTCGGCCTCTTCGCCTGGGCCCGCAGCCGACCACTGGCGGCCGGGATCCTGCTCGGTCTCGCCGGGGCGGCCAAGATGTGGCCGCTGTTCATCCTCGGCCCGATCCTGGTGCTGGGGCTGCGCGCCGGGCGGCTCCGCGCCGCTCTCACCGCCTTCGGCGCGGCCCTCGTCTCCCTGGTCCTCGTGAACCTTCCGGTCGCCATTCCCTACCGGGAGAACTGGGACCGCTTCTTCGAGCTGAATTCGACCCGGCCCATCGACTGGGGCACCCTCTGGTACATCGGCCGCTACGTGGACGGAAAGTTCGGCAACGCCAACCCCGCCGACCTCGGGCCGTTCGAGTGGCTGAACGCCAACATCCCGACGCTGAACACCCTGTCGTACGCCCTCTTTGGGCTGGCCTGCCTCGGGGTGGCCGCGCTGGGGCTGCTGGCGCCGCGCCGGCCCCGGCTCGCCCAGCTCGCGTTCCTGGTGGTCGCCGCCTTCCTGATCTTCAGCAAGGTGTGGTCGCAGCAGTTCGTGCTCTGGCTGCTGCCGCTGGTGGTGCTCGCCCGCCCGAAGTGGGGCGCCTTCCTCGCCTGGCAGGTGGCCGAGGTCTGCTACTTCGTGGCCTTCTACGGCGAGCTGCTCGGCGCGGCGACCAGCAAGCCGGTCTTCCCGGAGGGCGTCTTCGTGCTGGCCTCGACGCTGCGCCTGGCCACCGTCGTGCTGCTGTGCGTGCTGGTCGTCCGGGAGATCCTGCACCCCGAACTGGACGCGGTCCGCAAGACCTATCCGGACGATCCGGACGGTGGCGTGTTCAATGGCGCCAGGGACGCACCCTGGGTGGCTCGCTGGCGTCGACCAGCCCCGGCCTCGCCGCAACCGACGGAGTTGGCGGCCAGCTCGGCGCTGACGACCCCGGGCGCCAGCGGCGGGGACGGGGACGGTGGCCGGCGAGTGACGTCCTGATGGCGTCCTGTCGGAAGTCCCTGACCCGTTGACCGGTGTGAGCGCCGTCGACGCGATCCTGCCCGTGCTGCTCGTCACGGTCTGGCTCGGCCTGGCCCTCGTCCGGCGGGTGTCCGGGTGGTTCTTCGGCCTGGGCGGCTGTGTCGCGCTGGCCTGCCTTCCCGCCGGAGTCATCGCCGGCAGGTTCGAACTCGGCGACGCCGACTGCACACCGGACAACCTGTGTTTCTCCGCCGACACGGTCGACTGGGGGTTGAACGGGCTGTTCGGGCTGTTCACGGTCGCCGTGTTGGCGATCCTCTCCGCTGCCCGCAAGCTCTTCGGCAGACTGGACGACCGGGAGGCTGCTTCGCGGCGAATGTGAGGGCGATGAGGGTCACAAGCGGTAGACCACGATGTTCCCTATCTCCTCGCGGGTGATGCCGAGCCCGTCGACCGGTGCGTCCACCGTGACCTCCCACGGCGTGCCGGCGATGTGCTCCCGCATCAGGAGCACGTTGCGTACGCCGAGGACGCGCAGGTAGTCGACGCTGGTCTGGTCGGGGAAGGCCAGCGTCACCCGGCGTACGTCGTCGAGTTGGCGCGGGGTGAAACCGCTGCCCCCGTTGACCACGTCCTGGAACTTGCTGGTGGACCAGAGCATCACCGGCTGGTCGAGGCTCTGGCTGCTCGGCAGCACCAGCAGCGGCCCGTCCACGGTGCGCATCGCGGCCGGCTGGGACGGCACGACCGGGTGCGGCGTGGCGTTCAACCCCTCGCCGAGCACCAGCACCAGCGGCAGCAGCGTGGCCAGCCGCAGCCACGGGCTCGGCCAGGAGGGGATCCGCTCGGCGTAGACCTCCCGAACCCGGGTGGCGAACGCGCTGACCGCGCCCGCCGCGAGCAGCCCGAGCAGCAGCGTGGTCCAGAGCATCAGCCGGCCCGGGGTACGGATGCCGTTCCAGCCGGGCAGATGGTCGAACAGCGGCACGTAGGTGAAGGTGCCGTCGAAGAACCGGGTGCCCATGGCGAGCACCATCGTCACCACCACCCCGGCGAGCAGCAGCAGCCGGTGGCGCAGCTTCCACACCGAGAAGAAGAGCCCGCCGGCGGCGAGCGCGTAGAGCACGAAGCCGGGCAGCAGGGTCATCTCCGGGTGCCAGGGCAGCGCCGCCCGCGCGCCCTCGTGCAGGGTGCCCCAGACCCGCGACTCGGCGGGCGCCGTGAAGAAGCCGGCCGCCGGCGGCGAGTAGACGCCGATGTCGCCGATGGAACGCTCCGCCTGCGGGTGCGCCCCCGCCACCTTGAAGTACGGGATGGCCAGCAGGCCGCCGACGCCGGCGAAGAACAGCCCGCCGACCAGGTCCGCGATCAGCAACCGGCGGCCGAACGGGCGCTTGACCGGCCGGACGACCCACCGCCGCAGGAACCAGGTGACGGCCGCGACCAGCACGGTCCCGGCGAGGAAGTACGCGAACGGCAGCCCGATGCCGAAGCCGAGACTGAGTTGCCAGGCCGCCACGAACCAGCCGGCGTAGACCCAGCCGTCGTGCCGGCGCTCGGGACGGTACCCGTGCCGCAACGACCAGCCGTGCCCCCGGGCGAGCATCGCCAACGCGAGCGGGATGCCGCCGTTGGAGATCACGTGCAGGTGCCCGGCCTGGGCCAGCAGCCACGGCGCGTACGCGAAGCTCGCCCCGGCCACCGCGGAGCCGATCCGGCCGGCGCCGAGCTGCCGGGCCAGCGCGTACGCCCCGAGCATGGCGAGCGCGTGGGCCAGCACGAACATGATGTTGTAGCGGAGCACGGCGGCTTCGGGACCGGTGCCGATCATGCCCGCCGGGGCGTAGCCGAGCAGGGTGTCGGAGAAGGCGAAGCTCCAGGACTCCGGGAAGAAGGTGTTCGACTGCCACAGCTGCCCCGGGTTGGTCAGCAGGATGTGCCCCGACCAGGCCATCTGCCACGCCTGGAGGCTGGGGTCCCAGTAGTCCTGCGGCAGGGTGTGTCGCGGGTAGCGCAGCGTGGGCCAGGTCAGCAGCACGGCCAACGCCAGCGAGGCGAGCGTCGCGAGCGTCCACTCGTGGATCAGCAGGCGACCGACCGCCCGCGCGGCGCGCCCGATCCGGGAGGGCACCGGTTCGGGGGCGGACGCGAAGGCCTCCCACCGGTCCGGCTTTCCCTCCTTGTCACCCCCGTCCTGGCTCTTGCCCTCCGCCTTGTCGCCGCCCTTGCCCTCGCCGGCCCCGGCCACACCGGCTGAACCCACCTTGGCGTCCGGCTTGTCGGCTGAACCCGCCTTGGCGCCGTCCTTGCCCGCCTTGGTGTCCGTCTTGCTGGCTGCACCCGCCTTGGCGCCGTCTTTGTCGGCTGAGCCGGCCTTGGCGTCGACCTTGTCGGCTGAGCCGGCCTTGGCGTCGTCCTTGTCGGTTGCGCCCGCCCTGGCGTCGTCCTTGCCCGCCCTGGCGTCGTCCTTGCCCGCCTTGGTTGCGGTCTTGTCGGCCCCGCCCGCCGTGGCGTCGGTCTTACCGTTCCCCGTCTCGGTCGTCTCGGTCGTCTCGGTCGCGTCGGTCCCGTCGGTCCCGACGGCCCCGGCGTGTGTCCCGGCCCCGGCCTGGGCCGTGTCGGCACCTGGTCGGGCTCCACCAGCCTTGGGTTCGGCCGCTCCGGTCTTGGGCTCGGCTGCTTCAGCCTTGGATCGGGTCCCGCCGGTCCTGGGTTCGGCCCCGGCGGTCCCGGCGGCGGCCGGGCCGGGCGTGGCGGCGGCCGGGTCGGTCTTTCCGGCGGCTCCCGTCTTCCCGGCAGTGTCGGCCTTCTCGGCGGCTGCGTCGGGACGAGGGCTGCCGGAGGCGGACTGCTCGGTCGTCATGCCGCCGGGCTCCCCGCGCCCAGCCGGTCGCGGAGGAAGGCGATGTCGGCGCCCTGACCGTCGACCCCGCCCGGGGTCTCGACGATGACCGGTGCGCCGGCCGCGCGGATGACCGCCACCACCAGCTCCGGGTCGATCGTGCCGCCGTCGAGGTTGTCGTGCCGGTCCTGGCCGGAGTTGAACGCGCCCTTGGAGTTGTTGGCGTGCACCAGGTCGATCCGGCCGGTGATCGCCTTGACCCGGTCGACGAGCCCGAGCAGCTCCTCGCCGCCGGCGTGGGCGTGGCAGGTGTCCAGGCAGAAGCCCACCTCGTGATCGCCGACGGCGTCCCAGAGGCGGGCGAGCGCGTCGAGCCGCCGGGCGCAGGCGTTGTCACCGCCGGCGGTGTTCTCGATCAGGACGGGCACGCCGAAGCCGCCGGAGTCCGCCGCGTACGCGAAGGTCTTGCGCCAGTTGTCGAAGCCGACGGCCAGGTCGTCGCCGGCGTTGACGTGCCCGCCGTGCACGATCAGCCCCTTGGCGCCGATGGCGGCGGCCGCCTGGGCGTGCCCGAGCAGCAGCTTGCGGCTGGGGATCCGGATCCGGTTGTTCAGGGTCGCGACGTTGATGACGTACGGCGCGTGCACGTAGAGGTCGACGCCCGCCGCCCGCAGCCGGTCCGTGTCCTCCCGCGGCTTCGGCGCCTTCCACCCCTGAGGGTCGGAGAGGAAGAACTGCACGGCCTCGGCCCCGCGGGCGGTCGCCTCCGCCACCGGGTCGGTCGAATCGACGTGGGCTCCGATACGCATGCACGGGAGCCTACGTCGCGTCGCCGACAGCCGGGATGACGGCGGTGGCGGACTCGCCGTTCCTCGCGTCACCTCCCGGCGGCGGCGGTCGTTGATGCGAGTGGGATCCACGGTTGCCGCCGCCGGCCCGGAACGGCCGCTGGTCGGCCCGTCCCGGAGGCGCGTCGAACCGCCCGAGAGCGGGGGCACCCCCGTCGCGCGGCCCGGCGCGGCGGGGGCCCGCCCCGACGGAACTGGGCTCATCGGGAAATTTGTCGGAGAATTCCGCTATTTCCCCCGACAAGGGGCAAGAGCCGTTGTAACGTCAGGTAACAACACGATAAAGCTCCGCGGGGCGTCCCCGGTCCAACCTCATCGGTGTGGTCGTTCCTCCCCAGGTCCCACCCAAGGAATGCGGACGGGACGCCCCGCGGCCTCGTGTACGGGGGCTCGCATCGACAGCGACGTCGATGCGGGCCCCCGTCTCGCCTCGCCCGGTGGAAGGGCTCCACCGACCACCCCGGGCATGATCGTCGGGACCGGGTATCCTGGTCCGGTTGTCCGCGTACGGCCGGGTTCCCCCGGAACCGGCGCGGGCCACGACGCACGACCTCCTGCCACGGAAGGACCGTGGCCGCTTAGCCCACAGGAGGTGAGCACGTCTTGCGTCATTACGAAGTCATGGTGATCCTCGACCCCAGCCTCGAGGAGCGCACCGTCGCCCCGTCTCTCGACACGTACCTGAACGTGATCCGGACCGCGGGTGGCTCGGTCGAAAAGACGGACGTGTGGGGCCGCCGGCGCCTCGCGTACGAGATCAACAAGAAGGCCGAAGGCATCTACGCCGTCATCGACCTGCAGGCGACGCCCGCAGCGGTGGCCGAGCTGGACCGTCAGCTGCGGCTCAACGAGTCCGTGCTGCGCACCAAGGTCATCCGGCCGGAGATGCGCTAAAGCATTCAACCCCGGTCCACCCGGATCAGCCTCATCGGCACTGTCGGAGGGCTCTGAGAGCCTGGACGGCAGAACTGATGAGTGCGCGAGGAGATGTCATGGCAGGAGACACCACCATCACGGTCATCGGCAACCTGACCGATGACCCCGAGTTGCGGTTCACCCCGTCCGGTGCGGCGGTCGCCAAGTTCCGGGTCGCTTCGACGCCCCGGTTCATGGACAAGGCCTCCGGCGAGTGGAAGGACGGCGAGCCGCTCTTCCTGGCGTGCACCGTGTGGCGGCAGGCGGCGGAGCACGTCGCCGAGTCGCTCCAGCGGGGCGCCCGCGTGATCGTCTCGGGCCGGCTGCGTCAGCGGTCGTACGAGACGCGCGAGGGCGAGAAGCGCACCGTCATCGAGCTCGAGGTCGACGAGATCGGCCCGTCGCTGCGCTACGCCACGGCGAAGGTGCAGAAGATGTCCCGCTCCGGCGGCGGTGGCGGCGGCTTCGGCGGCGGTGGTGGTGGAGGCGGCCAGGGCGGCGGCGGAGGCAACTTCGACGACCCCTGGGCATCGGCTGCACCGGCACCCTCGCGCGGTGGTTCGGGTGGCGGCAACTTCGACGAGGAGCCCCCGTTCTAATGGCGCCGAGCGCCCGCGATCGCAAACCAGGAGCACGAGCAATGGCCAAGGCCGCTGCACTTCGCAAGCCGAAGAAGAAGGTGAACCCGCTCGACAAGGACGGGATCACCTACATCGATTACAAGGACACCGCGCTGCTGCGCAAGTTCATCTCCGACCGCGGCAAGATCCGCGCTCGGCGGGTGACCGGCGTGACCTCGCAGCAGCAGCGGCAGATCGCCCGTGCGGTCAAGAACGCCCGTGAGATGGCGCTCCTGCCGTACACGGCCACGGCCCGCTGAGAGGAGGCACCGATATGAAGATCATCCTGACTCAGGAGGTGTCCGGCCTCGGTGCCCCGGGCGACATCGTCGAGGTCAAGAACGGCTACGGCCGTAACTACCTGCTGCCGCAGGGCTTCGCGATCGCCTGGACCAAGGGTGCGGAGAAGCAGGTCACGGTCATCAAGCGGGCCCGTTCGGCCCGCGAGATCCGCGACCTCGGCCACGCCAACGAGGTCAAGGGCCAGCTCGAGGGCCTCAAGGTCAACCTGAAGGCCCGCGCCGGCGACGGCGGTCGGCTCTTCGGCTCGGTCACCCCGGCCGAGATCGTCGACGCCGTCAAGGCCGCCGGTGGTCCGGCCCTCGACCGTCGTCGGCTGGAGCTGTCCGGTCCGATCAAGTCGATCGGCTCCTACCCGGTGCAGATCAAGCTGCACCCCGAGGTGAGCGCCAAGTTCGACCTCAACGTCGTCCAGGGCTGACACCTCACCCGAGCACCACGACAGGGCCCGCACCGACCGGTGCGGGCCCTGTTCGTGTACGGCCTGCGGCGCACGCTCCCGCTCGCGGGCGGCCAGTTCGTCGTAATGTGGGCCGACCAGGGCGGCGGCGCGTCAGCCATCGGGCGGCCGCGCTGATCATCAGCCCGACAAGCCGGCCGGCGCGTTCGGCGCGCAGCGGCAGCATGGTCGTGCGGTCGCACTGACTGTCAGCCGATCGGCTGGCCCGTCACCGCGCTGATCATCACCGTCGAGAGACCGCCGCCGACCACGGCCGCCGCCAGCGCGACGCTGGCCGAACGCCACGTCGTCCCGACCCGGCGCAGCAGCAGCGCCACGACCAGGCTGCTGGCCAGCGCCAACCCGAAGCGCGGCAGGCCCGCTGCCAGCGAGCCGAGCGCCCGCGCCCGGGGCGAGTCGCAACCCCCTCCGCTGATGTCGGTGACACACCCCGCCGGCACCTGCCCGTCCAGGGTCAGCAACCAGACGAAGATCAGCGCCGCCGGCACCAGATAGCACGCGACCGTGTAGAGCAGCGACCGCCACGGCCCGCCCGGATCGGGATCGAGCAGGTCGTCCTCGATACGACGGCCCCACGCCCCCGCCCCGGCGGTCCCGGCCCGACGGCGTACGGCCGACGCCGTCGCGGCACCGACCGGCTCGGCCACGCGCCGACGCGGTGCCGCACGCGGCCGCGGCGCGGAGTAGGGCACCACGGGTGACCGAGGCGCCGACGCCGGCGGGTCCATCCAGCGGGGATCGTCGCCCGCCAGCCGGGTGCCCGACCAGAAACCCTCGCTCCGGTCGTCCCGCCCCGGCCAGGGCAAATCCTGCACGGCGCCCCCGCCGGAACCCGGCGCGGTCCTGTCCCACCCACCGTCGTCGGAACACCGCTCCCACGCACCGGTGTCATCGGACCGGCGCCACTCACCGGTACCGTCGGTCCGGTCCCACCGACCCGTGCCGTCGCTCCGGTCCCAGCTGCCGGTGTCGTCGGCCCGGTCCCACCGGCCAGTGTCGGTGTGGTCCCAGCCCTCGACCTCACCGGCCGGGCGCCACGCGTGCACACCCGACGCGTCCCACGCGTCCACCGCCGGAAGGGAGGGTGTGCTCCCGGACGCGGCGAGGTGCGACTCCCGGTCCCAGGGATCGACGGCGGGGCGGTCCTCCGCCGCCCGCCGGCCCCGCCGGGCCGGCCGCTCGGCCTCCCCATCCGGTACGGACCCGGACGCGTTCGCCTGCTCCAGGCCGGACCAGACGACCTGCGGGCGTTCCGACGGCAGGCGCCTCGGCCGGCTCAGCGGCGCCGACCCCGAGACGGGGTCGTCCTCGGCCCGCCGCCGCCCGGAGTATCCCCGCTCCTGCGGACGGTCGAACGTCCACTCCCCGGTGTGCTCCGACTGCGGGGCCGCGCCTAACGTCCACTCCCCGGTGTGCTCCGACTGCGGGGCCGCGCCGATCGCCGGGGACTCGTGCCAACTCGTCTCGCTGACCCGGTGCCAGCTGCTCGTGGTCTCCGTGGCCCGCCAGGCACCGGAGTGCGGTTGCTCGGCCTCGACCCCCACCTCGTCGTCGGGCGCGGCATGGCGGCCACCGCCGTCGGCGCTGCGGATCCCCGACTCCAGGGCCCAACGCGGCAGGTAGCTGTCGACCGGCTCCCGCTGCCCGCGCTCGACGGCCCGGCGCCGGCTCGGCGTGCGGTGCCGCGCGGGAGCGCGCTCGTACGGATCGACCGGTGCCGGGTCGGCGGGATCGTCCCAGGGGGCGACCGGCTCGCGCGGACCGCCATCTCCGCGTCCCCAGTCCCGGTTACTCACGGCCGGAGCGTGACCCTTCTCAACCGATGGCGCAATCCCCTGTGCAGGTGTAGCCGTTCGCTGGAGATAGTACGGGACGTTCGACCGCGCAGTTCGACCGAAAACTTGCCATCCACAGGCTGGGGATTGTGTTTCCGCAGCTCAGCGCCTTGCGGCGGAGAATTCCCCAGCCGTTGTCCACAGGCTGTGCACAGCCTGCGCACATGCTTGTCCCCCGGCGTCCACAGGTTGTCCCGAGGCTCGTCCACCGACGTGGTTGAGGGGCTGACCTCGGGTTCCGTATGGTTGGCCCCCGACCGGTCGTGCGATGACCCCCGATCGACCGGCAGGTCGAGGTTGTCCATCCCGGCGACAGGGCTGGATCCGGATCCGACGCAGTGGAGGGGGGACCCGTGTCGGTCACCGACGACATGCGGGCGGACTCGCGATCGGGCGGGGGGCAGGCGTCCCCGCCGCCGCAGCGCGACGGCCAGTTCGACAAGACCCCGCCACAGGACGTCGCCGCCGAGCAGTGCGTCCTCGGCGGCATGCTGCTCTCCAAGGACGCCATCGCCGACGTCGTCGAGATCCTCAAGACCAACGACTTCTACCGGCCGGTGCACGCCACCATCTTCGACATCATCCTGGAGATCTACGGCCGGGGCGAGCCGGCCGACTCCATCACCGTGGCGGCGGCCCTGGCCGACTCCGGCGACCTGGTGCGGATCGGCGGCGCCCCCTACCTGCACACGCTGATCGCCAGCGTGCCGACCGCCGCGAACGCGGCGTACTACGCCCGGATCGTCAGCGAGCGGGCGGTCCTGCGGCGCCTGGTCGAGGCCGGCACCAAGATCGTGCAGCTGGGCTACGGCACGAGCCAGGGCGGCAGCCGCGACGTCGACGACATCGTGGACCTCGCCCAGCAGGCGGTCTACGACGTCACCGAGCGCCGCGTCAGCGAGGACTTCGCCGTACTCGCCGACATGCTCCAGCCGACACTGGACGAGATCGAGGCGGTGGGCGCCCAGGGCGGCGTCATGACCGGCGTCCCCACCGGCTTCACCGACCTGGACCGGCTGCTCAACGGTTTGCACGCAGGGCAGCTGGTGATCGTTGCCGGACGCCCCGGGTTAGGCAAATCGACAGCAAGTATGGATTTCGCCCGAAATGCTGCAATTCGGGCAAATCAAGCGGCAGCCATCTTCTCGCTGGAAATGAGCAAGGTCGAGATCGTCATGCGGCTGCTGTCGGCCGAGGCGCGCGTGCCCCTGCACGTCCTACGCAGCGGCCAGCTCTCCGACGACGACTGGACCAAGCTCGCCCGCTGCATGGGCGAGATCAGTGAGGCGCCGCTCTTCGTCGACGACACGCCGAGCATGAACCTGATGGAGATCCGGGCCAAGGCACGCCGGCTCAAGCAGCGGCACGACCTCAAGCTGATCGTGGTCGACTATCTCCAGCTGATGACCTCTCCGAAGCGCACCGAGAGCCGGCAGCAGGAGGTCGCGGACCTCTCCCGTGGCCTCAAGCTGCTCGCCAAGGAGGTGGAGTGCCCGGTGATCGCGGTCAGCCAGCTGAACCGTGGCCCGGAGCAGCGCACCGACAAGCGACCACAGCTGTCCGACTTGCGTGAATCGGGCTGCCTGACGGCGGAGACCCGGCTGATCCGGGCCGACAACAACTCCGAAGTGACCCTCGGCGAGTTGCTCGCCGACGGAACCAAGGACGTCCCGGTATGGGCGCTGGACGAGACACTGCGCTACACCCCGCGAACGATGACCCACGTCTTCCCGAGCGGCAATCGGGAGGTGTTCCGCATGAAGCTGGCCTCGGGTAAGCAGATTGACGCGACGTCGAACCATCCGTTTCTCACCTTCGCCGGATGGTTGCCGCTCGGGGAGTTGGCGCCGGGAGCGCGTCTCGCCACCCCCCGGCACGTTCCGCCTCCACTCACGATCCGACCGTGGGCGGAGCCGGAGGTCGTCCTGCTGGCGCACCTGCTAGGCGACGGCTCGTTCGTGCGCCGGCAGCCTATTCGGTACGCGAGCCGCGACGAAGGCAATCTGCAGGCCGTGGCGGAGGCCGCCAAACATTTCGGCATCACCGCCATCCGTGACGACTACGAGGCAGCCAGGGTCACCACCCTGAGGCTTCCCGCTCCCTACCGTCTCGCTCGCGGCCGGCGCAATCCGATCGCCGAGTGGTTGGACGGTCTGGGACTGTTCGGCCTGCGGTCGCATGAGAAGTTCATCCCGGCGGCGGTCTTCGGCGTGCCGAAGGAGCAGATCACACTCTTCCTCCGGCACATGTGGGCCACGGACGGCTCGGTGACCGTGAACAAGTCCGGCCGTGGTGGCCGCATCTACTTCTCGTCGACAAGCCGCCGGATGCTGGAGGACATATCCCGGCTGCTGCTGCGATACGGCATCACCGCTCGGATCAAAGTGGTGCCGGTCGAACGTCACCGACCTCAGTACACGCTTGACGTTTCCGGACGGGATGACCAGTTGCGGTTCCTCCGGGAGATCGGCGTGCACGGCGACAGGGCGCTCAACTGCGCCGAGCTGCTCACATCGCTCACGGCGATGCGCAGCAACACCAACGTCGACACGGTGCCGCGCGAGGTGTGGGGCCGGGTCCGGGAGATCCTGGCGGAGAACGGCATGACCCACCGCGAGTTCGCCGCAGCGATCGACTCCCAGTTCTGTGGCAGCACGTTGTGGAAGCACGCACCAAGTCGATCCAGGCTTGCGAAGATCGCATCGGTCCTCGAAGCCGCCGACCTCGACCTGCACGCTACGAACGACATCTTCTGGGATGAGATCGTGTCGATCGAGTCACTCGGCAGCCACGACGTCTTCGACGCCACTGTCCTCGGTACCCACAACTTCATCGCCAACGGCATCGCCACCCACAACTCGATCGAGCAGGACGCCGACGTCGTGATCCTGTTGCACCGCGACGACTACTACGACAAGGAGTCGCCGCGTGCCGGGGAGGCGGATTTTATTGTTGCCAAACACAGAAATGGTCCGACCGACACGGTGACGGTGGCCGCGCAGCTCCACCTGTCGCGCTTCGTGGACATGGCCATCGTCTGAGGACGGCCGCGCCGGTCAGCCCAGCAGCGGGAACCAGCCGGCGACCTCGCCGAGTTCGAGCTGGTCGCGGTCGGTGAGCGGCAGCCGGCCGGTGGCCTTGAGCAGAAACTCGGCGTCGCTCCACGCGGCCGGCCGGACGGCGTCGTCGCTGAGCAGGCCGTCCATGGTGGTCACGGCGACCCGCGTGGCCAGCACCCCGGGCAGGGGCGCGTCGGGCAGGTCGAGGACCAGGTCCAGGTGGTGCACGACGGCCTCGGTGGTCAGCGTGGCGAGCAGGTCCGGCACCCGCAGCACGTGCCCCTGGGTGGTCACGTGGCCGTCGGGGTCGGCCGCGCCCGCGGCGCGTACGGCGGCGGGTGCGGTGTCGGCCCAGAGCCGGACGATCCCGCCGGGGCGGTCGAAGGCGGCTGCGGAGCGGCGGGCCCACCAGGCGTGCCGCGCGCCGTCGCCGTTTCCTTCGGACGGGAACGCGCGCCAGTAGGTCACGTCGTCCACGTCGGCCGGGCCCTCGGCGGGGCTGGCCAGCGCGACCAGCGCTCGCTGGGCGTCGCAGAGCACGTGGAACAGCAGGTCCGCGACGAGCCAGCCCCGGCACCGGGTGGGCCGTTGCAGGTCCGCGTCGTCGAGGTCGGCGACGACGCGGGTGATCCCGTCGTACGCCTGCGCCAGCGCGAGGTGTCGTCCGCGGTGCGTCATGGAGCGCAGCGTCGCACGGCCGCCGCCGCTCGGCACGGCGAACGGCGGTGGCGCGGGGCGTGGAACCGAACCACGGGTGACCGGGCCGGTCGAGGCGCCGGCCCGGTCGACGGAGTGGCTCAGCCGAACATCTCGTCCAGGAAGCTCTTGTGCTTCTTGCGCTTGTAGTGCCCGTGGTAGCCGTGGTGCTGCTGGCCGTAGGCGGGGGCCGGCGGGTAGCCGTGCACCGGCGGGGGCGGCGGCGGGACGGCGCCGTAGCCCGGCTGGTGCGGGGCGGGAGCGGGCGGCGGGGGCGGCGGGGGCGGGTAACCGCCCTGCTGGTGGCTCGGCTGGCCGGGGTAGCCGCCCTGCTGGTGGGCGGGCTGTGCCGGGGCCGCGCCCTGCTGGCGACTCCAGTTGGCCTCCGCCTCGAACAGCTTCTCCAGCTCACCGCGATCGAGGAAGATCCCCCGGCATTCGCCGCACTGGTCGATGGTGACGCCGCTGCGCTCGTACTGGCGCATTTCTCCGTGACACTTGGGACAGGTCAGGCTCATCCTCCGACCGTACCCGGTCCGGTCACGCAGTCGCTGTCAGCGCTTCCGTGACTTCGGAGTCGGCGACCTCGTGGAAGTCCTCGTAGTAGGTGCTCACCGCCATGAACTCCGGCGGGTGCTGGGCGCAGACGACCTGGTCGGACTCGGCGGCCAGCATCTCGTAGGCCTCCTGGGAGCCGACCGGGACGGCGACCACGACCCGGCGGGCGCCGAGGTGACGGGCGACCTGGACGGCGGCGCGGGCGGTGGCCCCGGTGGCCAGGCCGTCGTCGACGATCACGGCGGTGCGCCCGGTCAGGTCGAGCGGTGGACGACCGGCGCGGTAGAGCCGTTCCCGCCGTTCGAGCTCGGCCTCCTCGCGGCGGACGACCTCGGCGACGTCGCCCTCCGTGAGTCGACTGGCGACGACGTCGTTGAGGACCCGCACGCCGCCGGGGCCGAGCGCGCCGAAGGCCACCTCGGGCGCCCACGGCATGCCGAGTTTCCGGACGACCAGCACGTCGAGGGGTGCGCCGAGCCGCTCGGCGACCACCCGGGCCACGGGCACGCCGCCGCGCACGAGTCCGAGGACGATGACGTCCGGTGCGCCGATGAGTGCGGTGAGCCGTTCGGCGAGCGTCCGGCCGGCCTCTTCGCGGTCGCGGTAGGTGGTCATGCCTCAGGTCTACGCCGTGTCGCCGGCCTCCGCCCGCCGGTTCGCGGAAACCGGGGGGTGCAGGGCGGGGGCCCACGCGAGGAGGGCGAGCGGGTAGAGCAGGTAGCCGAAGCGGGTCGTGGGCATCAGCAGGATCGCGGCGAGCAGGCCGTACCCGCAGATCAGGGCGGTGGCGGCGGCGGTGCGGGGCGGGCGGCGGGCGAGCCGGACGGCGATGGCCAGGCCGGCGGCGAGCAGGAGGGCGACGGCGACGGCGCGGCCGGCGGGCAGCGCGGTGGCGATCAGGTGGCCGGGGAACGGCGACTGGGCGGGGCTGGTCACCAGGCCGTGCCCGAGCGGGAAGCGGAGCACGTTCTCGACAAGCGCGTCGCGGTCGACGAGCAGGGCCGGCAGCAGCGCGGCGGCGGGCACGCCGATCGCGCCTGCGGCGACCCGCAGGCCGGCCCGCCGGGTCAGGCCCCAAATGATCAGCACGAGGGCGACCGGCCAGGCGAAGAGCTTCAGCGCCCCGGCCAGGCCGACCGCGAGACCGGCCCGGCCCGGCCGTCCGGCGGCGGCGAGGGCGAGGGCGAGCAGGCAGAGCGCGAGTACGGGCAGGTCGTCGCCGCCGGTGGCGAGGGTGAGTGCGCAGATCGGGAGGACGGTGGCGGCCTGTACGCCCCGGAGCAGGGCGGCACCGGTGTGGTCGTCCGCCCTCCGGCGTACGCCGCGGGTGAGGGCGCGGACGGCCAGGGCGAGCGCCAGCGCGGTCCCGACGGCGAACCAGACGCGGGCGTCGGTCCACCAGGCGTCGACGGCCGCCCGGGGCAGCCCGAACAGTGCCATTCCCGGCTGGTAGGGGGTGTAGCCGAGCAGTTGTTCGCCGGGTGGCAGGGCGGCGATCGCGTCGGGCCCGAGGTACGGCGTGCCGGTGTCGACGAGCCGCCGGCCGGACTCCTCGACGACCAGCACCTCCTCCTGTGCCCGGTCGGTGCGTCCGCCGGCCCGTTGGATGCTCTGCCAGGCCAGCGGCAGCAGGGCGGTGGCGAACCAGGCGAACCCGGTGACCGCCCAGCGGGCCCGCAGCCCGGCCGCCGGCGCTGCGGGGTCGCGCCGTCGCAGCAGGAGCTGGCCGGTCGCGGCGATGGCTGCGAGGAGGTATCCGACGGCGGCGACGGCGCCCCAGGCCCGGTGCGGGAGCAGGGTGGACGTGGCGGCGGTGATCGCGGCGAACGCTGCCGACGCGGCGTACAGGCCGAGGTCGAGGGCGAGGCCGCCGGCGGCGGAGTCGAGGCGCTGCCAGCCACGGCGGCGGGCGGTCGGGGCGGCGGTCACGCGGGCCAGTCTGGCAGCAGGTGCGCGTCGCCGCGTCAGGTGGGCGGATGGCGCCTGCCGCCGCGTCAGGCGGGCAGGTGGCGGTCGGTGCGGCCGCGCCCGCCCGGCCGGCGGCCCGGGGCGAGCCGGATCACGGCTCCGGCGTCGTGCAGTGGAGGGGCGAGGGTGCCGGGGCTGCCCCCGGAGCCGCGCCGGAACGCCGCGAGGAGCGTGCCGGCGGGCACCGGCCGGGCGAAGAGGTGCCCCTGGCCGGCGGTGCAGCCCAGCTCCCAGAGGGCCCGGCGCTGCGGCTCGCTCTCCACGCCCTCGGCCACCACGTCGAGCCCGAGGCTGCGGCCCAGGTCGAGGGTGGAGCGGATGACGGCGGCGGCCTCGGCGGAGGTCTCCATGGCGGTCACGAAGCTGCGGTCGATCTTCAGCTCGTGCACGGGGATGCGGGAGAGCAGCGACAGGGAGGAGTAGCCGGTGCCGAAGTCGTCGAGCGCCAGCCGGACCCCCTCGTCGCGCAGCCGGCTGAGCACCCGGTCGACCACGTCGAGCTGGCTGAGGGTGAGCGTCTCGGTCAGCTCCAGCACCAGCCGGTCGGGGGGCAGGTCGTGGGCCCGCAGCCGGGCCAGCACGGAGCCGGGGAAGCGGGCGTCGAGGAGGCTGCGCGGCGACACGTTGACCGCCACGGGCACGTCGAAGCCGGCGTCCCGCCAGCTGCCCGCCGCGAGCAGGGCCTGGTCGAGGATCGCCTCGGCGAAGGCGGGGAGCAGGCCCGAGCGTTCCACCGCCTCCAGGAAGCGCAGCGGGTCGATCATCCCGTGGGTGGGGTGGTGCCAGCGGGCGAGGGCCTCCGCGCCGGTGACCCGGCCGGTGCCGAGGTCGACGATGGGCTGGAAGTTGACGGTGAACTCGTGGTCGGCGACGGCGCGCGGCAGTTCGCCGCCGAGGGTGAGCCGGCCGAGGTCGGCGGTGTCGCGGGTCGGTGCGTACGTCGAGGTCCGCTGGCCGGCCCGTTTGGCCTGGTACATGGCCACGTCCGCGCGGCGCAGCAGCTCCGGCATGCCGCCGGTGGCGGGTGCGGCGGCGATCCCGCCGCTCGCCTCGACGCTGATCCGCATGCCGTCGAGGTCGAACGGCTCGTGCAGCGTGGCGAGCAGGGTCTCGGCGCGGTGCGCGGCCACCGCCGGGGCCGGCAGACCCCGCAGGAGTACGGCGAACTCGTCGCCGCCGAGCCGGGCCACCAGGTCCCCCTCCTGGGCGGCGTCGCGCAGCCGTTCGGCGACCTGCACCAGGACGTGGTCCCCGGCGGCGTGCCCGAGGGTGTCGTTGACCTCCTTGAAGTGGTTGAGGTCGATAAGCACCAGCGCGGTCACCCCGTCGGCGTGCCGGGTGTCGAGCTGTTCGGTGCCCTGGTCGAGCAGGTGCCGGCGGTTGGCCAGCCCGGTCAGCGCGTCGTGGGTGGCGGCGTACGCGTGCTCGTCGGCGACCCGGGCCAGCTCGGCGTACGCCTGCGCGTTGCGCACGGCCGTGCAGAGCGCCGAGGCGAAGGTGCGCAGCGTGTACTGCTCCCGCTCGGAGAGCTGCACGGGCCCCCGGAACCGCAGCCGCAGTACGCCCACGTCGACCGTCCGGTCGTGCCCCTCCAGGGCGGCGGGGACCACGGTGCCGTCCACGGCGGTCGGCTCGCCGGCCGGCCCGTCGTACGTGATGGCGACGGCACCGCCGCGTACTGTCCGGCCGCCGTCGCGCAGCTCGATCTCCACCTCGTCGGCGGAGAAGAGCTCGGCGGCCTGGGTGACCGCCGTGGTGAGGACCTTGTCCAGGTCGACCACGTTGAGCGCGTCGGTGGTGCGGGCCAGCCGCTGCCACGCCTGCTGCTCGGTGCGGGCCTTGACCTGGTTGGAGTAGAGCAGGTGGAGGCTGAGTACGAGGGGCGGCACCGCCAGCAGGAGCCGGGGGTCCCCGTGGAGGATGAACAGCGTGGTGACGATGAGGACGAAGCGCGCCAGCGCGCTCGTCAGGCGCAGCCCGAGGCCCTCGCGGAAGAGTTGCCTGAGCCGGGTGCCGGTGGCGAGTGCGATGACCGGGAGGGTCAGCACTTCGTCGAGGACGACCGTGACGGCGTAGGCGACCCCGATCGGGCCGAGGGCCGGCCACAGGTCGGTGATCGGTGGTGATCCTCCGGTCGCGTGGAGGGCTGCTCCGCCGCCCACCGCCAGCAGCATGGTCTTGGCCACTCCGAAGGCGGCCTTCAGGGGCGGGAGCTTGGCGAGGTACTGGGCCATCGCCACCCCGATGCCGGTGGTCAGGATCACCAGCGGGGTTGGCGCGACCGCCAGGCTCAGGATGATCGCCGTCTCACTCCAGGAGATGGCGTGGACCGTCGCGCGGATCCGGATCCGCCACTTGATCGTCATGGCGAGGAGGGCCAGGCAGACCAGAGTGAGCGAGAGCGTCAGGTGGTTGCGTGACCAGTCCAGCCGGGTCAGCTCGCGGAGACACAGGGCGGCCGCGATGGCGGCCACAACGCAGACGAGGCCGACGTGCAGCGTGAGCCGCCGCTCGGCCTCTGTCTTGCCCACGTCTGGTCGTGTCACGGCATCCCGACTGCTTCCGACTGCAAAGCACGCCAAGATTACCCGCGGTCACGCGCCAGCCACAATCCTCAGTTCCACTCGTGTGCCGACATCGCTATCCCTCCCCGGTTTCGCGTTGGCCCTTGCGCGGCTGTGTTCCGCGACGCCGACAGCCTAAGTGCGGTTCGGCCAATTATGGAGGGATATATGTGACTATGGGCAATGGATGAGAACCGTGCCCTGCGGCGTGACTTTCTGCTTCTGGCCGGGAACTCAGTGCTGTGTGTCTATCGACTTCCGGTTAACGCTAGATAATGAACCGGTGGCGGCGTCGGCGCATCGGACACGACGGTGCAGTTTGCAGCGGCCGACGACGTGGCACCGGGTCGTGGCGCGTGCCCTGGGCACATCGCGTGGTCGAGACCACCGCTTCCGTGCCGGTACGCCCGTCCGCCCGGGTGGTTCCGTCAGCGCTCACCGCCTGCCGCCGCCCCGACGAGGTCACGGAACGACGGGAGCAAGATGCACTCCGTACGTTGCCCGTTGCCGCCCCGATCGATGCGGCCGGAGGATTCTCCCGATGGTGATGATCGCTTCCGTGGCGTCGCGGAGTCAATGACGTCCCGTCGTTACGGGACGTCATCCCGAGCTACCGTCCACCGGGAAGGGCGGGCTATCGGTCCGGTCCATGAAGTGGGAGGGAAACGGCCGCGGGACAACGGGCCGGAAACGCGTTCCGAATTCGCGACAGGGGTGGTGCCCAGTTGCGAGGAGTCGCGGCCGTCGCGCGATCGAAAGGGACGTCGGTTCAGCCGGTGCGGGCCCCGTCGTCGCCCGGCGTGCCCGCGCGGGTGACCCCCGTGCACGCGTACCGGAAAAGATAGGCTCGCGAGCGTGACCGATCCCGCGCAGCTCACCCACGTCGATCCGGCGGGCGCGGCCCGTATGGTCGACGTCTCCGCGAAGGCGGTCACCGGCCGCCTGGCCGTCGCCGCCGGCCGGCTCCGCACCACGCCCGAGGTCGTCGAGCTGCTGCGCCGCGACGGGCTGCCCAAGGGCGACGCGTTGGCGGTCGGCCGCCTCGCCGGCATCATGGGCGCGAAGCGCACCCCCGACCTGATCCCGCTCTGCCATCCCATCGCCCTGCACGGCGTCACGGTCGACCTGACGCTCACCGACGACACCGTCGAGATCACCGCCACCGCGCGGACGGCGGACCGCACCGGTGTGGAGATGGAGGCGCTGACCGCGGTGGCCGTCGCCGGGCTGGCGCTCGTCGACATGGTCAAGGCGGTCGACCCGGCGGCCAGCGTCGACGCGGTCCGGGTGCTGCGCAAGGAGGGCGGCAAGACCGGCCTGTGGGTCCGCCCGCAGGAGCGGCCGTGATCCGGGCCAGGGTGGTCGTGGCGTCCAACCGCGCCGCGGCGGGGGTGTACGCGGACACCAGCGGCCCCCTGCTCGTCGCGGGCCTGCGCGACCTCGGCTGCGAGGTGGACGAGCCGGTGGTGGTGCCCGACGGCGAGCCCGTGGGTGAGGCGCTGCGTGCCGCCCTGGCCGACGGGATCGACGTGGTGCTGACCAGCGGCGGTACGGGGATCAACCCCTCCGACCGCACCCCCGAGGTGACCCGGGCGCTGCTCGATCACGAGGTCCCCGGCATCGCCGAGGCGATCCGGGCGCACAGCCGCGACAAGGTCCCCGCCGCCGCGCTCTCCCGGGGGCTCGCCGGCGTCGTCGGCCGGATGCTGGTGGTCAACCTGCCCGGGTCGACCGGCGGGGCCAGGGACGGCCTCGCCGTGCTCGGGCCGATCCTCCGCCACGCCGTCGACCAGCTCCGCGGCGGCGACCACTGACGACGCGGGAGGGCCGCGACCAACCGGTGGGCGCGGCGCCGCTGACGGCGCGGCCGGCATGCCGCACCGTTAGGCTCGGCCGGTGAGCACGGAAACCGCCCCGGCCGCCGAGCCGGCCACCGCGCCCCCGCCCGCCGGCTGGGAGGAGGCCCGCTCCCGGGTGTACGCGGTCGGTTTGGCCGCCGCGCTCCCCGCCGTCAGCCGGCCGCTCGCCGAGATCGACGGGCACACCCTCGCCGAGCCGCTGGCCACCCGTACGGACCTGCCCGCCTTCCCCACCTCCAGCGTCGACGGCTGGGCCGTGCGCGGCACCGGGCCGTGGCGGCCGGTCGGGCGGGTGTTGGCGGGCGGCACCCCCGCCCCGCTGACCGACGACGGGACGACCGTCGAGATCGCCACCGGCGCGATGGTGCCGGAGGGCACCACATCCGTGCTGCGGGTGGAGGAGTCCCGTCGTACGCCGGAGGGCCTCGTCGACGGCACGCCGCGGCCGGCGCCGGAGTGGCGCGAGCCGGGCGAGGAGGCGTACGCCGGGGAGGAACTGGTCCCCGCCGGCACGCCGGTCGACCCGGCGCTGATCGGCCTGGCCGCCTCCTGCGGGCACGACAGCCTGCTGGTGCGGCGGCAGCCCCGCGCCGCGCTGCTGGTCTTCGGCGACGAGCTGCTGACCGCCGGCCCGCCCGGCGCCGGACGGGTGCGCGACGCGCTCGGGCCGGCGGTGCCGGCCTGGCTGCGCCGGTACGGCTGCCTGGTCCGCCCGTCGGACATGGTCGGACCGGTGGCGGACACGCTCCCCGCGCACGTGGCCGCCCTGCGCGCGGCGCTGAGCACCGCCGACCTCGTGTGCACCACCGGCGGCACGATGCACGGGCCGGTCGACCACCTGCATCCCACGCTGGAGGCGCTCGGCGCCGACTACGTGGTCAACACGGTGGCGGTGCGGCCCGGTTTCCCGATGCTGCTGGCGCGGCTGGCCGACGCCGACGGCCGGGTCCGGTTCGTCGCCGGGCTGCCCGGCAACCCGCAGTCCGCCATCGTCGCCCTGGTCTCGCTTGTCGCCCCGCTGCTGGCCGGGCTGGCGGGGCGCCCGATGCCGGTGCTGCCGCACGCCACGCTCGCCGAGCCGGTGCGCGGCCGGGGCGAGTACACCCACCTGGCGCTGGTCCGGTTGGACCGGACCGCCGGCACCGCCCACCCGGTCCGGCACGTCGGCTCGGCGATGCTGCGCGGGCTGGCGGGCGCCGACGGGTTCGCCGTCATCCGCCCCGGCACCTCCGGCGAGCCGGGGGACCGGGTGCCGGTCGTACCGCTGCCGCTGCTGCCCGGGGAGCGTGCGTGGTGACCACGCCGACGGCCGACGCGTCGGGCCGGTCCACGACGTTCGGCGAGGTCACCGACCGGCCGCTCGACCTCGCCGCGCACGAGGCGGCGGTCGCCGACCACCGGGCCGGCGCGGTCGTCTCGTTCCAGGGGGTGGTCCGCGACCACGACCACGGCCGGGCGGTGACCAGCCTGGAGTACGAGGGCCACCCGAGCGCCGCGCGGATCCTGCGCGAGGTCGCGGCCGAGATAGCCGCCGACCCGGACGTGTACGCGGTCGCCGTGTCGCACCGGGTCGGCCCGCTCGCCATCGGCGACGCGGCCCTGGTGGCGGCCGTCAGCACCGCCCACCGGGCCGCCGCGTTCGCGGCCTGCGCCCGACTGGTCGACGAGGTCAAGGCGCGGCTACCGATCTGGAAGCGGCAGGTCTTCGCCGACGGCACCGAGGAGTGGGTGAACTGCCCCTGAGGGGCGGCCCACCCGGTCAGCGGCGCAGGCTCGGCGCGGCCTGCCGGCCGAACCGGTCGGCGTAGAAGGCCGGCTCGGCGCCGGGGCGCCACGGCAGGGCGGCGACCAGCAGGATCAGGGCCAGCGCCAGCGAGTTCTCCATCAGGGCGCCGAAGAGGCCGTCCTGGTAGTGCGACACCTCGGGGAGCTGGTGCTCGTACGGCCAGATCGGGGAGACCAGGAAGAGCAGGTAGAGCCCGACGGCGGCGACGCCGTGCCGGAGCCCGGTGAGCGTCGGGTACCAGATCGGCGGGCGCAGCCCCGTCACCCCCGGCGGCCCGCCGTACCCGCCCTGGCCGGCCCGCTGCGCCAACCCGCGGCTGGCCTCGCGACGGCGTACGGCCGCGTCGGCCAGCACGATGATCGCCGGGATCACCCAGACCAGGTGGTGCGTCCAGGAGATCGGGCTGATCACGTTGGCGGTGAGGCCGACAAGCGTGAACGCGGTCAGCTCGTCGCCGTCGGCGCGGGCGTTGACGGCGCGGGAGAGGCCGACCGCCAGCATCAGCACCGAGAACGCCAGCCAGAGCAGGCCGGGCGTCTCGATCGAGTCGTACAGCCGGGCCAGCAGCCCCGCCAGCGACTGGTTGGGCGTCATGTCGGCGGCCCCGACGCGCTCGGTCTGCCAGAGCACGCCGCCGAAGTAGGCCCGCGACTCGGTGCCGACGACCGCGAAGGAACCGATGGTCACCGCGATCACCGTGCCGATCGCGGTGGTCGCGGCACGCCACTGCCGCGTGATCATCAGGTAGGCGATGAACAGCGCCGGGGTCAGCTTGACGGCGGTGGCCAGGCCGATGCCCACGCCGGCCCACGCCCCGCTGTAGACGAAGCGCAGCAGCGGGCCGTCGGTCGGGGGGATGTGGGTGCCCCGGCGGGCCCGCCAGCGCAGGCCGATCAGGTCGGCCATGATCAGTGCGAAGAGGAGCAGGTTCACCTGGCCGTAGCCGAGGGTCTCCCGGGCCGGCTCGATGGCGACCGCCAGCGGCGTCGCGATCCCCACGGTGAACCAGAGGGGCCAGCCGAGCCGGTCGACGATGGGGCGGAGCAGCCCGGCCAGCACGACGGCCAGGGCGGCGATGCTGGCGAGCGCGTTGACCGTCCCGGCCAGCTCGACCGGCAGGTGCGCCATCGGCAGCATCACCAGGCCGCCGAACGGCGGGTAGGTGAAGCCGAGGGTGGTGCCGGGTGCGATGAACTCGTAGAGCTCGTGACCGCTCGCCCACCACACCACCGCGCCGTGGTAGATCTTCATGTCGAAGAAGTTGTACGGCCGCCCGAAAGCACCGATGGCGAGCCATGCGGCATAGGCGACGGCGGCCACGATGCCAGCCCGTACGACTGTCCTACGATCGATCCCACGCGTTACGCGACGGACTGGGGCGAGGCGGTCCACCCGTCTTCCGACGGTCGCCGGCATGGCGTGGCCACCCCCGTACCAAGGTCGTCCTACCCGTCCAGGTCCTGCACGGAGCCTAGAACGGCGCCTCACGTTAATGCCTCCCGCGTTATGCGACCGTGTCCGATCCCACACATGTTTTTGACATTTCCACCGCGTTAACGCCTGTCGGGTGGTTCAGGTGATTCGCGGCGTTGACACGTGAAGGCCCGGGCGGGGGGAGGTATCGACGCAGGTCAGCCAGGCAGTCGACGGGCCGTCGCTGCCGATCGTACGGCGATTCGGGCCTCCCTGCGGGCGGTACGGACGGCTCGCTGCATGGAACGTCGGGAGTGGCCGATCCGGTGCCCGGTCCGCCACCGCAGCCCCGGCTTGCCGCCGGTGTCGGCGGCGGCGAGCAGCAGCCCGCCGAAGAGGCCGAGGTTCTTCAGGAAGTGGATCTGGTTGTTGCGCCGCGCCGCCGGGTCGTCGTTGTTCCAGAAGGGATGCCCGGCGAGGGTCACCGGGACCAGCGTGCCGGCCAGGACAAGCGCCGCCGGCCTGGCGAACCGTCCGGTGGCGAGCATCAGCCCGGCGCCGACCTGCACCGCCGAGTTGACGCGGATCAGCGTCTCGGTGTCGGTGGGGATGCGGGGGTCGGTCTTCTCCAGCAGCGGAGTCACCCGGTCCGTCACGGGCTTCGCGGCCGGGACCAGCCGCCCGGGGTTCCGGAGGTTGGTGAACCCGCTGACCACGAAGATGCCGCTGAGCATGGCGCGGGCGAGGGAACGTACGGGTTTCATGGGTCAGTCATACCCCGTCGTCGGCCCGGCTACCCCCGCAACCGCCGATCCGGATCGGTGGACGTGCACCTCGCGCCACGCCGATTCGAGCGACCGTCGCTGATGGACGGCCCGTGAGGGGTAACGTGCCCCGCGTGACGACGTTGCGGCTGCGACCTGAGGACCCGGCCGACACCGGCGCGGTCCGGCGGGTGCTGGCCGGCGCGTTCGCCCGCCCCGACGTGACCACGCCGCCCGAGGTGGGGCTGGTCGCGGAGCTGCGGGACAGCGACGCCTGGCTGCCGGAGCTGGCGATGGTCGCCGAGTACGGCGGTGAGGTCGTCGGCTACGCCCTGCTCACCCGGGTCCGGGTCAAGTCCGACGACCACACCGCGCCGGCGCTGGCGCTCGGCCCCGTGGCGGTCGCGCCGCACCGGCGGCGGATCGGGCTCGGCACGGCGGTGGTGCAGGCCGCCATCGAGGCGGCCACGGAGCTGGGCGAGCGGCTGGTGGTGGTGCTCGGTGACCCGGGCTACTACCACCGGTTCGGCTTCGGCCGGGCCGACCGGATGGGCCTGACCAGCCCCTGGTCGGGTCTCGGCGACCCCTGGCAGGCGCTGGTGCTGCCGCCGGCCACGAGCGGCGAGGGTCCGCCGCCGCGCGGCGAGGTGCTCTTCCCGCCGCCCTGGTCCAAGGTCTGACGCCCGTCGCGGCTCGGCGCGGCCGGTCAGGCCGGTTGGGTACGCAGGTAGCGGCCGAAGTGCGGGACGGTGAAGGCGACCGTACCGCGTTCACCGGAGTAGATGAGGCCCTTCTTGATCAGCGCGTCCCGGGCCGGGGAGAGGCTGGCCGGCTTGCGCCCCAGGGCCCGGGCGATCTCCGCCGTCGGCACGGCGGCGTCCATGTCGTCGCGTCCCCCGCCGTCCGCCTCGCCCTCCACCAGGGACAGCGTGGCCATGGCCCGCATGTACTCGCGTTCGGCCGGGGTGGCCCGTTCGAAGCGGGAGCCGAAGAAGCCCACGGCCAGCTCGGCCTCGGCCTCGGGCGCGGCGACCCGTACGTCGGCGGCGGTGATCGGCGAGCGGGGCGCGTGGTCCCAGGTCGCCTTCCCGTACGCCTGGACGAAGTAGGGATAGCCGCCGGACTTCTCGTAGAGCAGGTCGAGCGCCTTCTGCTCGTACTCGACCTCCTCGCGCTCGGCCGGCGCGCAGAGCGCCTGGTCGGCGGCGATCCGGTCGAGCCGGTCGATGCGCTGGTAGCGGAAGAGCCGCTCCGAGTACGACTTGGCGGCGCTGAGCACGGCAGGCAGGTGCGGCAGCCCGGCGCCGACCACGATCAGTGGCGCGCCGAGCTGGGACAGCTCGTGGCAGGCGGCGCAGAGCGCGGAGACGTCCTCCGGGCCGAGGTCCTGCATCTCGTCGATGAAGATCGCGATGCCGGTGCCGACGTCGGCGGCCACCGCGGCGGCGTCGGTGAGCAGCTCGACCAGGTCGATCTCGATGTCGCCGGAGTCGGCGCGGCCGCTGGCGGCGGGCACGTCGATGCCCGGTTGCCACCGGTCGCGCAGCTTCGGGGCGGCGGTGCCGCGACCGGTCGGCGCGGTCCGCTGGGCGAACGCCTTGAGCACGCCGAGGAAGGCGTCGATCCGGTCGGGCGCGCGGTGCCGGGGCGCCAGTTCCCGGACGGCCATGTGCAGCGCGGCGGCGATCGGTCGGCGTAGCGACTGGTCCGGTCGGGCCTCGATCTTGCCGCTGCCCCAGAGGTGGTTGATCGCCTGGGAGCGGAGGGTGTTGAGCAGCACCGTCTTGCCGACCCCGCGCAGGCCGGTGAGCATCAGGCTGCGTTCCGGCCGGCCCCGGGCGATGCGCTCCAGCACGACGTCGAAGACGTCCAGCTCGCGCCCCCGCCCGGCGAGTTCGGGGGGACGCTGACCGGCGCCCGGGGCGTACGGGTTGCGGACCGGATCCACGCATCGCACAGTATCGGGCCGTCTAGCTGGGGGACTAGACATCCGTAGATGGGGCAACCGGCGTGTCGGGTCACCGGGATCGGTCTCGACACAAAACTAGGGCTGTCTAGCGTCCATGCTAGACAGCCCTAGTTTTGGTAATCAGCGCTTCTTCAGGCAGAGCACGTAGTCGAGGATGTCGATCGAGTTGTCGTGCACGTAGTTCGCGGTCGCCTCCGGGGCCCGGGTCTTGCACCGGTCACCGTCCGCCGTACCCGGGATCCGCAGGAGCACCTCGTACGTGTTGGGGCCGCAGGGCACCTTACGCAGCTCGGCCTTGCTGGCCGTGCCGTCGTTGACCACGCAGTCGCCCTTGGCGAACACCTTCCTGCTGGGGCTCGGTGCGGCGGTGGTCGGCTCCACGCTGGGCTCGTCCGTGGGCTTGCTCGTCGGCTTGCTCGTCGGTTGGCCCGTCGGGCCGGCGGTGGCGTTCACCGTCGGGGCCGTGACCGGGTCGTCGTCGCCGGCCTGCCAGAATCCCCAGCCGGCGAGGCCGAGGCACGGGCAGAGCAGGAGCACCGCCACCAGGCCGATGATCATCGCGACCTTGCCACCGCTCTTGTTCGCGGGCGGAGCGGCCGGCGGCATCGCGTACCCGCCGGGCCCTGGCGGCGGGGCGCCCCACTGGTTGCCGGGCGTGGGTGCCGGCCCGGCCGGCGGATACGGTCCCGCCTGCGGGTAGCCCCCCTGGCCCGCCGGCGGCTGCACCCCGGGCGGCGGCGGATAGCCGGCCCCGGAGGAGGGCGGCGGGTATCCGGCCCCGGACGTGGGCGGCGGGTATCCGGCCCCGGAGGTCGGTGGCGGGTAGCCCGCCCCCGAGGTGGGCGGCGGGTACCCGGCCCCGGAGGAGGGCGGCGGGGGGTAGCCCGGTTCCGGCGCCGGCGGCTGCGCGGGCTGGTTCCACGCCGGGTCCTGCTGGCCCCACTGCGGGGTGGCCGGCGCTTCACCCCCGTACGGCGGCTGGCCCCACTGCGGTTCGTTGCTGGCCGGCGGCTGGCCCCACTGCGCGGCGGCTGGCGGCTGCCCCCACTCCGGCAGGGTCGGGTCGATGGGGGGCGGGCCGCCCGGGGTGCCGGGCGGGCGCTGGTAGGGGTCGTCCGGCTGTGCGGGTGATCCGTAGGTCGTCATCTCTTCCTCAGGGGTGCGGTGGCTCAGCGCTGCTTCAGGCAGAGCACGAAGTCGAGGGTGTCCAGCTCGCTGTCGAAGAAGTACCAGTTGGTGTAGCCGTCAACCTTGGCGCACTTCGCCGCGGCGTCCTTCTCGCCGCTGGTCGCCCCGTCGATCCGGCGCAGCACCTCGTACGTCTGCGGCGCGCAGTCGCTGATCAGCAGCTTGGGCTTGCCGCCGGCCGGCCCGTCGTTGCGGACGCACTGGCCGGCCTTGACGAAGCGCGGATCGGTGGAGGACTCGGGGGCGGGTGTGCTCGGCGTGGCGGCTGTCGCGCCCGCCGGGGATTCCGGCGGGTCGGTCCGGGCCGCGGGCGCGGGCCCGCTCGGCGTGGCGACGGGCTTCCTGTCGTCCTGGTCGAGCAGGTAGAGCACCGCGGCCCCGCCGACCAGCACCAGCAACGTCACCGTGGCCAGCACCGCGACGACCGGGGCCGTCCGCCCGCGCCGCCTTCGCGGTGGCGGGGCGGGACCTGCCGCGTACGGGGAGGGGACGGCGGTGCCGTCGCTCCGGGCGGCGTACGGCACCGGGCCGTGCCCCGGCGGGGGTGGGCCGTACGCGTCCGCCCAGGGCTCCTGCCCCGCAGACCCGGCCGACGGACCGTACGACTCGTCGGGGTGCCGCCCGTGCCACGGGTCCGGGTCCCCGCGACCCGGTGGTCCGTAGTTCGCCATGCACGCCTCCCGTGCGAGTGGTGAGAGGCCGGCCACCAACCAGGGACGCCGACGCCGACGTCACCGTAGCGTGTCCACCGATGAGCCCACCTCCACCGAGTGCGCAGCCGCCCGTCGACGCGGGTACCCCGCCCGGCCCGGCCGCCGGGGCGGGTCGTACGGCTGCTGCCGCGCCGGCCCTGCTCTGGACCGCACTGCTGCTGGTCTACGTCCTGTGGGGCTCCACCTACCTGGGCATCAAGATCGTGGTGGAGTCCATGCCGCCGCTCGGCTCGGCGGCCGCCCGGTTCGCCGCCGCCGGCCTGGTGCTGGCGATCGTGCTGCGGGCGCTGCGGGGGCGGGGCGCGCTGCGGGTCGACCGGCGACAGCTCGCCTCGGCCGCGCTGGTCGGGGTCCTCCTGCTGGCCTGCGGCAACGGGCTGGTGGTGCTCGCCGAGTCCGGCCCGGTGGGGGTGGCGGTGCCGTCCGGGGTCGCCGCCCTGCTGGTGGCGACCGTTCCGCTGCTGGTGGTGCTGCTGCGTACGGTCACCGGCGACCGGCCCCGGTCGTGGACGCTGGCGGGGGTGACGCTGGGCTTCGTCGGCCTGGTGCTGCTGGTGCTGCCGACCGGCGGGACGGACGCCGTGCCGCTCACCGGGGCGCTGACCGTGGTCGCGGCGGCCACCTGCTGGTCGATCGGCTCCTTCCTCTCCGGGCGGATGCGGATGCCCGCCGATCCGTTCGTCGCCACCGTCTACGAGATGTTCGCCGGGGCGGCGGCGCTGGCCCTCCTCTCGGTGGGCCGGGGCGAGCTGCGCGGCTTCGACCTGGGCGCGGTGACCACCCGGTCGTGGCTCGCGCTCGCGTACCTGATGGTGGCCGGCTCGCTCGTCGCCTTCACCGCGTACGTCTGGCTGCTGCACCACGCCCCGATCTCGCTGGCCTCCACGTACGCTTACGTCAACCCGGTGGTCGCGGTGGCGCTCGGCGCGTTGTTCGCCGCCGAGCCGGTCACCGCGCGGGTGGTGCTCGGCGGCGCGGTCATCGTCGCCGGGGTGGCCCTCGTGGTGAGCACCGAGAGACCGCGACGTCCCGTCCAGGGGGCCGCGCCGGAGCCGTCGCGCCGGTAGCGTCCGCCCGTGTCGACCGGGCTGCTGGCATGCGTGGCGCTGCTCGGCGCCCTGGCCGGCCTCGCCGCACCCCGGGCCGCCCGCCACTTCACCGCGCCGCTCGCACCGCGCGTCGCCGGGGCGGTGCCGTCCGCCGGGTGGGGCGCGGCGGCGGGTGCGGTCGCCTTCGCCGGGCTCGCGGCGGCCCTGGGGACGGAGCCGGTCCTGCCGGTGCTCCTCGTGCTGGCCGCCGTCGGGCTGGTGCTCGCCCTGGTCGACCTGGCCTGCCTGCGGCTGCCCGACCCGCTGGTCGGTGCCGCCGCGCTGGTCGCCGCCGTCGGGCTGACCGGTGTGGCGGCGACGGCCGGTAGCCCCGGGCGCCTGCTCGGCGCGGTGGCGGGGGCGGCGCTCTGCTTCGCCTGCCACGTGGTGCTGGCGGTGCTGCCGGGCTCCCGGCTGGGCTTCGGCGACGTGAAGCTCGCCGCCGTCCTGGGCCTGCCGCTCGGCTGGCTCGGCGGGTCGCCCCTGGCGCTCGGGCTGCTCCTGCCGCACCTGCTGCACGGTGTGCTGGTGCTCGTCCTGCTGGTGGCCGGCAGAGTGCGTCGCGACACCCCGCTCCCGCTGGGCCCGGCCCTGCTCACCGGTGCCTGGCTGGCCGCACTGGCCGCCTGAGGCCGCCGCACGCACCGGCGCGCCGGTGCCTGACGGCCTGACGCGCCCCCCGCACGGACAGGCACACCGGGCCGCCCTGACCGCCCGAGCGGTCACTCACGGCCGGAAGGACCCACAGCCCGACGGGGTGGCTCAGATCAGGCGGAGCTGGCGGTCGCGGGGGCGGCGGGGTTCGGCCTCGCCGAAGCGTTCGAAGAGGCCCGGGTCGATGACGTCGAGGAACGGCGACGGGGCGCAGTCGCGTTCCGTGCCGTGCCGGGTGCGGCGGGCGGCGTGGGTCACGTACAGCCGGTCCTGGGCGCGGGTCAGCCCGACGAAGAAGAGCCGCCGCTCCTCGGCGATCGCGTCGTCGTCGGGGGTGCTGCCGGGCCAGCGCAGCGGGAGCAGCCCGTCCTCGGCGCCGACCAGGAAGACCACCGGGAACTCCAGCCCCTTGGCGGCGTGCAGGGTGAGCAGGGTGACCGCCTCGGCGCGCGGGTCGAGCGCGTCCACCTCCGCGCCGGTGGCGAGCTGGGAGAGGAACAGCGGCAGGTCGTCGCCGCAGCGGCGGGCCAGCGGGGTGAGCAGGTCGACGGCCGAGCGGACGTCCTCCGGGCGTACCGCGCTGGCACCGTCCAGCGTGGGCACCGCGAAGCGCTCCGCCAGCACCTGACCGGCCAGCCGGACCCGGGCGGCCAGCGAGCCGTCGAGCCCGTCGGCGTGCCGCAGTTCGCGGGCGATGGCGGCCACCCCGGGCCGGTCCCGCAGCCGGTCGTGCGAGCGCTTCTGCACCGGGATGTTCGCCCGGGCGAGGGCGTCCACGATCGGTGCGGCCTGCGCGTCGGTGCGGTAGAGCACCGCGATGTCGGAGAACGACAGCGAGGTGGACCGGCCGTCGATCCGCCCCGAGTCCAGCGACCGGTGGGAGAGGCCGCCGACCAGCTCGTCGATGGTGCGTACGACGAAGTCGGCCTCGTCGGAGACGGAGGCCGCCGGGTAGCGACCCACCAGCGGGGCCTCCGGGTCGAGCCGGGCCGGGTCGAGCCGGCGGCCACGCACCAGCGACGACGGCGCGATGGCCTGCACGGCGGCGGCCAGGATGGGCGCGGAGGAGCGGTAGTTGCGGTTCAGCCGGACCAGCCGGGCGTCGGTGAAGTCCTGCGAGAAGCGCAGGAAGTAGCCGACGTCGGCGCCCCGGAAGGAGTAGATCGCCTGGTCCGGGTCGCCGATCGCGCAGAGGTTGCCGTCGGCGGGGCTGAGCAGGCGCAGCAGCTCGTACTGCACCTCGTCGACGTCCTGGTACTCGTCGACGAAGATCCAGCGCCAGCGCTCCCGGTAGTGCCGTACCAGCTTCTTGTCGGCCCTCAGCAGCGCGACCGGCAGGGTCAGCAGCTCGTCCAGGTCGACGAGGTCCTGCTTGCGCAGCAGCGCCGAGTAGCCGGCATCGTCGTCGCCGGCCTCGGCGCGGGCCTCCGCCCGCTGGGCGTCGTCGGCGATCCGGAAGTCCGTCGGCAGGCCGGCGGCGTCGGCGTTCTCCCGCAGGATCGTCAGGCCCAGCGAGTGGAAGGTGCCGACGGTGACGTCCTCGGCGACCGGCCCGAGCAGCCCGTCGAGGCGGTGCCGCAGCTCCTCGGCGGCCCGCCGGGTGAACGTGATCGCCAGGCACTGCTCCGGGAAGACGTTCAGCTCCGCGCAGAGGTAGGCGATCCGGTGGGTCAGCGTCCGGGTCTTGCCGGTGCCCGGCCCGGCGACGATGAGCAGCGGCCCGCCCGGCGCGGAGGCGGCCACCCGCTGCATGGCGTCCAGGCGGTCCAGCAGGCCGGTGCCGACCTCCTCCATGCCGGCGAGCATCGGCTCGAACGGCTCGTGCGGCGAGGGCGTCGGCGCGATCGGGGGCGGGGGCGCGGCCGGCGCGGCCTTGCGCTTCGGTTCGGGCTTGGCCGCCGCCGGGCGCTTGGCCCGGGGCTTCGGCGCCGGCTCCGCGGGGGTGCGCTGCGCCGGCACGGGTACGTCGAAGAGCGTCTCCTGGGCCCCGCCCGCGTTGCCGCCCAGCTCGGCCGGGTCGAAGAGGGTGATGACGCCGTACTCGCCGTCGTAGCCGGGGACCCGGCGCACGTCGCCCCGGCGCAGCCGGCCGATGCCCTCGGCGAGCAGTTCCCCGCCGACCCGGCCGATCTCGTCGAGCGGCGTGCTGGTGAGGATCTCCAGCTCCGGGCCGAGGGCGGCGATCAGCTCGTGGAGCTTCCCCTCGACCCGCTTGGACCGGGCGCCCACCTTGTTGGTCTCGCCGAGGATCTCGGCCAGCGGCACCAGGTGGGTGACGTCGGGGGCGTGCGCGGGGCGGTGCCCCGACGGCCGGTCGGCCAGCTCCTCGATCCGGCTGAGTACGCCCACGGTCAGCGGCTTGCCGCACTCCGGGCAGCGGCCATCGGCGGCCCGGGTCTCCTCGGGCGACCAGTTGACCCCGCAGAGCCGGTGCCCGTCCGCGTGGTACTTGCCCTCCTCGGGGAAGAACTCGATGGTGCCGGCGAGCCCGTCACCGGTACGCAGGGCGTCCCGGATCGCGAAGTAGTCGCGGGCGGTGGCGAAGACGGTCGCCTCCCGGGCCAGCGCCGGCGGCGAGTGCGCGTCGGAGTTCGACACCAGCCGGTAGCCGTCCAGGCTGCCGACGCGCCAGTTCATGTCGGGGTCGGAGGAGAGGCCGGTCTCCACGGCGAAGATGTGCTCGGCCAGGTCGGCGTAGCAGTCGGCGATCGCGTCGAAGCCCGACTTGGAGCCCAGCGCGGAGAACCACGGCGTCCAGATGTGCGCCGGCACCAGGTAGCCGTCGGCGCTGGCCTCCAGGGTGATCTCCAGCAGGTCCCGGGAGTCCAGGCCGAGGATCGGCCGGCCGTCCGAGCCGAGGTTGCCGATCCGCCCGAGCGCCGCGTTGAACCGGGCCACCGCGTCCAGGTCGGGCAGGTAGATCAGGTGGTGCACCTTGCGGGTGCGGTCGTCCCGCTTGTAGATCGTGGAGATCTCCACGCTGAGCATGAACCGGACCGGATCCGTCTCCGCCTCGCTCGCCAGCCGGGGCGGCAGCCGGCGGGCGATGTCCCGCTCCGCCTCCGGGCTGAGCCGGTGCAGGCCGGGCTCGGCCGGGTGCAGCGTCTCGCGGAGGTGGTCGTACCAGGCGGGGTGGGTGAAGTCGCCGGTGCCGAGCACCCCGATGCCCTTGCGCCGCGCCCACCAGCCGAGGTTGGGCAGGGTGAGGTCGCGGCTGCACGCGCGCGAGTACTTCGAGTGGATGTGCAGATCCGCGACGAACGGCGGGACGCCGCCGGGGGGTGCGGGACTGAACGGAGGCACGCCGCATCCTGTCACGCCCGCGCCATTACCCACCCGTCGCCACGCACACCCGTGACCTGAGCATCCGGTGCTGGACAACGCCGGCCGCCCGCGCTATGGGTCAGCGGGAGCGCAGCTCCACCAGGGTGATCTGCGGCTCGGCGCCGACGCGGACCGGCGGGCCCCAGAAGCCGGCGCCGTTGGTGACGTAGACCTTGGTGCCGTCCACCTCGCCCAGGCCGGAGACCACCGGCTGCTGAAGCTTCACCAGCAGGTTGAACGGGACCATCTGGCCGCCGTGGGTGTGCCCGGAGAGCTGGAGGTCGACGCCGAACTTCGCCGCCTCCGTCGCCGCGACCGGCTGGTGGGCGAGCAGCACCACCGGGCGGTTCGGGTCGCGGTCGCCGAGCGCCGCCGCGTAGTCAGCCGGGGCCGCCAGACCGGTGCCGGCGGCGGTGACGTCGTTCACCCCGGCCAGGTCGAGCACGCCGCCCCGGGCCTGGATCTCCGTCCGCTCGTTCTGCATGACCCGCAGGCCGAGCCGGTCCAGCTCCTGCACCCACTCCTCGACACCGGAGTAGTACTCGTGGTTGCCGGTGACGAAGTAGCTGCCGTGCCGGGAGCGCAGGCCGCGCAGCGGCTCGGCCGCCTCGCCCAGCTCGGCCACCGAGCCGTCGACCAGGTCGCCGACGACGGCGACGATGTCGGCGTCCAGGCGGTTGATGGCGGCGACGATCCGCTCGGTGTGCGCGCGTCCGCGCAGCGGACCGAGGTGGATGTCGGAGACCGCGGCGATCCGCAGGCCGTCCATGCTGCGGGGGAGCTTGGCCAGCGGGATCTGCACCCGGTCGAGCTGCGGCGGGCCGAGGGCGGTGCGGATGCCGTACCCGGTGAGGCCGGTGGCGGTGAGCCCGGCGAAGATCGCCGTCCCGCGGGCGAGCAGCAACCGGCGGGAAGGGTCGTGGTCGGGCTGCGCGACGGCGTCGGCGGCCGGCGGGTCCGCCGGCCCGGCCGCGCCCACCATGGCGGGCTCGGGCGCGGCGGCGGTGGGCTCCACGGCGGCGACCCGGCGACGCAGCACGAGCTTCGCCACCGCCATCGGCACTTCCAGCGCCACGAGCAGGACCAGCAGGTAGAACATGACGGCGAGCCAGAGGTAGCCCGGCCACGCGAGCCAGTAGAGGCCCGCCTGGGTGCCGGCCATGGTCGCCGGTACGAGCAACGCGAGCACCAGGGCGGTGATCCCGCCGATCCGCCGCCAGCGCCCCGGGGCGGTGGTGTCCCGCACCAGGCGCTTCCACAGGTAGAGGTGGATCAGGCCGGTGATGAGCGCGATGGTGGCGACGAACGCCAGTGCCGCCAGCATGTGTGCGCCTCCCTCAGCCGCCCGCGAAGGGCGGCAGGACGTCGATCGTGGCCCCGGCCGGTAGCGGTGCCTGCCGATCATGACAGGTCACGCCGTCGACCAGGAAACTCGCCACCTTCAGGACGACGGCGAGCCGCTCACCGTGCCGGTCGGTCAGCTCCACGACGAGTTCGTCCAGGGACCGCCCGGCGGATGCGGTCTCCTCGGTCCGGCCGGCGGCGGCCCGCGCCCCAGCGAAGTAGCGGACGGTAACCGGCGCCCCGGCGTCCTGGACGGGCGGCCCGGTGCGGAGCGGGCGTGCCTGGGCCGGCGGTCCGGTGTCAGCCGGGCGTGCCTGGGCCGGTGGCCCGGGGTCGGCCGGGCGCGTCGGTTCTGCCACGGTCAGCCTCCGATCGCGGACATCGGCCGGGCGGGCTGGAGGAATGCCGGGTCGTCGATGCCGTGCCCGGCCCGCTTGCCCCACATCGCGGCCCGCCAGCGCCGGGCCAGCTCGTCGTCGTCCGCCCCGGCCCGCAGGGCCCCGCGCAGGTCGGACTCCTCGGTGGCGAAGAGGCAGGCGCGTACCTGCCCGTCGGCGGTGAGCCGGGTGCGGTCGCAGTCGCCGCAGAACGGCCGGGTGACGCTGGCGATCACGCCGACCCGGGCGGGGCCGCCGTCGACCAGCCAGGTCTCGGCCGGTGCCGCGCCGCGCTCCGCCGGGTCGGGGACCAGGTCGAACTCCCCGCGCAGGGCGGCCAGGATCCCGTCGGCGGTGACCATGGTCCGCCGGTCCCAGCCGTGCTGGGCGTCCAGCGGCATCTGCTCGATGAACCGCAGCTCGTAGCCGTGGTCGAGGGCGAAGCGGAGCAGTCGGGGCGCCTCGTCGTCGTTGACGCCCCGCATCAGCACCGAATTGATCTTCACGGGGGTCAGCCCGGCGTCGGCGGCCCCGGCCAGCCCGGCCAGCACGTCCGCCAGGCGCGGGCGCCGGGTCAGCCGGGCGAACCGCTCCGGATCCAGCGTGTCCAACGACACGTTCACCCGGTCCAGCCCGGCGGCGCGCAGCCCGGGGGCGAGCCGGTCCAGCCCGATCCCGTTGGTGGTGAGCGAGATGCGGGGGCGCGGCTCCAGCGCCGCCACGGCGGCCACGATGTCGGCCAGGCCGGGCCGGATCAGTGGCTCCCCGCCGGTGAACCGGACCTCGGTCACGCCGAGCAGGCGCACCGCGACCCCGACCAGCCGGACGATCTCGTCGTCGCCGAGCAGTTGCGGGCCGGGCAGCCAGGCCAGCCCTTCGGCCGGCATGCAGTAGGTGCAGCGCAGATTGCACTTGTCGGTGAGGGAGACCCGCAGGTCCCGGGCGACGCGGCCGTACCGGTCGGCGAGGGCGCCGTCGGTCGGCGGGGCGGCGGTCACCCGTCGACGGTAGCGCGCCCGAGCCCGGCCAGGGCCGACCGGGCGGTACGGGCGACCGCATCCCGGTACGCCGCGCCGAACAGTGCGGTGTGCACCAGCATCAGGTGGAGCTGGTGCAGCGGCACCCGTTCCCGCCACCCGTCGGTCAGCGGCCACGTCTCCGCGTATGCGGAAAGGATCCGGTTCAGGTGCGGCGCGCCGCCGAAGAGCGCGAGCTGCGCCAGGTCGGTCTCGCGGTGACCGCCGTGCGCCGCCGGGTCGACCAGCCAGACCCGGTCGTCCGCGCCCCAGAGCGCGTTGCCCGGCCAGAGGTCCCCGTGGATCCGGGCCGGCGGCTCGTCACCGCCGAACTCGCCGATCCGCTCGACGACCTGCTCGACCAGGCCGGCCTCGGCGCCGGTGAGCGCGCCGCCGTCGACCGACATCCGGAGGTACGGGACGAGCCGGGCCCGCGCGAACCAACCCGACCAGGGGCCGTCATCGGGTGTGTTGTCCGCCGGCAGCGCCCCGATGAAGCCGTTCCACCCGGCCCCGAAGGCCGACGCCCCGGCCCGGTGCAGCCCGGCCAGCTCCCGGCCGAACCGCTCGGCCGCCTCGGGCGTCGGCTCGCCGGGCTCGATCCACTCCAGCGCCAGCAGCCCGGGCAGCGCCGCCACCACCTCCGGTACGGCGACCGTCCCGGCCTCGCGCAGCCAGCGCAGGCCGGCCGCCTCGGCGGCGAAGAAGCCCTCCGGCGCGGGCCGTCCGGCGGCCTCCGGCCAGGTCTTGGCGAACACCGAGTGCCCGTCGTCCAGCGTCAGCCGGGACGCGGCACAGATGTCGCCGCCGGCGACCGGCGTCTCCCGGATCCGCTGGTGGGTCAGGAAGGTCGGCAGGTGCTTCGGGTGCGCCCGCAGGTACGCCAGATCCATCTGCGCAAGGTAACCCCTCCCGCCGGCCGTACGGGTGCCGGCCGCACGATGTCGACGGCTCACCCCGCCGGCTGCGCCTGGTCGGCGGCACCGCCGTCACCGCATGTCGGCGCCCATCGCCGGATCGCGGCGGTTCAGCAGGAACGTGGTCTCCGGCAGCGCGCCCCCGGCACCCCGTGGCCCCTCGGCCGAGGACGGATCGCCGCTGCGCAGGGTCGTCGTCGCCCAGTCCCGCTGGTTCCACGAGTTGTCCTCGTCGTCGACCGTCCCGCCGAGCCATGTCTCGTCGCGGTTGGCGAGGGCCAGGTTGTGCCGCAGCACCGACGGCGAGCCGACGAACGCGAACCCGGCCTTGCCGTTGCGGTAGGCCGTGCTGTTCGTGATCCGCAGCTGCCCGTGGTTGGCCGCCTCGGTGAAGCCGTACCCGGCGTTGTCCCAGGCCGCGCTCCGGGTCACCCGGTGCCGCACCTCGGGAGCGGGGTCACCGCCGCCGAGCTTGAAGCCGTTGCCGCCGCCCTCGGTGAAGCCGGGGATCCCCCACCGGTCGACCCCGTTGCCGTACGCCCAGGACCGTTCGACGCTCACCGGGTCCGTGAACTCGCTGAGGTCCAGCCCGTCGGCCGAGTTGTGGTACATCCGGCAGCCGCGTACGAGGTTGCCGGCGCCCGAGCCGTACTTGAACGCCAGCCCGTCCGCCGTGCCGCCGTCGTCCGAGGTGTCGTGGTTGGCGTGGAAGTCGCTGTCCAGCACCTGGTTGCCCACCGTGCCCGGGTCGCGCAGCAGCAGGCCGATGCCCCCGTTGTCGTGGACCGACAGCCGGGAGAAGACGGTGTGGCGGCAGGAGACGCAGACGTACGCGTGGTCGGGCGCGCTCCTGATCTCCAGCCCGCGTACGGTCCAGTAGCTCGCCCGTTGCGTGATCGCCCACTCGCCGGCGGGCACCCGGCTCGCGTCGACCACCGCCCGCTCGTCGCGGTAGCCGCTGACGGTGATGCGTCTCTGCGCGGTGCCGCTGGTGGTGATGACCAGGGGCTCGGTGAGCCGGTGGGTCCCGCCGCGCAGCACGATGGTCTGGCCCGGGCGTACCGCCGCGACGGCCCGGCCCAGCGTGGCGTACGGGCGGTCGGCGCTGCCGGTGCCGGCGTCCGAGCCGCCCGGTGCGACGTGGATCTCGGCCCCCGCCGCCGGGGCGGCGGGTCGGGTCGGCCCGGCGGCGGTGGGCGCACCCGTGGGCCGGGACGGTTGCGCGGCCACCGTGGGGCCGGCCGGGGCGGGGACGCCGCCCGGGTCGGGGGCCTGGAGCACGGCGTAGCCGATGCCCCCGGCCGCGACCGTGGCGACCGTGGCGCCCGCCACGACCTTGTTGGCGAAGAAGCCCTGGACCATGGCCCAGAACGTCCCGGCGGCCGGGGCCGCCGGGACGCCCGCCACGAGCCCGGCGGCGACCGGGAACGTCGTCATCCCCGGCAGCAGCCGCTCCGGTGCCAGCAGCACGTGCCCGTGCGATCCGCACCGCGGGCAGCCCCGGCCGTGCCGGCTCAGCCGCTTGCGCCACAGCGGTCCGGCGGTGCCGTCCCAGCCGCGCAGCAGCGCGGCCAACTCCGGGCAGCGGGGTGTCGCGCGCAGCGCGCGGACGATCAGCCGGCTCTCGTCCAGGCGCGTCCGCATCCGGCCCAGCCGTACCGCCGCGTGCTTCGGGCTGACCGACAGCGCGTCGGCCAGCTCGGCGCGGGTCAGCTCGCCGATCGCCTCCCGCCACCACCACCGCAGCAGCCGCCGGTCGTCGTCGTCCAGCCAGCCGGTGGCCTCGGCCAGTTCCCGGCGCTGCTCGCTGAGGATCAGCTCGGCCACGGTCCGTTCGGCCAGGTCGCCGCCGGGGTCGGGCAGGTCCGCGTCGGTCTCCTGCTCGCGGCGCCGGGTCCGCGCCTGACCGCGCAGGTGGAGCTGCACCTGCCGGTACGCGATGGACACCAGCCAGGCGCGGAACCGCTCCGGCTCCCGCAGGTCCGGCAGGCCCCGGATGACCCGGACCATCGTCTCCTGGACCAGGTCGTCCACGTCGGCGTGCCCGTTGAGCGCCCGCCCCACGATCCCGTAGACGAGCGGGAGGTGCGCGGAGACCAGCTCGGTGAGCGCCGCCCCGTCACCCGCGCGGGCGGCGGCGACCAGGGCGGGCACGTCCGGGTGGGACGGGTCGCGCGTCCCCGGGCCCAGTTCCGCGTCGTGGGCCGGCGCGTGGACGTCGCTGCCGGTCACGGTGGCGGTCCCTCCTCACGTCGCGGGTGGGCGGACCGACCGGATCCGGCGTGCCTCCCGCCGCCCGGACCGGCGTCCTCCTGCCGGTCCTGCACCGGTGACGACGCAGCTCACGGCATGCTCGCACACCGAAATGCGCCTGTAAAGATCGTCGCCCGTCACTGTCCAAGTAAGTAGGCGATCCAAACAAAGTTCTGAATTTCCGTTGTCGACGTGACCCTGCCGTCGTCTACGGAACCAGAGCGGGCCGACGCCGACCCGCCTGGCATCCGGTCCCCGGGCAGCCGCATGCCAGGCGGACCACCACGCACCACCACCACCCGTACGCAGGAAGGAAGTCAATGCGACTGACCACCCATCCCCCCGACCAACGTCCGGCACCGGCGACCACCGCCGTCCGTGGGAGTGTGTCGATTTCCGTGTTTGGGCCTGTGGTGTGATCGAGGTTGTTAGATGGTGATCCGGTCGCCGTAGGCGAGGATCAGGGCGTTGAGGG